>CAMHQP010000045.1 GCA_946187555.1 uncultured Bacteroidales bacterium
TACCGGTAGCCATCGTCCATCCGCTCGGGATAGAAGATGCATCGAACGGCTGCTCGTACGGCAACGCGATAGGCGTTGTGAAGGAAGCCGTTTTGTAGGGACTTGTCTCTCCGCTACAAACGCTTTGAACACGAACCGAGTAAGCCGTGTTCGACTCGAGGCCGGTTAAGACGTACGATTTGGCCGTGGTAGATTCCAACGCCACCGTCCATTTTTCCGCCGAAGTCGCCTTGTACTCGAGGTTGTAGCTACCGCTACCGCCGTCCCATGTGAGCGAAGCGCCACTGGCAGTAACATCGGCTACCTCCAGGGTCTCCGGTTTCGCACAAGATGCAGATGATGCCTCTGCGGTAATTGTTGCGGCCCAACCGGCTCCGTTGGTGGAAGAATCCGAGTGCCACACAATAGTCATCGTGCCGGATTCAGCCGTGTAGTCCACATCTGTCTGAAGGGAAGTAGAGCAGGAATTTTGTACCCTACCGATCAATGTACCAGTAGTAGCATCCCCATCGTAAATAAGCATGTAGTCCCAATCGTAACATGACGACGAGGGCTCCGTAGCTATAGATGAGAAATTAATGGTAATGCTTCCCTCAGCATTCGTGAACGTCGCCGTGTAACTTTCGCTGTTAGAATAGTTAGCATTTGAGCCACCTGAATCATAGAACAGGTAAGTTCCACCCGGCGTTAATGCCTGGTTGAGATCACCGCTAAGAGTAATTGTCTCTTGTGCTTGCACACCTACACAGCACATAAGCGCCAACAGCAGGAATGCCAAGTTTTGAGTAATTTTTCTCATAAGCTTTTCTTTTAAGTTAAACAATAAAAATAAACAAACTATCTTTATATAGCGTTTTTAGATATTTTAGGCGGCAAAATTACAATTAATTTTCGGAATGTACAAATTTTTTTGAAAAAAAATGTTATTTTGATACAATTTTGTAATATTTAGTTGGCAAAATGACATGAAACACACAAAAAGAGCCGCCACGAGGGCAGCTCTTTTGCTAAGGGTCAGCGCATGAAGACGCGGCGATTTTACTCCCGCGGGTCACGCACTTTCTGACCTTCGATGGTGTACCATTCCTCGTTGAGGATGATGTACATGCGATCCTGATAGATCACCTTGCGCGCACCGCCTGTTTCGCCATCGACATTGTCGATTGCCTCATCGCGGTCATAGAGCGTCAGGGTATGGATCAGGGTTGCCGTACAGGTCTCCACGAGCACGCGGACGGTATCGACATACTCTCCCTTCGGCGTTCCCTCCGGATAGTATATCTCCGCCTGACCCGCCGCATAATCGATGTCCGTATAGGTGAACGGCAGATCCTGAATAGCTACCGTGCTGTGACGATAGATCGTATCTCCACCGGCATCCGATACATAGGAGACGATGAGCGTCTCTATACTATCGCAACCAACCGATGATACGAGGGTATCGCGATAGACACCGGCACGGTTATAGTAGTTACCATGCCACTCGTACGGTTCGCCACCCTTACAGATGGTAGCCTCGGTCTCTTCGCCGTAACGGCGCGCCGTGACTTCCAGATAGAGCGTGACGATACTATCGCATCCATGCTCTACGGTCTCCAGTTTACGACGGTAAACACCCGTAGTAGATTTCGGCAGGAAGTCCAGATCGGTATAGGTATCGCCCTCGCAAATGGTATCCGCAATAACGGTCTCTTGCGCCGGATAGATCTCTATCTCGAGCGAGAAGACGCTATCGCGTTCACCGGCACGGGCTGCCGCATCCGTCATGTAATAACAGGTCGGATAAATATGTCTGCCCGGCTTCGTATCATCGCCGGAGAGATGGATATCGCCTACGGTTACATCCTCATACTGGCAAGCGGAGGTGAGGTCCACGCGCTTGTTGAAGTACGCCAGACGCACATTATCCAAGTGGATAGCGATACCGGTGGTAGAGGTAGATTTCGCCTCGCGGTAGAAGCCGATCTTGATATTCTTGTCAGCGTACTGCGCCAGGCTGTAACGCACCTTCATACCCGTAGCCGGGATATCGCGCAGCTGCATGCCCTCCGGGTTGGTATTCTGCCATTTAGCGAGTATGTTCTCGCTCTTCCATGTCTTACCGCCATCGTCCGAGATGATGATCATGAAGTAGTAATCATCCTTCATATCACTCTCCGCCACGGCTTTTCCGGTCAACGCATGCGCGGCGTTACAAGCCGTCAGTGCGATGTCCATCGAGAAGTGTACGCTATCGTCCGCAGGGAGGTAGAACTCCGGCGTTACCATCCAGTGGTAGTCACCCGAGTAACCGGCTGCCGCATAGTGCGGACTCTCCAGACCATAATTGGTGGTGGTGCGGTTAAAGCTCCAGTTATCGGTTGTAGCACGTGTCACAGAGCCGGTACTATCCACTACCACATCGGCATGCGCCTTGCTGAAGGTCCATTCGGTCGCACTGACAGCCGTACTGAAGTTCTCGTAGAAGTACGGGCTGCGTACGGTCTTGAAGCTCTCACGCGGAGTAAAGGCACTCTCGCCCCATTTCTCGCCGCAGAGCGCACGTACACGCCATACATAGGTAGTCTGCTCTCTGAGGTGCTCTACGCGCACGGTGTTACTCTCCACCGGCTCGTTAAATACGAACGCATCCTCCGCAGCGAAGTTCGGATCGGTCGATACCTGCAACCAGTAGCCGTTTGCGGAGTCGATCGGATTCCAACTCAGCACAGCGTGCTCCGTAGCTACCTGCAGAGCCGTGAGGTTGAGCGGTTCCTTACACTCGTTCTTGCGCTCGAAGCGTACTTCGTCCAGCCAGATATAGTCATTGGACTTGAGCGACGTACCGCCCTTCTCGTAGAACGAAGTCATGAAGGCAACGTACGGACCGGTGGCGCCGACGAGCTCTACCTGCATCTGCTGGAAGAGGTAGTTGTTCGCCTCGGTCGCTACATCATTGGTCGAGAGCGTACCCTCATAGGTGACGGTATCGAGCGGCATGAAGGTAGCGGCATTCGTCGGATCAGTCATCGTACCGACGATGACGGACTTCGAATATGACGAACCTGTGTAGGACGTCACCACTCCACCCGTTACCGCCGAGACATACGCCGGACGGATCATGAAGGATACCTGCAGCGTATCGTATGCCGATACATCGGTAGCCGGCATAGCGATATACGGCTGGTACGAGGTACCATACGTACTGTATAGCGCACGCATTACAACTGCGCTCGTGCCGGTGAAACTATAGTTATTATCACCCGACTTGGGTTGGTTATACGGATCGTACGTACCGGAACGCCATTCGCCTTGCGCCGCATCGCTGTACGTCCAGCAGAGCGTCTGCTTGTAGTTCGCGTTCTGACCCTCGATGATCGTGGTGCCCTCTTCCGGCTCGAAGCTACACGAATAATCCGGACCGATGGTCACGCACTCTGTTGCGAAACTGAGCGGAGCCGATGTCGGCGAGTCGTTGTTATCATGCGTCTGATATACATACCATTGGTATGCACTCGCGCCCTGGAGGTTCGTCAGGTCATACTGCGTAGCGAAGATAGTATCGCGGAGCAGCTCACGGGTACCCGTAGCATTCATCAATACCACTACAGATGCATACTGCGGCTGGTAAACACGCCAAGAGAGGGTAGCCGAAGAGGCGGTGATATTCGTCGTCTTCGTATCCAGCGGCGCGAACATCGTATTACCGATTGCCTTCACGCTCAGGTCGTCGATATACATCAGACCCGGAGCAGGCTGGAAGAGCACGAGGTATTTGCCTTGCGCATTGGTCAACGGCAGCTGTTTCTTCTCCCAGTAACGGAGTCCGCTCGGATCTTCCGTCACATAACTGGTCGATGTCAAATCGGTATGCGAATAACGCAAGGTATCGATGACTTCGAGCGTACTGAAGTCACTCGGATCGGACAGTGTACCCAGCACAACGGATTGACTGTAGTTACTGCTCAGATAGGAAGCGTCCACAATCTTTCCGCGATAGGATGCGGTGCTGTAACTATCGTCGTAGTTGACGAAGCAGCGCGCATAGAACTCAATCATCATCGTATCGAAACGGCAATCGAGTTCCGGGAAGACGAGATAGGAGTTGTAGTTCGTTGCGGTGGTATGGATACGCAGCGCATGGCTGTCGTTGCGGCCTACCTCCTGATGACGGGTAGCGCTATACGACGAGAAGCTACCGGTAGCATCATAGCCCTTGCGCTGGATGAGCCATTGGTATCCATTCACCGGCTTCGGATAGGTGATACCCACATTGAAGCAAGCCGGCTTGTAGTACATCGTATCCGTTGTCTCTCCGGCCAGGATGTCGTTGGCTTCCCAGTTATACGGGTCGTCGAAATCCCAGAAGAAGCCACCGGCCAGGTCGTTCGGTACTACCGTCTGACAGAGCGTACGGAAGGACATCTTATCCGAGAGCACATAGGAAGATGAGCCGGACGGCTTATTAGCTGCTTCCAGCACGGCAATATAATCGGTCTGCGGCTCCAGATTCTCTACGAGCTGCGAGGTCTCCGTCAGGTTCGGGAAGGTCTGTACGTTCGTTCCGGTTGCGGTTTTGATCGTCAGATTCCACGGACCGCCGATATTCAGCCATTCAACCAGCGCCTTATCGCCTTCGGCCACGATCTTAGTCAGTGCTACGAGGCTATAGCCTTTCGCTGCATCCAACTTCACATCATCCAAGAAGAGGTTCGACGTATCCATCGGTTGCTTAGGCTGATGGAGGACGATCTGACGCGTAGCTACCGTAGCGGAATCCAGATCCAGCGTGTAATTGCTGAACAGATAACCGTTTCGTGACGTAGCACGACTGGTCACTTTGTCCAAACGAATGGTCGCCATCGGCTGGTAGGTACTGAAATCCGTACCCTTCTCAATGGTACCAATCTCCAGAATACCATTGTACGAATCTTTCGGATAGAGTTTGCCTTCGTTATCCGCTACTATGCTACCCGGACGGATCTTGAACTCAAACGAGCGCGCCTTCGGTTCATCCACCGCAGGGAAGATGAGGTATTCGCCGAAGTAGTCTGCATTGCAGAACATACGCAGTGCACCGTCTCCGGTACGCGCATACTTCTCGGCCGTCGTATTCTCCAGACTGTACGGATAGTACATGTAGGACTCCGTCCGAGCTCCTGCATCGTCGCGACCGGCTACCAATGCCGGATGGAGGTAATAACTATCGCTTGCCGAACCGGTACTGCGTTGCCATTGTTCTTCCGGCGTATTTCCCTTCTCAAAGCCGAAGAAATAGCTATCCCGGAAATAGAACTGGGTCGTTACCTTCAACGGGTTACGCATCCAGTTGCTCTTATCGGTCTGGCTGCAGATCGTGCGTGCAATCACATCATAGGATGTAGCCTCCGACAGATCCGTCAACTCGATACTCGTGGAGCGAACCTGCTGCTTCAGCGAACACGTATCCATATAAAGTTCTATATTCGATATGCGACGGTAGATCGAATCCGGCAGTACCGCGATCTCCCAAAGGGTATCCGTCTTAAACGCCGGAGTCAGGGAGATAGTAGCCGCATTGAACGACACACTCTCCAATTTGAGTCTCGGACTGTTGCATGAAGCAGCCAACTCCAGTCGAACGTTATCAATCCAGTCATCCTTCACTTCCGGCGTTACATTGGTGATACCGGCGGTGAGCACCAGATTGTCGTACAACAAGTCATAGTTGCCCAATTCCATCGTACAGTTCGTGAACTTGCTGGATTCTTCCAAATCGAAACTCTCCAGCAACTGGAAGGTCGTCAAGTCGTTCACATCGCCCATGACGCCCACATAGAATTTCGAAGCGGAGCTATAATAACCACGGGCATCGAACGAGAGTTTGAGGTTCTCCAAGTTACCGTTCACGCGCGGTACAACCAAATAACCGGAACTCCACAGGTTGATGGCTTTCGTACCATTGGAAGAAACCTCGCCCACATTAAGGCCGCTGTAGCCTAAGAGTTGCCAGCAACCGGGTTGCTTCTCATATTTCGCATAACTCTCGAAGTCATCCTCGAAAGGCAATGCGGCACCGCCTACGGTCGGACACTCCGTATGGATATACGCATAGGTCAAGGAGATAGCCGTACTATCGCCATCCTCGCAGATACCCTGCGCATAGACGTAGTAGTTCGCCGCCGACTCCAAGCCGGTAAGACGGATATTATCCGAATGATCCACAATCGTATCGAGCAGATACATGTAGGTAGCTTTCTCAGACTCCTTGAGGGCTCTGTTGGCGAGCAACAGACGGAAGGTATCCTGATAGCCCTTGAAGCTGATCACCGCTGCATCCTCGCTCACGCTATCTACCGAGAACGTACCAATCGGACGGCAGCGCGGAATCAACTCAACCGTGACCTCCGAGATATAGGCATAGTTGGTAGCACCGAAATCGGAGAGGAACATGATGTTCTTTCCATAATCGCCCATGTAGTCACCCAAGTATTGCTCGAAGCCTACGCTGTACGGATCCCAAGTGGTCTTACTGAGGTTGAGCGTATCCATGGCCTCGAAAGTCATCAGATCAGTCGGGTCAGAGATTACACCGACGATGAGTTTGCTCTCCGCCGTCGATGAGTTGTATCCGCGCGCATAGAAGCTGACCTGATACTTGCTGATCGAATCGACATCGAGTTCCGGCATAATGGCATAGGCACCCACATAAGAGGACGAAGACGAAACCTCGTCGTGCATACTCAGGTAGTTATTGCCGTCGTGCGTGGTGGAGTTATCCACATAGGGGATATATCCTGAAGTAGCACCCTGAGTCTTATTGCCAACCGTCCAGCAAGGCATATCCTTGCCTGCGCCTACCTCAAAACCTTCTTCTTTCGAGAAAGTGATGGTACCCAATTGATCCGGACTCATGGCCACACAAGGCGTCATGAACGAGATCGTCTTCCACATCGAGACAATCGAATCCTCGCAGAGTGTAGCTGCCGCTACGTAGTACTTCGTCTGGCCTTCCAGACCGAAGATCTCTTTCGAACGCTTGGACACCGTGTCAAGGGTTACGATCCACTCTGCCGGTACGACATAGCTGTCGTTCGACAAGTCGTCGGCATCTACCTCATGATTGGTGATAAGCAGTATCCACGGCTCGCCGGAACGCAGACCGCTTCCGATCTGTACGCTCTCTTTGGTCAAGCTCTCGATACTCGGCTTCGGCATCGGACAAGCCATCGAGATGATGGAAATATTATCCAGATAGATATAGTCGTCATCATCATACGTTCCTCTCCATGCAATATATTTTGCGGAAGCAGGAATCAGATTGGCATACACGCTCAAGTCATAGGACTTCGCCATAAAGTTCGAGGATCCCGTACCATCTACTGAATCCAACGGAACAAACGTACTCAAGTCCGTAGGATCAGTCATCACGCCGAATACGCAGGTCTCGCCACTATACGTACTCACGTCAAACGAGACAAGCATCGAACTCAACGAATCACACTTGATTACCGGCGCTGCGATCCAGTGCGGACAAGAGGAGAGCGATTGTTTAATACTGAACACCTTATTGGAACTGAGCGTATAGATACTCGGGTTCGTTCCCGTACCCGTTCTGGTACCTACCGTCCAGCAATCCGGCACTTCGCCGTCGCTATACGACTCAAAGGTCTCTTTGTTCGGTTTGTTAGGATCGAGGTAATCACACGAGGTATGTACCGTAGCAGCCGTCCATACACTGTCTCCGCAGAGCGTGTGGATATAGACATAATAGGTACTTCTCGCCTGCAGACCTCCGAGATGGAAGGACTTACCGACGATGAGCGTATCGTGTACGATATCATAATCCGTGTTATACGTACCGTTCTTGATCGAAATGATGGAGACACTCTGGCTGAGCACCTTGAGTTCCCATTGGTCATTGGGTGCCGCTCCCTGCCATTCGATATCGAACATATCCGGTGCAGTGCTGGTCTGCTTGATGTCATACGGCTCGATACAAGACGGATCCTTCAGCTCCACATTGTCGATATATACATCGCTCGCTGTCACCGTAGCGCCCAGACCGGACGTGATGGCGATATTCTCATGCGCGAGGTTGTATTTGGAGAGAATAAGACGCACTTTCCGGAAGGCGCTGCTGCCGGATACCTTGATCGTATCGAAGGGCACAAAAGTACTCTCGTCCTCGATGTCACCCATCGTACCGACAATCACTATACTCGAAGTATAGGACGAGCTCACTGCCCGTACATCGAAACTGAGCAACATCGATGACAACGATCCTTCTATCTCCGGAAGGATAGCCATCGAGCGGTGGGTCGAACCGGAGGAAAAGAGCTCGAGCACCTTATTGCTGGCCGAACTGGTACCGGCCTGCGCAATCTTCGGGTAGTTGACACCCATATAATCCGCCGTCTGCCAGCAACCGACAGAAGTGGAGTTCACGTTAAAGCTCTCGAACGTCTCCTTATAGGGGAACTCTTCCGGTCTACACGGCGTACTGAACGACATCTCCGTCCACCACTCCATGTCACATGTAGCACGGACATAGAGGTAGTATTTCATATGGGGCGTCAAACCACCGAAACCGAAGGTCGGCGTACCCGATCCGCTCCAAGTGATCGAATCAGCCACTACAACACTGCTAACTGCAGCCAAGTCCGCCATCGTCTTGTGGATACGGTCTTTGGCCGGGATAGCGGCACGGGAGATAAAGAACTCCCAGGTATCCGAATGCGACGAGAGCTCCCAACGAGCCGTGATCGAATCGGGGAAAATCTCCAAGTCGATACTCGTCGGCGGCACACAGTCCGCCAAGCTGTCCACCGTCAACTCATCAATATAATTGACGGTGTTCTCGGTCATGTTCTTGACATCATCCCAGATGATGGCGATGACACCCTCCGGGCCGTTATAATGCTCGAAATTGGCATAACAACGGGTATAACCGGTGTTGTTGAGTTTGAAACTCGACACCGGCACAAACGTACTGATCTCCATCGGGTTGGACATCACACCGACGGTAGCATGCGCCTGATCGTAGGTAGAACCGCCGCTGAGGTAAAACTTCACCTGTACCTCCTCGAGGTTCTCCACCATCGGGAGCACGATCCATGCGTCTGTACCGCCACGTTTGTTCATATAGAGATAACCCGAACCGGCATAGCTGTTACTCGAGTTATTCACTACAGCGGGATAGGTACCGCTATTACCGAAGATACCCATGCCCACCATGTACTGTGAGCCGTCAGACGGAAGCGAAAAAACCGGAGTGTTGCTCGGCTCAAAATCATACGAATACGGGATATCGCGTTGCGACACAAGGGTCACGAAACGCTTTCCGTTCGACCATTCCTGACCGGCTGCCTTCACATAGACATAGTACGGATTATTCCAGTTATGGTTCGCCTCCAAGGCTTCGCACAGATAACTGTTGCCCTGTACCGTCGCCCGATCCACCACAAAGTCTGCAGACGCATTAGCCGGATCAACTGCCGTATTGGTAATCAGCACGTTATACGAAGACGCATTGCTATTCCAGGTGATGGTAGCAAACGTGTCACGCGGATTAACGATGATCTCCGTCACTTTGTTCTGCGCCTGGCGGTACTCCACGGTCACGTCATCCAGATAGAAGAGGTTATCGCGGTCAAATTGGCTGACAAAAGCAAGGAAGGTACCCGTACCGTTGTAGCCGCCGAGGTCGATGATATACTCCTCATGGGTCTTGTTACCCCAAACGCGTACCGTATCCACCGGCACAAAAGTCATGATATCATCCGGATCATCCATCACACCGATGATGATACCACTACCGTATTGACGACCGGTAGCCGTATAAACGGTTGCCCAGAAATGCACCTGACACTGGTTGAGCGCGAAGTCCTCGCGCGTCGTATCCGCCAAAGCCGGCGTAGCCAAATAGACATAGCGGTCAGCCGGGATGAAAGTGGACGGCGAAGAAGTCGTACCGCCGGAGAAAATTACCGCATACGATTTATCATGCGAATAGTTCGCACGAACCGCCGCATTGGAGGTCTTCGTGTTGATATACGGGTTAGGATTACCGGTATTACTCTTCCACGTCCAATCGAGCAGACGGGTCGGGTCGTCGGGGTTAACTACCGTATTGAAGGTCTCGGTGAACGGCACCTGCAAGGTCGGACGCACATGGAAGCCGAACGGGCCGTCTTTCGAGACCTCGCTACTCCACGCACTGATCTCCTCACCTTCATCACAAATAGAGCGAACATACGCCAGGTAGAACTCACCCGGCTCGAGCTTCAACTCATAGTGACGGCTATCGCCTACCAGATCATGGAACACGATCTTCTCCGGCTCCGACTCCTCTAACTCGGCAATCAAATCCGGGTCAATCGTATCCTTGGTGATGATCAACTCATATTCGTCCACGTCATAGCTACCAGACCAAGACAGACGTACCACACCGGCACCCTTGTTGGCTACCGTGAGGTGATCCGGGATACGGCACTGCGCCGCGGACTGCAACTTGATGCTATCCAACACGATACCGTGACCGAGGTTATCTTTGCCCTCAAAAGCAATCTGATAAACACGACCTACATCGGGCAGTTTGATCTTCACGCGCTGCCAATCGGCAGAGGCCGTACTATACTCCGCCATCTGCTTCCATTTCGAGTCCGCACCGGAGGTAGCCGTACGATAGAGCACACGCAGCGTATCGCGGTCTCCACCCCAACGCGGGTTGGCATAGAAGAAAATCAGCTCCGGATCCGGTACTGTCAGCGGATTCAGATCCATCACTTTGCTAACCAGGCGGGTCTTATAACCGATCGTCTCATTGGTCGGGTTACGCAAGAAGGCACGTTTCGAACCTTGCACCACCGTAGCAGGATAGGACAGTCCATCCACCGTATCCTCTACCGCCCACGGCATCTCTGCTCCCTCAAACTCCTGGGTCCACACACTGTCCTGAATACCATTCTCGAAACCCTCGTCAATCAAGATGACGCGCGCCTCGAGACTCATCGTAGCAGCTATCACAGCCGCGCACAACATGAGTAAATGTTTCTTCATACTATAAAACAATTTAAATTTTTGCCTTAAATATACGATATTTAGGGCGCAAAATTACACAAAATATTTCAATATGGCAACAATATGACACAAAAAATGCTAAAAATGTGCATTTTGTAAAGTTGACTTTACACACAAAGAAGCCGCCTTTTAGGGCGACTCCTTATATATTTACGCGCGTACGTTAGAGGCTGGCCTCGTATGCCGCTGCGTCCATGAGATTGTCGAGCTCTGCCGGATCCTTCACGCTGATGCGGATGATCCAACCCTCACCGTACGGGTCGTTGTTGACCAATTCCGGCTGTGCATCGAGTGCGCCGTTGATCTCCAGCACCTCGCCCGTAACCGGCATATTGAGGTCACTGACGGTCTTCACAGCCTCGATCGAACCGAATACCTCGCCTTGCGCTACGGTATCACCCTCGGTCGGTACATCTACGAAGACGATCTCACCCAACTCCGACTGCGCATAGTCCGTGATGCCTACATAGGCCTCATCGCCCTCTACGCGAATCCA
>CAMHQP010000046.1 GCA_946187555.1 uncultured Bacteroidales bacterium
TAGTGGGTGACGACGAATAATTTTTTCTGATATGAAACGTATTTTCTATTTGGCAACTATGCTGTTGTGTGTGCTGCTGCCGGCTTCTGCGCAAGGCTTGCGGCATAGTGTTTGTGTCGTTGAACCGGAGTATTCCGATGCGGACAAATCGCTCATGGGCGACTACGCCCTCTATACGGCGAGAGCCGGGATGAGAAGTGCTTCGCGGGCGTTAACCGCCTATAAAAACGAAGGCACTTTCGGTTCGGGTGTCGTCGTAGAGCATGACGGCAAGAAATATATCCTGACGAACCTGCATGTGGTTGGCTATGCCGGGAAAGCAACTATTATCTTCCAACTCCATGAAAAGACCGTCCGCTACGAGCATTGCGATGTGACGAATATTGCTTCAACCGACTTGGCGGCGATAGCTCTTCCTTCGGAATGCGAGATGATTGCGCTGCCTGTTTATGCAGGTGAGATAGAGGAAGATCTCTCTATTGTGGCAGCAGGTTTTCCCGAGTTGGCAAATAAACCGTCCTGGCAACTCACGCGCGGAAGCATATCTAATGCGCGTGTGGATGTGGACAGCTACGAGCACGCTTCGCGTATCATCCAACATACGGCTTCTATTGATCCCGGTAGTAGCGGCGGACCGCTCTTGCTCAAAAACGCGGCAGGCAAGTATGAGATCTTGGGCATCAACACCTGGAAGGCTTTCTACCGTGAGGGAGTGGGATTGGCAATCGGGAAAGAAGATGTGCAAGCGTTTATCGCCACATTAGGAGCATCTAAAACAGATGCAAGCAATGAGATGGAGCCTCTACGTGCTCTCTCCGGCGAAGATTGGTTGTATGTGTTCCGCCAGTTGCCGGATTCGGTTCAAAAAGATTTAAGGGAGACGGATTGGCATTTGCCGCTTGATCCCGCGCTGCGCACACTTGCTGTCCGTGATAGTCTGATTGCGCAAAAGGGGAAGGCTGCCAAGAAATTCGAGCGCTCCGCTACACATATCGTGACAGATATGGATAATATGAACCATGTGCGCCTAGTCTATGACAATTATCTGGGAATGAACCAGCAGGTGGGGCTGCAAGTAGGGCATGATTGGTTGGGTTATATCGCTACCGGCGTGCAGATAACCGCGCTTATCGAAGAAGCCATGACCGAGGACGAGATTTTCGCTACCAAGTTAGGTTATAAAACCCGCGCGGGAGCGATGTTCGGGCTTTATGTCGGAGGTCAGCTGCCCATTCAGGTGGGAAAATACATGCTTGTTCCGCGTATTACCCAGAGTGCCGGAGCCGGACCGATGAAAACGGGAAATATCTATGGGGGCTTTGCTATTCTCACGGATACGCGTATAGGGCTCGATTGGCGTATCCCGTTCAACTCCGTGGACTTGGTTCTGGGACTTCATTACGCGATGGATTGGCAGTGGACTAAGAATGACCTGAAGATCCCGGCGTTCAAGCCCAAAAGCAATAACGAAGCCTTCAACCAATACCTCCAGCACGGTGTCGGCATCACCCTCGGCGTCGCATGGTAAAATTGGCAGGCATATCCAGATCGGGTAAACATAACCAGGAAAATTCACTAAAATGGCATACAAATTTGCGTATGTCATTTTTTTTTTGTCGTTTTGTGTTTGCTTCGTATTAGTTTTTTGTTTTTGCCTACGTATTCCTGTATTATACTACGTGATTAGTATATAATTAGTATGTATTTAGTAGGTGATTAGTAGGTTATTAGTATGTTATTAGTAGGTTATTCATTCGACTATACGCGGACGATTATACAGGGTTACAGACCCCTGTACCCGCAGTTATTCTGCTTTTTTACACTAAAATTTACGAAAGTTACTCCAAATCGATGTGCGCCGCCTGGACGGGGGAGGAGAGGAAGAGCGATGCCGATTGCGAGAAGCGGTCCGCATTTTCTGTGGTCAGGTAGTGGCACGTACCGTTGGCTGAGAGTTTGGAACGGTACTCGGGATGACGAGAGAGATAATCCGCCAGACTCTTCGCCTCCAACTCGCCCTGAGCGATAGTGGTTATCTTGTCGCCAAGATAGTGGTCTATCTGCTTTTTGATGAGCGGATAGTGGGTGCAACCGAGAACTATGGTGTCGATGAGATGGTCTTTTGCAAGAAGCTCATCTAAGTATTTTTCGATAAAGAACTTTGCCCCAGGGGTGTTGTGCTCATTGTTTTCAATAAGCGGAACCCAAAGAGGACAGGATTGCTGAGTAATGACAAGAGAAGAGTCTATCTTCTCGAGTTCCATAACGTAGCTCTCCGAACTGACGGTCGCGGGTGTCCCTAAAATACCGATATGTCTTGTCATTGTTAATGCCGGAACGGCTTCGACGGTCGGGCGTATCACACCGAGGACATTTACCCTGCGGGATTGGTGATTGGTAATTTGTAATTGGTGATTTATTTCCGGCAGGTCGCGTTGTTGGATGGTACGGAGGGCTTTGGCAGAGGCCGTGTTGCATGCAAGAATAACCAATGTGCAATCCTGTTCAAAGAGATATTTCACGGCTTGCAAGGTGTAGCGGTAAATCACATCGAACGAGTGCGTACCGTAGGGCGCACGCGCGTTGTCGCCCAAGTACAAATAGTCGTACTGAGGCAACTCCCGACGGATCGCTTCTAATATCGTCAGCCCCCCGTATCCGCTGTCAAAAACACCGATTTTCATAATTCCGGCTGCAAAATTACTACAAAAAAATGAATTACGCAAAAAAAATGGCATAAAATTTGCTCATATCAAAAAAAAGTTGTACCTTTGCACGCTTAAATGCGCGTAATGCAGGTATGCGTGCGTATAAATGACGCTGCGCGCGTAGGAAAACAACGAACAAAAACAACAAAAAATATACGTATATGAGATTTAATGTTTCGAGTTCTAAACTCTTTTCGCAATTACAGGCTGTAAGCCGCGTGATTAACAGTAAGAATGCGTTGCCGATCCTGGACGACGTGCTCTTTGAACTGTCCGGTAATGAACTGAAGCTGACCGCTTCGGACGGTGAGACCACGATCCGTACGAGTGTGGAGGTAGAGAATGTAGAAGGTGCAGGTAAGGTAGCTTCGGCTGCTAAGCTGTTGTTAGAGACCCTCAAGGAGTTTTCGGAGCAACCGCTGTCTTTCACCATCGATGAGAACAATTTCGCAGTCAGCATGGTTAGTCAGAACGGTACTTATTCGTTCGTAGGTGTTAACGGCAACGAGTATCCGGAGATGCCGGGTGCAGAGGCAGAGGCGCAGACGATCGCTATGCCGGCTAAGGTGCTCCAGGGTGCTATCGAGAAGACGATCTTCTGCACGGCTGACGACGAGCTCCGTCCGGTGATGAACGGTATTTTCTTTGATATCGCTGCCGACAAAGTGACGATGGTAGCTACCGACGCACACCGTCTGGTTCGTTACATCAACATGGGTGTTGCAGCAGGTATCGCGGCTAACTTCATCCTGCCGAAGAAACCGGCTAACCTGCTCAAGAACCTGTTGGCTAAAGAGGAAGAGGATGTGAAGGTTGTATTCGGTCAGAAGAACGCTCGTTTTGAGTTCGGCAACACGATCGTGGTATGCCGTCAGATCGAGGGTCGTTTCCCGAACTACAACGCGGTTATCCCGCAGGCTAACCAGAACATCGTAACCGCAGACCGTCAGACCTTGATCAACGCGTGCAAGCGTGTGGCTGTGTTCGCTAACAACGGTACGGCTCAACTGCGCCTGGCTATCAGCGAGAACCAGATCAAGATCAGCGCACAAGATATCGATTTCTCGACCAGCGCTGAGGAGACCATCAGCTGCAGCTATAACGGTACGCCGATGGCTATCGGTTTCAAGGCTCCGTTCCTGATCGATCTGCTCTCTTCTATCGCTTCGGACGACGTGCTGCTCAAGCTCTCTGATCCCGCTCGCGCAGGTCTGATCCTGCCGGCAGAGAACGAGGAGAACGAGGATGTGCTGATGCTCCTCATGCCGATGCTGCTGAACGACTAGGCCCTATGAACTACCGTTCATTGACAGCGCAAGAGATCGCGCAACTGGAAGAGCAGGGTTGCAAAGCGACCAACTGGTCAGAGGTGGAAGTGGCAGAGGCGTTTGATGCGCGCTACGTGCGTCATACCAATTTCTCGGGTCACAACCGTCTGGGTGTGTATGGCAAGGAGATCGAGTTGCCGGGTGGTATCAAGATCCACAGCGGTATCTATCACGCCATGCTGCACAACTGCGAAGTGGGCAACGACGCGCACCTGTACAACATCCATAACTACATCGCCAACTACCACATCGGTGACAACACCTGCATCGAGAACGTCAACGCCATTCTTGTGGACGGCAAGACGACTTTCGGTAACGGCGTACGCGTGCCGGTGATGAACGAAGGCGGTGGACGTGAGATACCTATCTTCAACGAGTTGAGTGCGAGTCTGGCGTATATCCTGACGCTCTATCGTCATCGCCCGAAGATGATTCACGCTTTGGAGCAGATGATCGATGCCTATGCTGAGGCGCAGGCTTCGGAGGTGGGCTATATCGGCGATAACGTACGTATCCTCAACTGCGGTAGTATCAAGAACGTCAAGATCGGTGACTTCGCCGAACTGACGGGCGTGAGTCGTCTGAAGAATGGTACAATCAATTCGAACGAGTTCGCTCCGGTGCATCTGGGCAGCGGTGTCAAGTGCACGGATTTCATCATTGCCTCGGGCGTGGAGATCGGTGACTCGACGTTGGTGGACAAGTGCTTCGTGGGACAAGGTTGTATCTTTGATAAACACTACTCGGCGGGTGAGAGCTTGTTCTTCTCGAACTGCCAAGGTATGCACGGTGAGGCTTGCGCTATCTTCGCAGGTCCCTATACCGTGACCCATCATAAATCGACGCTGCTCATCGCCGGTATGTTCTCGTTCATGAACGCCGGTTCGGGTAGTAACCAGTCGAACCATATGTACAAACTCGGTCCGATCCATCAGGGTGTGGCAGAGCGCGGTTCGAAGACCACGAGCGACAGTTATCTGCTGTGGCCGTCTAAGATCGGTGCGTTCAGTCTTGTGATGGGTCGTCATACGCATCATGCGGACACTTCCGATCTGCCGTTCTCGTACTTGATTGAGAACCAGTCGGAGTCTTATCTGGTGCCGGGCGCTAACCTGCGTACGGTAGGTACGATCCGTGATGCGCAGAAATGGCCGAAGCGTGACAACCGTAAGGATCCGCATAAACTCGACCAGATCAACTTCAACCTGTTGAGCCCGTACACGGTACAGAAGATGTGGCGCGGACGCGAGGTGCTGAACGAGCTCGTAGCGCTGAGCGGCGAGAACACCGAGGTCTTCGGTTATCGTAACTGTAAGATCCGTAACACCTCGCTCAAGCACGGTCTCGAACTCTATACGATCGGTATTCAGAAATTCCTCGGCAACAGCCTCATCAGTCGTCTCGAGAAGAGCGAGTGGCATACCTTGGAGGAGGTGCGCAAGGCATTGCAACCGGATAGCGAGGCAGGTATCGGCACATGGGTTGATCTGGCCGGACTGATTGCGCCGCGTAGCGAAGTGAGTCGTCTGGCGGATGATATCGAAGCCGGCAAACTGAGCCTCGAGGCTATCCAGGAACGTCTGGTAGCTATGCACGCGCATTACTACTCGTACGAGTGGTCGTGGGCGTTGGAGCACCTCGAGCAGGTATGGGGTTGCAAGGTGAAAGACGTGACGCTCGAGCAGATCAAACGCACCATCATCGAGTGGCAAGAAGCTGTGGTGGGCTTGGATCGGATGGTTTATAACGATGCCCGTAAGGAGTTTGACCTCAACAGTCAGACCGGTTTCGGTGTTGATGGTGACCGCAGCCAAGCACAGGCGGACTTCGAAGAGGTACGCGGATCGTTTGAGTCCAACTCCTTCGTTAAGGCCGTGCTCGAGCATATAGCTACCAAAACCGCCCTGGGCGATAAAGTACTCGAACAGTTAGAACAAGTACAATGAAAGGAACAGTAACCATATTAGGCTGCGGCAGTGCCAAACCGACGAAGACCACGTCGCCTTCGTCGCAGTTGGTTAACCTGCACGATAAGTATTTCCTTGTCGATTGCGGTGAGGGAACGTTGTTGACGATGCAGAAGCTGGGTGTACACACCTCGCGGCTGTATAACATCTTCATCTCCCATCTGCACGGCGACCACTGCTTCGGTCTGATCGGGTTACTGACCACGCTCGGTATGCTCAAACGCACGCAACCGATGCATATATATGCGTACAAAGACCTCGAGAAACTGCTGACACCGTTGCTGGAGTACCATGCTAACGACCGTCAGTACGAGATCATCTTCCACGCCATCAACCCCCGCAAGAACGAAGTTATCTACGAGGATAATAACGTCACCGTAGAGACCATCCCGCTCAAGCATAGTGTGCCCACCTGCGGGTTCCTCTTCAAGGAGTCGCAGCGGGTGCAGAAAGAAGACGGTTCGTTCGAGCGCGTGGCACGTAAGGCGTACGCCTACTGCTCGGACACGATGTACAGCGAGAAGATCGTTCCCATCATCGACGGGGTAGGTACGCTCTATCATGAGTCCACTTTCCTCGAGTCGATGGGTGCGCGCAGCAAAGAGGTGCAGCACTCCACCGCCGCACAAGCCGCGACGATTGCGCAAAAAGCGAACGCCGGGAAGTTGATCTTAGGACACTACTCGGCGCGCGTAGAAGACCATAGTCTCTTCTTGCAAGAAGCCAAACCGATTTTTGACAATACCGTTTTGGCGGAAGAGAATTTGACATTTGAGATTTGAGATTGAAGATTGGATGGCAAAAGCAACGATTCAATATGTGTGCTCGTCCTGCGGAGCAAAAGCCCCGCAGATGCTCGGTCGCTGTCCGGTATGCGGAGAGTGGGGAACGTATGAAGAGGAAGTGGTTACTTCCTCCAAGGTTACGGGAACCGGGTTACGGGTTACGGGAATCTCGACCGGCAATCAACCCAAACGTCTGCAAGACGTGCAGGCTTCGCACGAGATCCGCATCGACATGCATAACGGTGAGTTGAACCGTGTGTTAGGCGGTGGACTGGTGCCGGGTAGTCTGGTGCTGCTGGGTGGTGAACCGGGTATCGGCAAATCGACGCTCGCGCTCCAGGTGCTGATGCAGCAGGGTGAACGCAAGACGTTCTACGCTTCGGGTGAGGAGTCGGCGCAGCAACTGAAACTGCGTGCAGAACGACTAGCCGGCAATGCTGAGAACCTCTATATATCTGCCGAGACCTCGCTGGAGCGTATCCTTGAGCAGGTCAAAGAGCTCGAACCGGAGATAGTCGTCATCGACTCGATCCAGACCATCGGAACGGACGCCATCGATGCTACCATCGGTTCGCTGAGTCAAGTACGCGAGTGCGCGGCACGTATTCTGGAGTTCGCCAAGACGCGGAACATACCGTTCTTCATCATCGGACATATCAACAAAGAGGGTTCGCTGGCGGGTCCCAAAGTGCTGGAGCATATCGTGGACACGGTGCTGCAGTTCGAGGGTGACCAGCATAACATGTACCGCATCCTGCGGGCACAGAAGAACCGTTTCGGTTCGACCTCTGAGTTAGGTATCTACGAGATGCGTCAGGACGGTCTGCGCGAGGTGACGAACCCCTCGGAGCTGTTGCTCTCTACCTCGCGTGAAGGATTAAGCGGTATCGCTATCGCTGCGGCTGTAGAAGGCGTACGACCGTTCCTTATTGAGGTGCAGGCACTGGTTTCCTCTGCGGCGTACGGTACACCCCAACGCTCGTCCACAGGCTTTGACGGCAGACGACTTAACATGCTGCTCGCCGTGCTCGAGAAACGCGTGGGCTTTAAGTTGCTGCAGAAAGATGTGTTCCTCAATATAGCCGGTGGCCTGCGGGTACAAGATCCGGCGATCGATCTGGCGGTTATCGCTTCGGTGCTCAGCAGTAATATGGACATCCCCTTGGATGCTACGACCTGTCTGTGCGGCGAGGTAGGACTGGCAGGAGAGATACGACCCGTCAACCGCATCGAGCAGCGCATCGCTGAGGCAGAGAAATTAGGCTTCAAACGCATCCTCATTCCGGACGGACAGAAGATCGATAGCAAGCGTTTTAAAATCGAAGTGGTGGCGGTCAAGCGCGTCACCGATGCCTTCCGCCTTTTGATAAAAGCCGGGAATTGAAAATTGGAGATTGAAAATTGAAGATTGAGAAATTATACATAATAATCCTTGGTATCCTGTGTACTGTGCTCTGTATCCCCGGAGTACAGGCGCAGACCAACGGTCAACCGTACATGTGCGAGATAGGTGTGCAGGCCGGTTGCGGTTACTACGTGGGTGATGCGGCGGAGCATATCTTCATGACCCCCCGCGAGGCCTACGGTATCCATTTCCGGTATAAGTTCACCAAGCGTTGGGCGCTGCAGGTGAAGGCGTCCGGGCAACGTATCACGGGCAATGAGTACGAGTACAAGACCGGTGTGGGAGCCGTGAAGTTGGATAGCAAATGGCAGAACCTGTTGGTGAACGTCGATGTGATGGCGGAGTTCAATTTCTTCCGTTTCGGAGACGCTAATAAGTTCGACAAACGTATCAAACCCTACACGCCGTATATCTTCCTGGGTATCGGCGCAGGGCTGTACGGAGCAGAAGGTTATACGAAAGGCAACTTCAACAAAGCCATGGCGTATTTCCCCTTCGGCATCGGCTTCAAATGGCGATTCCATGAGTTCGTGGGACTCAATATAGCTTGGCAGCATAATGTGTACTTCGCGGACAACCTGGAGAACCGGGATAACTTAGCCGACCGTCACGGCTTAAACGGCAGTAACATCATGAACTGCGATTTGACGGGTATGCTGACGGCAGGACTGGTGTTTGAGTTCGCTCGCGCGAAGAAAGCCTGCCGCATTTGTAATTGGTAAAAAAGCATAACAATGGCATATAAAGAACAAATAGACAAAGCGCGTCTGCCGCGTCACGTGGCCATCATCATGGATGGTAACGGTCGTTGGGCAAAGAAACAAGGTCTGGCGCGCATGTTCGGTCATAAACAAGGCGTTGAGACCGTGCATAACATCACCGTAGCAGCTACTGCACTCGGTATCGAGTATCTGACGTTATACACCTTCTCTACGGAGAACTGGAACCGTCCGAAGGAGGAAGTCGATGCGTTGATGACGCTGCTGGTGGACACGATCGTGAAGGAGACCCCGACGCTGATGAACAATAATGTACGTCTGCAGACCATCGGTGATATCGATCGTTTGCCGGAAGGCACGCGTCAGAAATTCCTGGGATGTATCGACGAGACGAGCAAGAACACCGGTCTGACGATGGTCATCGCGCTCAGTTATTCGGCGCGTTGGGAGATCACCGAAGCGGTGCGTATGGCAGTGCGTCGTGCCCAGAGCGGTGAGTTGCGTGCAGAGGATGTGAACGAACAACTCGTATCGTCGCTCATGACCACCCGCGAGATGCCCGATCCGGATCTGCTCATCCGCACCAGCGGAGAGTACCGCATCAGTAATTTCCTGCTCTGGCAACTGGCGTATAGCGAGCTCTATTTTACCGATTGCTTGTGGCCGGAGTTCACCGAAGAGGAGTTCTATAAAGCCATTGTGGATTATCAGAAACGTGAAAGAAGATTTGGAAAAACCAGTGAACAGATTCATTAATATACTATTGTTTGTGCTCTTCAGTGTCGGGGTGTTCGCCCAGGACATTGAGTACGGCATGACGCGTAAGACCTACGAGATTGCCGGCATTGAGGTGGAAGGAGCGGATAGCTATGAGGACTTTGTGCTCATCGGCTTCTCCGGTCTCGCTGTGGGGGATAAGATAGAAGTGCCGGGCGATCAGATCACCAAAGCGGTTAAGCGTTTCTGGAAACAGGGACTCTTCTCGAACGTGAAGATCAAAGCCTCTAAGTTCGAAGGCAATAAGGTGTGGCTCGTCATTCAGTTGGAGCAACGCCCGCGTATCAGCGAGGTGCGCTACGAAGGACTCAAGAAATCCGAACGTGAGGATATAGAAGTCAAAGCCGGTATCCGTCAAGGCTCGCAGATGACGCCTAACCTCGAAGACCACTGTAAGACCGTCATCAAGAAATACCTTGCCGAGAAAGGTTTCCATAACGCAGAGGTGCATGTGCTGCAGAATAACGACCCCGATCATCCGGGCTATGTGCGTGTGCTGGTCGGCGTGGATAAGAAAGTGAAGACCAAGGTCGGTAAGATCTATATCACCGGAAACGAGAACCTCACGCATCGTCAGATCAACAAGGCGATGAAGAAGACCAACGATAACGATATTATTAATCTCTTCCGCACCAAGAAATTCGTTACCGAGGAGTACGAGAAAGATAAACAGGCAGTCATCGAGAAATACAACGAGCACGGTTACCGCGATGCGTATATCGTAGCGGATAGTGTCGTTCCGAATCCCGAAGACCCCAACCGCGTGGATATCTACATGACTATCAGCGAGGGTGATAAGTACTATGTTCGTTCGGTCAAGTGGGTGGGTAACACGGTGTATCCGTATGAACTGTTGGACGCTACGCTCGGTATCAAACCCGGCGATGTGTATAACCTCAAGACCCTCAATGACCGTCTGAGCAATGATGACGATGCCGTCAGCAAGCTCTACACCGACCGCGGATACCTGTTCTTCAATGTCGATCCCGTGGAGGTGAACGTGGAGAACGACTCGATTGATTTCGAGATGCGTCTGTACGAAGGCAAACCTGCCACGATCAACCAGATCAATATCGTCGGTAACACGCGTGTGTATGAGCATGTTGTTCGTCGTGAACTCTACACCAAACCCGGACAACTCTACTCGCAGTCGGATATTATGCGTTCGCTGCGTGAGTTGGCGCAGATGGGTCACTTTGACCAAGAGAAGCTCGTGCCGGATATTCAGCCGAATCCCGAAGAGGGAACGGTGGATATCACCTATCAGTTGCAGACCAAGTCCTC
>CAMHQP010000047.1 GCA_946187555.1 uncultured Bacteroidales bacterium
CGAATCCCGAAGAGGGAACGGTGGATATCACCTATCAGTTGCAGACCAAGTCCTCTGACCAGATTGAGTTCTCGCTCGGTTGGGGTGCTACCGGTCTGGTGGGTTCGCTTGGATTGAAGTTCACTAACTTCGCCATCCAGAACCTGTTCAATAAGAAATCTTACCGCATCGTGCCGCAGGGTGAGGGTCAGACCTTCTCTATCAACGCGCGTACAAACGGTATCTATTATACCTCGGCTTCGATCTCGTTCCTGGAGCCGTGGCTTGGCGGTAAGCGTCCGAACAGCTTGAGTGCATCGATCTATTTCGCTAACCAGACCGGTTACTCGAGCCGTTATCAGAAGGCTTACCAAAACCTCTATAACACCTATTCGAACTACTACTATTACTCCGGAAACAGCAATTACTACCAGCAGTTGGCGGAGTCCGAGGCGGATAAGGACAAGTACCTCCGTACGCTCGGTGTGTCGGTGGGATACGGTAAGCGTTTGCGCTGGCCGGATGACTATTTTGCGTTCTACGGCGAGTTGAGTTATCAGATGTACATGATGAAAGACTGGGCTTACCTGCTGGTGTCCGACGGTACGTGTCACAACCTGGCGCTGAACCTGCAGATCAGTCGTTCGTCTATCGATAACCCGATCTACACCCGCCGCGGTAGTCAGTTCACCATAGGTGTCAAGTTGACCCCGCCTTGGTCGCTCTTCTTCCCGGCGGACTATGCTAACATGACCAATAACGAGAAGTACCACCTCATTGAGTACCATAAGTGGAAATTCACCGGAAAAGTCTTCACGCCGCTCACCAAGGACAGCAAGTTAGTGCTCATGACGCGTGCGGAGTTCGGTTATCTGGGTCATTACAACCAAAACCTCAAATCGCCGTTTGAGACTTTCTATATGGGTGGCGACGGTATGTCGAGTTACACGAGTTATGCGACCGAGTACGTGGCGATGCGTGGTTACTCCTCGGGTTCGCTCACGCCGTACGATGTGGCAACCGGACGTAACATGGGTTACCTCTATAATAAGTTCACCATGGAGCTGCGTTACCCGATCACCTTGGAGCAGAGTGCCACCATCTGGGCGCATGTCTTCCTCGAGGCCGGTAACTGTTTCTCGGATATCCGCGATTACAACCCCTTCAACCTCAAGCGTTCTGCCGGTGTCGGCGTACGTATCTTCCTGCCGATGTTCGGTCTGTTAGGTATCGACTGGGGATGGGGCTTCGACGAGATCAACGGCTCGAAACAGTATAGCGGTAGTCAGTTCCACTTTGTTCTTGGACAAGAGTTATAATAATGGTGAATGGATGAATGGATGAAAGGTTAAAGTTATGAAAAAACCAATTATAGTATTTTTTGCAGCCCTGCTGCTCTGTGGCACGGCTTTTGCTAAAGATCAGTCGATAGCGTATATCGACATGAGTTATATCCTCAAGAACCTGCCGCAGTATGAGCAGGCGAATGAGCAATTGACGATGCTCTCCAAGCGTTGGCAGAAAGAGATAGACGCTGCGCAACAGGAGGCACGCGTCATGGCAACCAACTACCAAACGGAGCAGATCTTCCTCTCCGAGACCATGCGTGCCCAACGCGAGCAGGAGATAGTAGCCAAAGAGCAAGAAGTGCTCGAACTCAAACGCAAGTATTTCGGTCAGGACGGTGAGTTGTACAAGAAACGCGAGGCACTCATCAAGCCGATTCAGGATGAGATATACAATGCCATCCAGGACTTGGCGAACGAGAAGCGTATCGACATTGTCAAAGATCGTTCTGCCGACCCTGCATTGATCTATATGTCCTCCAAACTGGACGTATCCGATCAGGTGTTACACAAATTAGGAGCTAAGTAATGTTGAAAGTTTAATGTTTAAAGTTTATAGAAAATGAAAAAAATTATTATCGCAATGATGCTGGCTTTGCCGATGGTAGTCAGCGCACAGAAATTCGGTCACATTAACACGCAAGAACTCTTCGCTCAGATGCCGGAGGTAGCACAAGTGAAACTGAAAATGGATACCATCCAGAATCAGTATGAGACGCAACTGGCTTCGATGAACGAGGAGATCCAGAAGAAAATGCAGGACTATCAGGCACAAGAGGCTACGATGGCAGACGCTATCAAGCAGATTCGTCAACAGGAGTTGCAGGAGATGCAACAACGTATCCAGTTGTTCTACCAAACCGCAGAGCAGGATATCCAACGTAAACAACAGGAGTTGTTAGCACCGGTTCACGAGAAGATGGCCAAGGCTATCAAAGCAGTTGGTGAGCGCGAGAACTACACCTATATCTTCGACTCCGCAGCCATGGTACATATCGGTGCAGACGCTATCGATGCTACGCCGGCTGTTAAGAAAGAACTGGGTATTAAGTAATGGCTGACGGTTATCTGGAAAGCCATTATGCCGAGTATGAGAAGAAAAAGGCAGAATGGTTAAAGAAAAAATCCAAATTTTCCTACAAGTATGGTAAAAGCAATTCAAAAGACGCTTCGTGATAGTGCTGTAGCGCGTTGGGCAGTGTTGGTGCTGGTGGCATCGATGATGTTCTTCGCCTACATGTTCGTCGATATCCTCTCGCCGCTGGCTTCCTTGCTGGAAGAGACCCTCGATTGGGATCGTGGCGACTTCGGTACCTATGCCGCCGGTGAGTACCTGCTCAACGTGTTCGGCTTCCTCATCATCGCAGGTATCATCCTCGATAAGATGGGTGTCCGTTTCACGGGTCTGCTCAGCGCGAGCCTTATGGTGATCGGTGCAGCCATCAAGTACTGGGGTATATCCTGGTCGGAGGCTAACACGGTCGAGTGGCTCAACGCGTGGTGGCCGGCTATGCCGGGTAGTGCTAAACTGGCGATGTTCGGTTTTATGATCTTCGGCTGCGGCTGTGAGATGGCCGGCACGACGGTTAGTAAGATCCTCGCTAAGTGGTTCAAAGGCAAAGAGATGGCATTGGCCATGGGTCTCGAGATGGCGATCGCCCGTCTGGGTGTGTTCGCAGCGATGTGGCTTGCGCCGATGCTCAGCTCGCATTATGCCATAGATGGCACAAACTCTGTCACGGCTCCGTTGCTCTTTGCAACGCTCTTGCTCGTCATCGGTCTGATCAATTTCTTTGTGTTCACCATCATGGATAAGACCTTCGATAACCAACTCGTGGCTATCGGTGAGGCAACGGCAGAGAAAGATCCGGAGGATGAGTTCCATGTATCCGATCTCAAGCAGATATTGACCTCGAAGATGTTCTGGATCGTGGCGCTCCTTTGTGTGCTCTACTACTCCGCTATCTTCCCCTTCCAGCGTTTCGCAACGAACTTCCTCGAAGAGACCCTCGCGATCTCCAATGCAGAAGCAGCCGGTCTGTTCAAGTGGTTCCCGATACTCGCCATGGTGCTCACGCCTTTCCTCGGTGCGTTCATCGACTACAAGGGTAAAGGTGCATCGATGATGCTGCTCGGTGCCGTAATCATGATAGCCTGCCATAGTGTGTTCGCCTTCGTGCTGCCGGCTTATCCCAGCAAAGCACTTGCATTGGTGACCATCCTCGTTCTCGGCGTCAGCTTCTCGCTCGTACCGGCTTCTATGTGGCCGTCGGTACCGAAGATCATTGACGAGAAAGTGCTGGGTTCGGCGTATTGTCTTATCTTCTGGGTGCAGAACATCGGTCTTTGCCTTGTACCGCTGCTCATAGGTAAACTGCGTGTGGCTACCAACGGCTACCTCGTGCCGATGATCGTCTTCGCTTCGTTCGGTGTACTGGCCTTCTTGCTGAGTCTGGCACTTAAAGTGGAGGATAAAAAGAAGAACTATGGATTGGAGCTTCCTAACAAGAAATAAACAATCCCTGAATGTCACAACAGACAGCCGGAAGGTGACTCCCGGCTCTGTCTTTGTGGCACTCAAAGGCGAACATTTTGATGGCAACGCGTTTGTTGAGCAGGCGCGTGAGGCAGGTGCCGAATATATTATCAGCGGAGAGAACGCGCTCGCTGAACTGCAAGACCTGGCGCGTGCATGGCGTCGTGAGTTAGGACTGCCGATCATCGGTATCACCGGTACAAATGGCAAGACAACCACCAAAGAACTCTGTGCGGCGGTGCTCAAGACGAAGTACAACCTCTACTACACGCAGGGTAATCTGAATAACCAACTCGGTGTGCCTCTCACCTTATTATCTATAACGCGCGCGCACGAGATGGCGATCGTGGAGATGGGGGCGAGTCACCCGGGTGATATCAAAGAACTGGTGGAGATTGCTGAACCGAACTGCGGTTTGATCACCAATGTCGGCAAAGCGCATCTGCAGGGATTTGGTTCGTTCGAAGGGGTACAACGCACCAAGGCGGAGTTGTATGACTACCTCCGTGCACACGGCGGTTACTGCTTCCGGAACTTGGATAATCCCTACCTCGCTAAGATGGCTGGGGATCTGCAAACGATCGGTTATACGACCGGCACGATGCCCGAAGGCACGCATCTCGTAGGCGGTTATAACGCAGAGAATGTGTCAGCGGCTATTTGTGTAGGCAAGCATTTTGGTGTCAGCGAAGAGGCGGCCTTGGAAGCTATCCGTGCGTACGTGCCGAGTAACAACCGCTCACAGTTGATGCAGACCGAGCACAACACCGTGGTGGTGGACGCTTATAATGCTAACCCCACCTCCATGACGGCCGCTATCAATGCGTTCAAGGGCAACTGTTATATACTGGGCGCGATGAGAGAGTTGGGTGACTACTCCCATCTGGAGCATCAGAATATCGTGAACATGCTGCTCGAGCGCAAAGCAGAGAAAGTGCTGTTGGTCGGCGAGGAATACAATCAGACAACCGCACCGTATCCTATCTTCGACAGCGTAGAGGCGCTCTGTGAGGCATTGAACAAAGAACCGCTTTCCGGCTACACCATCCTGCTCAAAGGCAGCCGAAGCAATCAATTAGAGAAAGTTATTCCGTTATTATGAACAACAATGTTAATCGTGCCCCTGAGGCTAAGAATAAGAAAATCGTTTGGATAATTATAGGGCTATTGGTCGCAGCGCTGGGTGCGCTCGTGTATCTGTATCTCGACCAGCGCTCGGAGATGACCGAACTGGTGGAGCAGATGACCATTGAGAAAGCTGAACTGGAGGAAGAGTACGAAGACCTGGCCATTCAGTTCGACGGTTACCAACAGATGGATATCCGCAATGACTCGTTACAGGACTTGCTGAGTCGTGAGCAACAACGCGTGCAGGACTTGCTCGAAGAGTTACGTCAGACCAAGGCCTCCAATGCCCGCCGTATAGCAGAATTGAAGCGCGAACTGGCTACGGTGCGTGCGGTGATGATGGAGTATGTCCGTCAGATCGACTCGCTGAACGCCACCAATGCCCGTCTGACCGAAGAGAATATACAGGTGCGTGCAGAGAACCAACAAGTCAAGGCGCAGAATACCCACCTGACTCACGCTAACGCACAACTGACCGAGACTGTGGAGCGTGCCTCGATGCTCGAGATCACCTCTTGCAACCTGACCATGCTCAATAAGAACGACAAGAAAACGCGCATGGTCAGGCATATGCGTAAATTGCAGTTCGACTTCGTTATTGCGAAGAATATCACCTGTACGCCGGGACTCAAAGATCTGTACGCACGCGTGATCACGCCTAACGGCGATGTGATCGGCGAGGATGCATCGAAAGTCTTTGCGTTCGAGTCCGGAGAGATCCCCTATACACTCGTGCAGCAGATCGAATACAGCGGCGAGGCGTATAACGGCACGTGTTACTGCGCGTGGACAGAGGAGGTGCAGACAGGATTCTACTCGATCGATTTCTTCTGCGACGGCAATCTCATCGGTTCCTTCCCCTTCCAACTCAAAAAATAAAAAGCGAATGCAAAAAAAAAGTGCACAAAAATTTGCGTATGTGAGATTTTTGTAGTACCTTTGCACCCGCTTTTGGAAAGATGGCAGAGTGGTCTATTGCGTCGGTCTTGAAAACCGAAGTACGGAAACGTACCGGGGGTTCGAATCCCTCTCTTTCCGCATGAAGAACTTTTCTATGCTCGCCAAGACGTTTAAGGGCTTGGAAGAAGTGTTAGCGCAAGAACTGATTGAGTTAGGCGCAAATGACGTGCTCATCGAAAGACGAGCCGTTTCTTTTATGGGCGACAAGGCTCTGCTGTACCGCGCGAACTTATGCTTGCGAACCGCGATTCGCATCCTCGTGCCGATTGCGTCCTTCAAAGCCAAAGATACGGACGCACTCTATAAGCAACTCAAAGCACTCGATTGGTCGAAATACATGACGGTGAACAACACTTTCGCCATCGATGCAACCGTCTATAGCGAGTCGTTCCGTAACAGTCGTTTTGTGACGTATCGTGTCAAGGATGCCATCGTCGATTACTGGTCGGAAAGAGTGAACCAACGCCCGAACGTGAGTGTGCAGAATCCCGATCTGACGATCAATATTCACATCGCCAACGAGCAAGTGACGTTGTCACTGGACAGCAGCGGTGAGAGTCTGCATAAACGCGGATACCGTGTGGCTACCACCGAAGCGCCTGTCAATGAGGTATTGGCGGCGGGAATGCTACTCATGGCAGGATGGCACGGACAGTCGGATTTCTATGACCCGATGTGTGGTTCGGGAACGCTCCTCATCGAGGCAGCACTCATTGCCCGTAACATCGCGCCGGGTGTCTTCCGTCAGTCTTATGCGTTTGAGAAATGGCCTGATTTCGATGCCGACCTGTGGAACGAGATCTACAACGACGACTCTCACGAGCGCGAGTTCACCCATCATATATACGGCTCGGACGCATCGTTCTATGCCATCCAACAGGCAACGAAGAACATTAAGTCGGCCGGTGTCCAGAAGGATATCGAACTCAAGCAGGTGCGTATGGAAGAGTTAAAAGACCTTTCATCCCTTCACCCTTTCATCCCTTCACCATTAGTGATGATGAACCCGCCGTATGGCGAGCGACTCAAGAGCAACAAGGAGATGGAAGACCTGTACGGTGCCATCGGTACCGCCCTCAAGCATCAGTTCACCGGTGCTACAGCGTGGATCATATCGTCCAATGCCGAAGCAATGAAATGCATCGGACTCAAACCCTCCAAGAAATACCGTTTGCTCAACGGCGAACTGGACTGCCAATTTAACAAATACGAATTATTTCAGGGAAAACGCAATGAAGCCCATTTACATAGCTGATTACAACTACCATTTACCCGACGAACGTATCGCCAAGTATCCGCTGCCCGAACGTGACCACAGCAAACTGCTGGTATATCGCGACGGACAGGTCTCCGAGGATCATTTCTACAACGTTGGCGATTACATCGCCCCGCATTCGCTCCTTATATATAATAACACGCGCGTGATACAAGCCCGTCTGGAGTTTCATAAACCCACCGGCGCGCGTATCGAGGTGTTCTGTTTGGAACCCCTTGCCCCCCACGACTACCAACTCTCACTCGGTTCTACCACCGGTTGTACATGGAAATGTATGGTGGGAAATGTCAAGAAATGGCACGATGAAGCGATCGAATTACCAATTACAAATGACAAATTACAAATAGTTCTTCGCGCCTATAAAGAGCAGGTGTTGGGTAATACTTTTGCCGTGCGATTTGAGTGGAACGAAGAGAATGTCTCCTTCGCGCAAATCCTGGACGCAGCCGGTGAACTGCCGATTCCGCCATACCTCAACCGTAAGACCGAAGAGTCCGATCTGAAGACCTACCAAACCGTTTATTCGCGTATCAAAGGATCGGTCGCCGCTCCGACGGCAGGTTTGCATTTTACAGACAAAGTGCTCGATGACCTGCGTGGACGCGGTATAGAGACCGATGAGGTGACACTCCATGTGGGAGCAGGAACCTTCCTGCCCGTTAAGACGGCTGATGCCAATGAGCACACGATGCACACGGAGATCATCGCCGTGCCCCGCGAGACGATTGCGCATATACAACGCCAACTCGGACACATCGTCGCCGTCGGTACTACCTCCATGCGTACACTCGAATCGCTCTATTTCATCGGTTGTCACCCACAGAAGGCCACGGTAGGCCAGTTCGAACCCTACGAGAACGACTATACCTTGTCAGTTAATGACGCATTACAATCCATTCTGGACTACCTTGATGCAACCCATCAGCAGACCCTTCATGCCGAGACGCAGATCATGATCAAACCCGGTTATACCTTCCGCATTGTGGATCAACTGATTACCAATTTTCACCAACCGCAATCGACGCTGCTCTTACTCGTCAGCGCGTTTGTCGGTGGCGACTGGAAGAACATCTACGACTATGCCCTGAGTCACGATTTTCGCTTCCTCTCCTACGGAGATAGTTCCATATTAACCCGTCACCCATAACCCATAACCCATAACCCGTCACCCCTATGATCGATACACACATACATTTAGACGAAGAGGCGTACGCACCGGATCGCGAAGAACTCATTGCCCGTCAACGCGAGAGTGGGGTAGAAGCCATGATCGTACCCGGCGTCAATGCTGCCTCTGTTCCCGGCATCCTCGATGTGTGCCGTAAGCACCCGGGCTACTGTTATGCCGCACTTGGTTTTCATCCGCAGGATGTCAAAGAAGACTGGCAAGAACAATGGACGGTCATCGAAAAAGCCATTCACGAGCATCGCAATGAGATCGTTGCCATCGGAGAGATAGGCTTCGATTACTACTGGGACACCACCTTCAAAGATGCCCAACGCGAGGTCTTCCAACATCAGTTGGACTTGGCTGCCGAACTCAACCTGCCCGTCATGATTCACAGCCGCGAAGCCACCGAAGATACACTCTCGATGCTTCGAAAATGGACAAATGGCAAATGCCAAAATGGTAAATGTTCTGGCGTCATTCACTGCTTCAACGGCAGTAAAGAGGTGGCACAACAATATCTCCAAATGGGCTTTTACCTGGGCATTGGTGGTGTGTTGACCTTCAAGAATTGCAAACTGTCCGAGACGCTCGAAGTCATTCCGTTGGAGCATCTGGTTCTCGAGACCGATGGTCCCTATTTGGCACCCACTCCTCATAGAGGAGAACGCAACGAGAGCCGTCTGATGATCCATGTGGCGGATCGGCTCGCGCAGGTCTATAATTGCTCCGTTGAACACATAATTGAGGTCACAAGTGCCAACGCACGCCAACTTTTTGGCATAAAATAATAGAAAAAACGTAAAAATTTGCACAAACTCTTGCGTATGTGCGAAAAATGTAGTACCTTTGTAGCCGATATTGAGATTTGCGTGTTCTAATATGTAATGGAAATATATCGGGATGTGAACTAACGACGTCGTCGTAAGCCACTTCCGACGAAGGAGAGATGCTCGAGTGGTTTAAGAGGCACGCCTGGAAAGCGTGTAAACTTCAAAAGGGTTTCCGGGGTTCGAATCCCCGTCTCTCCGCAAGACTTTGACAAGGTTTGAACGTCCAAGCTCGCTTGAGCGGGCAAACATGGTCAAAGGATTGCCCAGGATGCCCCCGGCAGGCTGGGCTTGCAAGGAGCGGAGCGACGAAGCAATCCCCGTTAAATGAAAACACAATAAACACAAATAACTTAAATTAATTTATTATTCTCATGAAAAAAGTATTTGCAACTCTGACAGTGCTGGCTATGCTTACCTTTGGTAGCGCAGTGATGATGG
>CAMHQP010000048.1 GCA_946187555.1 uncultured Bacteroidales bacterium
CAGTTCGTTACCGAACTCACCCTACAGACCGTTTCGGGAAGTAGGGTGTATTCAGATGTGTTCGCCGCTATCAATGAGCACTCCACCGAACATATCTCGTTGCCCGAATGGTGCGATGCGATGATTGTAGCGCCTACTACGGCGAATGTGCTTGCTAAGATGGCAGCCGGCATCGCTGATGATGCCTTGACCACCACTATCTGTTCCTGCACGGCACGCAAACCCATCGTGGTAGCACCGGCTATGAACGACAAGATGTGGGAGAGCCCGGCTACACAGCAAGCCATCGAGACCATCCGCGGTTGGAAGAACGTGACGGTAGTCGAACCCGCCGAGGGCATGTTAGCCTGCGGGGTCGTCGGCAAAGGACGCATGCCGGAGATCGAAGAGTTGCAAGAGGCACTGGAGTACGCGCTGACGCCCAAGACGATGGCAGGCAAGCGGGTGCTGATCACTGCCGGCGGTACACAAGAACAGATCGATCCGGTGCGCTTCATCTCCAATTACTCGACCGGCAAGATGGGTATGGCGCTGGCACAGTCCTGTGCCCGCCGTGGCGCCGAGGTAACCCTCGCCTGTGGTAGTGTCACCGCACCGCTCCATAACCCGCTCGGACATATCCAACGCATCGATGCGCTATCGGCACAGGCAATGTACGAAGCCTGCGCAAAAGCATGGCCGCAACAGGACATCGCTATCCTATGCGCCGCTGTAGCGGACTTTGCCCCGGCATCCAAGGCGGCCGACAAGATCAAGAAAGTTCCCGGTCAGACCTCAATAGACCTGCATCTGACCACTACACCCGACATTGCCAAAGCACTGGGCGAGAGCAAGCGGAATGATCAGACATTAGTGGGTTTTGCTTTGGAGACAGAGCATGAAAAAGAAAATGCGCTCCATAAAATGGAACGCAAACATTTAGATGCCATCGTACTCAATTCGCTTCGCGATAAGGGCGCAGGCTTCGGCACGGATACTAACATCGTTACTATCCTGCAAGCCGACGGTTCTGTTACCGCCCTACCCCTTCAATCCAAAGCGCTTATTTCCGAAGAAATCCTAAGAGTCCTTTTTTCTTAGGTTCGTCACCTTCCGCCGCTTCATCATTCTCAGCCGCTTCAGGTTTCCACTCCTGACGCTCTTCGATCGTGCCTAACTGATTCTGCACGTACGCGATCACGTCCTGAAGTCCTTCTGTAAAGTGAGCGAAATCCTCCTTGTAGAGGAATACTTTGTGCTTTTCGAACGAAGGCGCTTCTCCTTCTTCGCCTTGACGACGTTTGCTCTCGGTGATCGAGAGATACAAATCGTTGTTGCGCGCCTTACGAACGTCTAAGTAGTAAATACGCTTCCCTGCTTTGACGGAACGGCTGTAAACGATCTCCTGTTCACGTCTTTCGTCTTGATTCTTCTCCATTTTCTAACTATTTTTGAGAAATCCGCTGCAAAGGTACGATTTTTTTTGCACATATGCAAATTTTTTTGTACCTTTGCGCGATTTTTGGATTGCGCGCGATGTGCGCGTATATGTGCGAACATTATTTATATAGGATATGATCAATAGAACAATGGTTCGAACGCGCGTAGTACAGACGCTGTTCGCTTATTACAAAGATGAGGACAAGACGGTTACTACCGCGCGAAAGGAATTGACAAAGAGCTTTGCCGACACGTACGATTTGTATTTTGCGTTATTGGATTTTGCCAACGTACTGACGGCTTACGCGCAACAGCAGTTGGAGGAGCAGATCGGTCGTGCAAAAGCGACTCATTCGAGTTGGACACCTAACCGTCGTTTCACGCAGAATCGCTTTGCGCAGCAGTTGTTTGACAACCGTGCCTTACGCCGTCGCGTGGAGGAGCAGCGCTTGAGTTGGGACAGCGGCATGACGGCTGTCTTCGACACCTATAAACGCCTGACGGAGAGTGATTTCTATCGTCAGTACATGGAGGCGGAGACCTGCACGTACGAAGATGACAAGCGTATATGGCGGCTGATTTATCAGAATCTGCTGGCCAACAGCGTGGCGCTGGAGGATGCGCTCGATGAGATGGAGGTAGCGCTGGACAAAGCCAACTGGAGCATCGATTCGGATATCGTACTCAGTTACGTGATCAAGACCGTGAAGCGTTTCAAAGAGGACAGCGATCCGGACATGCCGCTGCTGGAGATGTTCGACAACGAGGATGAACTGCGTTTTGCGACTACCCTCTTGGAGAAAACCATCGAAGGTCATGACCGTTTCGAGCAACTGATCAATGAGCACCTCAAGGGTTGGGACGCCGATCGTATCGCCTATATGGATCGTATCATTCTGGAGACTGCACTCGCAGAGATCCTGGAATTCGAAGACATCGCCCTGACCGTTTCCATGAACGAATATATCGAGTTGGCCAAGACCTACTCGGGCGACAAGAACTATATGTTTATCAACGGTATTTTAACCGAGATACTCCGCGACCTGAAGAACAGCGGAGAGTTCTTTAAAGCATTAACATTAAAATAATTATACTTATGTTACTCAATCTTATTTTATTGCAGGCCGAGGCAGGCCAAGCACAAGGTAGTCAATGGAGTTTCTGGATCATGATGATCCTGATCTTCGTCGTTTTCTATTTCTTTATGATCCGTCCGCAGACCAAGAAGCAGAAAGAGCTTCAGGCACAACGCGAGGCGATGAAAAAAGGCGACAAGGTCGTTACCGCCGGTGGTATCTACGGTGAGATCAAGGAGGTTCAGGAGACCACTTTCATCATCACGATTGCCAAGGACGTGACCATCAAAGTGAGCAAAGACAGCGTGTTTGCTGACGCTTCGGACGCTCAGCAGGCAGAGAAAAAGTAAGTAGTGAAAAAGGACGTTCTGACATTTCTGTTGTTTGTGGTGTTAGCAGCGCTCGTGTGGTACGTCCACGCGATGCAGTCGGTGCGTAACACGCATGTGCCGGTACTGATTCAGTACACCGGTAAGCCCGGTGCGATCGGATTGAAAGAACCTGGTCTACCGGACACGGTGATGATCGAGGTACGTGATGCGGGTGCGCGGCTGAACGCCTACCACAAGAACCCCATCCATCTGACGATTGATCTGCACAGCTATATCCACGGCGAGAAAGGTACGATTCATGTGCCGTCTGATGCTTTGCGACGCAGTATAAGCGATATCCTGCAGGGTACGAGTAAACTGATTGAGACCTCCCCTGATGAGATCCGTTGCGGCTACTTCACAGAGAAAGAGAAGAGTGTCGTACTGGCTTTCGACGGAGAGGTGAGTCCTGCGGCAGAGTATCAGATCACAACGGCGCCTACGCTGAGTCGTTCGCGTATCAAGCTCTACGGTGAAGACCGCGCGCTCAATGCCATCGACACGGTGTATACCGAGCACTTGACGCTGAGCGACATCTGCGACACGGTGGCTATCCGCGTAGCACTCTTGACTCCGCGGAACACGCGGCTCGAGACCGACAGTGTGGATATTCAGGTTGTCACCGAGCGCTTCACGGAGCGGAAATTCACTGTGCCGTTGAAGATCATCGGCGTACCGGAGGGCTATCATATCCGTCTCTTCCCCAGAGAAGTGGAGGTGAGTGTGCGGGTTGGCATCAGCCATTTCGCGCAGATACAGGCTGAGGACATCCAAGCCTACTGCACTTATTCGCCCGAACGTACGGATAAGTTGGACGTAGATATACATTACACAAATCCTTATATCACCGCCGCGTGGACTTACCCGGCAGTGGTGGAATTTATTTTAGAGCAATGAGAAAAATTCAAATGGTCGACCTGCAGACGCAATACCAACACATCAAGCAGGATATCGATGCCGGTATTCAGGAAGTGATTGATTCGGCTGCGTTCATCAAGGGTCAGAAAGTATCGGATTTTCAAGCGCACTTGGAGGCCTATACCGGTGCCAAGCACGTGATCAACGTCGGCAACGGTACGGACGCTTTGCAGATTGCCCTGATGGGTCTGGGATTGAAACCCGGCGATGAGGTGATCACTCCGACCTTTACCTTCATTGCCACGGCTGAGGTCGTAGCCTTGTTAGGTCTGACACCGGTAGTGGTCGATGTCGATTGGAACACGATGAACATGGACGTGGAGTCCGTTCGCCGCGCTATCACCCCGAAGACGAAAGCTATCGTGCCGGTACATCTGTTCGGTCAATGTGCGAACATGGAAGCCATCATGGCGCTGGCTAAGGAGCATCATCTGTTTGTGGTAGAAGACGCGTGTCAAGCCATCGGTGCGAAGTACACCTTCGCCAACGGCGAGACCAAGCAGGCGGGCACGATGGGTGATATAGGTTGTACGTCGTTCTTCCCATCGAAGAACCTGGGTTGCTACGGCGACGGCGGCGCTATCTTCACCAATGACGATGCGCTGGCCGATAAGATGCGTGCGATTGCCAACCACGGTTGCCGCGTGCGATATCACCACGATGAGATCGGTGTGAACAGTCGTTTGGATTCTATCCAAGCCGCTATTCTGGACGCCAAACTGCCGCATCTGAACGAATATATCGCAGCACGTCAACGCGCAGCAGCGTATTACGACAAGGCTTTCGCCAATAACGATGCTTTGCTCATCCCGGGTCATGAACCGCACTCGACGCATGTGTTCCACCAATACACGCTTCGCGTGGTAGGAGCCGATCGAGACAAGTTGCGCGAAGGGTTGGCAGAGCGCGGAATCCCGGCGATGATATACTATCCAGTTCCGCTGCACCAACAGAAAGCATACCTCGACCCGCGCTATAAAGACGGCGATTTCCCCGTAGCAGAGAAGCTGGCAAGCTGTGTACTATCGCTTCCGATGCATACGGAACTCGATGAGGAACAACTTGAGTACATTACGAGTAATGTTCTCAGATTGGTAAATGGTAATTTGTAATTGGTAATTTATGCAAAAAGCAGGTCTTCAACAAACGCTCACGCAGACAACCAAGTTGTCGCCCACCCAGATTCAGGTGATTCGTATGCTCGAGTTGCCTTCTATCGAGTTGAACCAACGTATCAACGAGGAGTTACAGGACAACCCCGCGTTGGAAGAAGGACGCGATGAAATGGACGATCTGAGACTGGACGATGCGACGATAGACGAGGAAGGTTATATGCCCGAAGACGGCTACGAAGACGGTCGTCAGCGTGATCCGTTGCAGAACGAAGACTTCAATTATGAGCAATATGTCTCCGACGACGAGACGCCGAGTTATATGCTGCAGCAGCAGCACAGTCCCGCCGATGACGACCGACGTGAAGTGCCGATCATCGGAGGCAGCAGTCTGATCGAGGAGTTGAAGGCGCAGGTCTATCTGACCAAGATGACCAAGCCGCAGCGACATGTCGCCAAATGGGTATTGGGTAATATCGACGATGACGGCTATCTACGCCGTACAACCGAGCAGTTGGTGGACGATCTGATGTTCCAAGAGCAGATCAATATCACCGACGAGGAGATGGCGGATATCGTTCGGCAAATCAAGTTATTCGACCCTCCCGGCATCGCCAGTGCCAACCTGCAGGAGTGTCTCTTGAGGCAGTTGGATGTGAAATTGGAAGAAGACCCTAACTCGGAGTCGCTGGCTTTTGCCCATGCTATCATCGAACGGTATTTTGAGGATTTCTCCAAGCACCATTTCGATAAGATCAAGCAACGTCTGGAGTTGTCGGACGAAGATTTCCAGGAGGCAGTGCAGGAGATCGTGCACCTGAATCAGAAACCCGCCAATGCCTTCACCGGCAACGTCTATGAGACCCAACGGGAGACGATCATTCCGGACTTCACCATCGAGGAACGCGATGAGGAGTTATACGTGGTACTCAACACGGGTGATATCCCCGAGTTGCATGTCAGTCGCGATTACAAAGAGATGCTGGAGGAGTATAACCGCCAACCGAAGAACCAAGAGAGCCGCGAAGCGAAAGCGTTCATCAAGCAGAAGTTAGACGCCGCGCAGTCGTTTATCGACGCCATCAAACAGCGTAATGAGACGCTGATGAAGACGATGACGGCGATACTCAAAGCGCAGTACGATTTCTTCCTGGACGGCGAAGAGACGAGTCTGAAGCCGATGGTATTGCAGGACATCGCCGACCGGACGGGATACGATGTATCGACCATCTCTCGCGTAAGCAACAGCAAGTACGTCCAGACACGATTCGGTATCTACCCGCTGAAGTATTTCTTCTCAGAGTCGATGACCAATGCCGAAGGCGATGAGGTATCCACGCGCGAGATCAAGAAGATGCTGCAGGAGTTGATTGATAACGAAGATAAACGCAGTCCGCTGACGGACGAGCAGTTGGTGGAGTTCATGGGACACCATGGTTATCCGATAGCCCGTCGTACGATTGCCAAGTACCGCGACCTGTTAGGTATTCCGGTGGCGCGGTTGAGAAAACGTATATGAGTCGTATCCTCGACATAGTAGCCAAGAGTCTGAGTGTGGTACTCTACCCGCTCTTCATCCCCACATATGGGATTATCCTCTTTTGCATCGCGCATTCGATCCATGTTGCGCCTTTGGCGGGTGTATGGGTAGTTGTAGCGATCACGGGAACGTTCGTATTAACCTGCGTGCTGCCTATCACCGCTATCTGGATTCTCGTCAAACGGGGCGTGGTCAAAGACCTGTATATCGACAACCCGCAAGAGCGCACGATGCCGTATATTTACGCAGCCTTGGGCTTTGCTTTCTGGTCGTATCTGCTGGTGAAGATTCTTCAAGCGCCGAGTTACCTGTCCAGTGTGGCCATCGGGGCTACGGTAGCGATCATAGTGGTAGCCATCATCAACCGCAAGTGGAAGATCAGCGCCCACCTCGCGGGCATAGGAGGATTAGTAGGCGGGATACTCAGTTATTGCCTGGGTATCCAGGCTATCCCTACTTGGGGCACATGGGCATTGTGGTTAGGACTGTCGTGGCTGCTGATGTGGGCACGGTTGTTTCTAAACGCCCACACGAGTGCCCAAGTGAGTGCCGGTTGGCTCTTGGGCATTGCCTGTACGTTTGTACCGTATTTTGTTATATGTTATGCTTAGTCGTCTTCGCACATATGTATTGAGTGGAATCCTGTTCGTCTGCATGGGCGCACAGGCCGCTGCATTGAGCGAAGAGGCGCGTATATCGGTTCTCACATGTACACCGGGCGAAGAACTATACGCGCGCTACGGGCACACGGCTATACGCGTATGCGATAGTGTCAACGAGCTCGATATTGTATTTAATTATGGTATCTTCGATTTCAATACCGACCATTTCTACTGGAAATTTGTAAAAGGCGAGACCTGGTACGAGTTGGGTGCGACACCTTATTGGTGGTTTATGCGGGAGTATGAAGAGGAACAGCGACCGGTGTATGAGCAGGTACTGAACCTCAGCGCCGAGCAACGCGAAGCCTTATGGCAGGCGTTGGTGGTGAACTACCAACCGGAAAATAGGAAATACCTCTATAATTTTGTGTTTGACAACTGCGCCACACGGCCGTTCCATATGATTAATCGCATCTTCTGCTGCAATAACGCAGCGAGTTCGTGGTCGGCGTACGAAGGTGCTGAAGGCGAGACGTATAGACGATTTATTCAGCACTATACGCCGAGAGGTTCGTGGGCGGACTTCGGTATCAACCTGGTGTTCGGTTCTAAAGCCGACCAACCGATGCATGGCGAAGAGCGCCTGTTCTTGCCGGAAGAGTTGATGTTTTACCTCAGCCAAGCCTGTACGGCAGATGTCCGCATGGTAAGCAGCGAACACATCGCGCCGTTTGAAATACAACCCGTACCATGGTACAAGACTTGGTACTTGGGTTTGGTGCTATATTTTGTGTTTATCTGCCTCATCAGCCTCTATGATCGCAAGCGTCAAAGATGGTCATGGTGGGTAGAGTTGGTAGCCGGTCTTCCGTACCTGCTGCTGATTTGTATTGTTACGTTTTTGACTTTCTTCTCCTGCCATCCGCTCGTCGGTTTCGGTTGGAGACTGTTGATTATTCCTTTGACCCATTTATGCGCAAGACTTATCTATATTATACGTTAATACTCAGTTTCATGGCCGTATGCCTGAACGCCGCGCCGCGTCTGACGGTGGTAGCGGTGGTGGACGGTTTGACAGCCGATAACCTCGCTACACTGCGTCCTTATTGGATGCAGGGAGGTTTCCGAACGCTGAGCGAAGAGGCTTTTCAAACCACCGTGGCGTACCCACATCTGGTGTATGGCGGTAATGAGACGACGGCGACCTTGATGACCGGTGTCACGCCGGACAGGCATGGATTTAGTATGGACGCTTATTTTGCGCGTCGCGACCGTAGGACACATGCGATGCTGGAGGACAAATCCGTTCACGGCATTGGTACGGGTTTGCAGATCTCGGCGAAGAACCTGCTAGCACAAACGCTCACCGACCGCATGCGTCTGATGTATCCCGAGGCAAAGATATACGCCATCGGACAGCAGCCGGAGACGAGTGTACTGCTGGCCGGACATGCTGCCAATGCCTGCTGTTGGATTGACGCAGAGACCCAACAATGGGTAGCGACCGCAGCCTATACGGAGGGACTGCCTTCGGCAGCGTACGAACAGAACAAAGACGGTAAGATTGCTACCTTGGCTGCTCATACATGGACACCACGCATGGATATTCCGACCTATATGGCGCCAACGGCACAAGAGAAGAAAAAAGGGTTTTCTTATAACGTAGCAGACGTCTTGTTGCATGCGCCGCAGGCGAACACTTTGGTTATCGAACTGGCCTTGACAATTCAGAAAGCAGAGCGCTTAGGTATGGATGCTACCCCGGACGTATTGATGCTCCAACTCAACACGCTCAGTCCTGCGGCGCAGTCCGACCGTATTGCCAGTGCCGAACATGAGGATATGTACCTGTGCCTCAACCAAGACTTAGGTTTCCTGATGGAACAACTCGATAAGCGTATCGGTCGCACGAACTATCAGATTCTGGTGGTAGGTCGTCCTGTGAAGGGTACCGATCCGCAGACTTTATCGGATATCCACATGCCCGTTCAGGACTTCAATGCCGACCGTGCAGCAGCCTTGACTGGCACGTATCTGATGGCCTTATACGGTCACGAACGATGGATAGACGGTGCGTACGGACAATCGATATACCTCAACCGCACCCTTATCGAGCAGAAACGACTCAACCTAGAGACCATCCAACGGCAAGTCGCTAATTTTCTGATGGATTTTGAGGGCATACAGATTGCGATGCCTAACTACGAAGCGATGCGCTATCCGATGTTGGGTGCTTCGCTCTGCAAACGTCACACGGGTGACGTGGTGTTTATGCTCCAACCGGGTTGGCGACTAATGGAGAACGAGAACAAGAGCATCGATAAGGTAGTGGACGACAATCCGTTGTCGCCTCTCCTTCTTTGGAGCGGAACGATCCGTCCAATGCCGCAGAATCAATTAGATGCAACGAATGTAGCAGATTTAATATTTTAAGACAATGATATTTCACGAGATTAAAGTTAAGTACGACCGTCAGACGGGTGAAGACAACCCGGGTAAGGT
>CAMHQP010000049.1 GCA_946187555.1 uncultured Bacteroidales bacterium
CCAAAGTGGTAGCCACCGGTTATGCCGATTGCGGCTTTGATGTCGATATGGGACCGTTGTTCCAGACTCCGGCAGAGGCAGCTAAACAGGCGGTGGAGAACGACGTCCATGTACTGGGTGTCTCCTCTCTTGCGGCAGGTCATAAGACCCTCATCCCGCAGGTCATCGAGGAACTCAAGAAACTCGGCCGTCCGGATATCATGGTCACCGCCGGTGGTGTCATCCCCGCGCAGGACTACGACTTCCTCTACAAAGCCGGCGTTGCCGCCATCTTCGGTCCGGGTACTCCGGTAGCCTATAGCGCGAAGGTTGTTATGCAACTCTTGATGCAAGAGTAACGAGTGCCGGAGATATTATTGCATTACATATGGGAGCATTGTCTGTGGGCAGGGTATGCTCAGCAGACAACGGACGGACGAAGTGTAGAGATTCTATCGGTGGGTGAGCATAATCGCGATGCAGGTCCTGATTACAGCCACGCGCGGGTCAAGATAGGCGATAAAGAATGGGTTGGTAATATCGAGATCCATGTATGTTCAAGCGATTGGTTACGCCATCGTCACCATCTGGACAGCGCCTATGATAGCGTCATTCTGCACGTCGTTCGTACGGCCGACAAGCCGATTTATAACTCTCGCGGCGAGTTGATTCCGCAATGTGAGTTGCAATATCCGAGCGAACAGGATTACCTGAGCAAACTCTTTGAGTCAGCTCAAGCGATGGACAGCGCGTTCACGCGTATCGGTTGTGCAGAACAACTGGTACGCGATCCGCTGTTGCTGACCGAGGGTTGGAGAAGATCGCTGCTGCACAAGCGTCTGGAATGCAAGCGGGCATCGATAGAGCGGTTGTTGGAAATCACCAAGGGCAGTTGGGAGCACGCGCTCTATATCTCGTTGGCACGCAATTTCGGTTTTCACACAAATAGCCTTCCCTTCGAGCAACTGGCCATCAATACGCCCCTATCCTATCTGCAGAAACACCGGAATAGTCTGTTTCAACTAACCGCCTTGCTAATGGGTCAAGCGGGGTTATTGAAGGATGAGTCCTTAGCCAAGGAGTACGAGTTTTTACGTACAAAGTTCAGCCTCACGCCTATGGACGGCAGTATGTGGAAACATGCGCGCTTACGTCCGCAGAATAGTCCTGAGTTGCGGATTAGGCAGTTTGCGCAGCTGCTCTATCAGTCCGAATCGCTGCTGAGTAAGATACTCGACACGAACGATCTGAAGGAATTGATGGCTTTGTTTGCCGTTGATAAGATGGGTAAGAGCAGCATCGAAATTCTGTTGATCAACACCGTTATTCCTTATAAATACGCGTACGCGTTGCATCGTAATAACGCAACAGCAGCGAACGAAGCCGCAGCCCTCATGGAGCAGATTGCGCCGGAGAACAACACGATCGTGCGTCAATGGCGGGTGTTGGGTCAAAGCATCAATAACGCCGCGGACACGCAAGCGCTGTTGCATCTGTATCAGAACTACTGCCAGCACCACGAGTGCATCAACTGCGAGGTGGGTTATCAGATCTTCCAAGACCGCCAATTACGTCTATTCTGATGATCAGTCCTTTTGTTATACCGCCGAGTCCGGAGGCGCAGAAAGCGGCAAAGGAGGTGATCGAGAAGGTGCATGCATATATGGGCGTGCACCCGGAGAGTGAGTTGCACCGATGCGGTAAGATGTTCGGTGTGCTCGTTTATGAAGGCGGATACTTGGCGGCGTTTTCTGCCAAATTGGATGGCTCGTATCACCACGATGGATTTGTTCCGCCGGTTTATGAGATGACGGAAGAACCAATCGGAACGAGCAAAGAGGAGTCGAGGCGACTACAAAAGCTGTTGTTCGCGAACTATAGTTTTGTGAACGGACAAGGCGAAACGAAGAACTTGCTGGAGATTTTCAAAGACGAGAAAGTTGTAAATCCAGACGATTGGTTTTACAAATCACAAATCAAAAATCAAAAATCACAAATCCTTCCTCCTTCGGGTGCAGGTGAATGTTGTGCACCGAAACTGCTGCAGTATGCCTTGACGCATGGTCTGGAACCGATAAGTTTGGCTGAGTTCTGGGTCGGAGCACCTTCCAAGACGGAGATTCGGCAAGAAGGAGCGTTCTACGCCCCTTGTTCCGGCAAATGTGTACCGATACTCAAGCATATGCTTGAAGGATTACAGGTTACAGGTTACAGGTTACGGGAGACGAATTATCAGAAGCCAGACATAATCTATGAGGACGAATGGTTGATGGTTGTTAATAAGCCGGCAAGATTGCTTTCTGTGCCGGGGAAGAGTGATGTACATTCGGTTGAGAGTCTGATGTGCGCAAAGGCCGTACACCGGTTGGATCAGGACACGAGCGGACTACTCGTCTTGGCAAAAACACCCGAGGTCTATAAGGAGTTACAAGCCTATTTCCAGAGACGAGATGTACTCAAGCGGTATGAGGCCGTGGTGAAACCAAATGATGGAATGAGCGCGACTGCGTCGCTCAATGATGGAATGATAGATTTACCCCTTTTGCCGAATCCGTACGACCGGCCGCGGCAGATGGTGGATAAGGAGCATGGGAAAGTGGCAATCACGAAATACGTGATACGGGAGAGACGAGAGGACGGTACGATACGCGTGGATTTCTATCCGTTAACGGGACGGACGCACCAATTACGAGTACATGCGGCGCATCCGGAAGGTCTGAACGCACCTATTGTCGGCGATCGCTTGTATGGCACAGCCGGAGAACGTCTTATGCTCCATGCTGCTGAGCTATCTTTCGTACACCCGATAACGAAAAATAAGATGCATTTTATTCTATAACGGAATAGGGCTTTTATAAAAAATTGAAAAAATAATAAAAAAATACGCCCTTTCTTGCATATATCAAAAAAAAGTATTACTTTTGCAGCCAAATTATGGAGTCAGCCGAAAAGCCATAGTGAGTAGGCAGATCATTTGTTATTCAAGAACCGATGCCCGATGGGATATAAGTGGGCACAAAACACATGAAAAAGACCTTCTATTTCGCTCTTATCGCTCTGAGCGCAATGATGATCTCTTGTAAGAAGGAAGCTGCTTCTGTTGAGCAAAAAGACGATGCAGCTGTTCAGGAGTCTCGCGTAGACGCTAAGCGCGTTGCTACCGAGCTCGCATTGTACGGTTACGAGAACGCTGCTCCTATGGCATTGCTCCAAGCTGCTGACATGCTGATCGCTGCTCCGATGGAGGAACTCGCAGCTGCTGAAGCTGAGGAAGTTGGTGACGGTGAGTACCGCGTAGAGAAAGGCGAAGGCGAAGAGGGTGAGAAAGCAGAGAAAGCTGAGATCACTCCGGAGAAGTTGATTGCTGACGCTAAGGCTATGGCTGCTGAAGACGAGGCTATTCTGGCTTATGCAGCTAAGATCGAAGAGAAGCTCGCTGCTGCTGCAGGTGCTACTCGCGGTGCGCTCAATGGCCCGTATCAACACTACGATCGTATCTATGGTAACACCAGCGACACTTACACCATCCGCTTCCGCGGTGGCGAACTCGCTGAGATTGGTATCGTAGGTGACGGTGACACCGACCTCGACCTCTACGTTTATGACGAGAACGGTAATAGCATCGTTTACGACAACAGCTACAGCGGAAACTGCTACGTTAGTTTCTATCCGCGCTGGACGGGTCCGTTCCGCGTTAAGGTTATCAACCGTGGCCATGTTTACAACAACTACTGCTTGCTGACCAACTAATTAAGGCAACTAATCACAGAGCCGACCTAATGGGCTATCCCTTAGGTCGGCTTTTTAAAATTCCACGACATGAGATACGCGATTCGATTGGGGTATTGTTGGTTTCTGTCCGTGCTGCTGGTATGCATGAGCATGGACGTCTGTGCGACACGCCGTGCATTGGTGATCGGCATTGGTCCTTATCCGGAGTCTTCCGGTTGGGCACCTATCCACGGAGACAAGGATGTTCCTACCGTCGTCAGCATGCTGCAGCAGAAAGATTTCAAGCGCAGTGACATCATCACGCTTGTCAATGAGCAGGCTACGGCAGAGGCTATCCGTAATGCGTTTGCCACCCTGCTCCAACAGTCCCAAAAACGCGATTTCGTGTACATCCATTTCTCCGGCCACGGTCAACGTATCACGGATACCAACGGCGACGAGACCAGTGGCTACGATGAGGCGTGGGTGCCTTACGACGCACCGCTCAGTTACAAGGCCGCAGAAGGGTTCATCTTCAAGCGCGGCGGTTATTCGGGACAGAACCACCTCATCGACGACGAACTCAACGAGTTCCTTTATAACCTGCGCCAGAAAGTGGGTGACGACGGTAAGATCATCGTTGTAGCCGATGCCTGTCATAGCGGCGGTGCCACCAGAGCTTTGCATGACGACGAAGAAGAAGAGCCGCCCGTTATTCGCGGTGTCAAAGATGATTTCATCATCCCTGCCGGTGTTCGTACGGCTCCTGTTGGCGGACATCCCCTCGCATGGATATACATCAGCGCTTGCAAATCGAACCAATGTAACTACGAATACCAAGGCGTGGGTTCGCTCACGTACATGCTCTCGGCTTTGTCTGACCGCTTTGAGCAGATGACGTGTAGCCAGTTGGAAATTAAGATACGCGCCATGATGAGGGATCTGATACGTTACATCCAGACTCCCACCGTAGAAACACCGGTAGCAGGAGCGGATGTCATTTTCTTCTGATCATGCAACGGGTCGTCTTTTGGATAGGTGTGGTGGTGTGCATAGCCGGGATTTCCCTGATGGCTCATGCCGATACGCAACGTGCCCAAAAGATGGCTACCTCCGGACGCAAAGCCGCGGAATACACCCTCAAGAAACTCAACAAAGAGCATAAAGGAAAGGCTATTTTCGATGACCTCGAGGCTATGATGTTGAGTATGATGCTGGCCTGCGAGATGCCGGCAGAACCGAACACGCTGGAGGAAGACGAAGAAGAGCCGGGCGAAAATGACGATAACGCTACCCGTCGTAATCGTCGTAACCGGCGTGACCGAGACAAACAGCGCCGTAACCGGCGTAATAACTCCGACCCGCGCCGACTACGCGTTCGTCAGCGCTACAGAAGAACCGAAGAAGAACCCACTGCCTAAACGATGCTCGCGCTCATCCTCTCTATAGTGCTCTCTTCGCTCCAGATGACGATTGACTCGCTGGAGCAAGCCGGTCAGTACGACGAGGCTATCGTGCAATGCACCCGCCTCATCGAGGCCTGCACGGACGATGATGCCGTCGAGCGGATCGATGCAGAGGTCGATCTGGCATATTTCCATTCGATCATCGGTCATGTGGGTGAAGCCACCAAGAACGCTCTCACCGCCCTCGATGATGCCAAGCACTATATCTCGCACCACCTGCCGCTGTGGCTTAAGAGCAATGACTACGAAGCCGTAGCCGAAGCCGGCGAACTGCTGCAGGACGTAGTGCAAGTCTGCTGGGGTGCATTGTCCGACTGCTTTGCTGCCGCGCCACAAGAGGTCGTGGAGGATTTCCTTGCCGATGCTAATCTACCTGCTTTCGCTGCCTCCGTGCAGCGGATGGCCGAACAATGGACGGCTGTCAAAAAGAACACCCCAACCGGTACACCCAAATACACCATGCTCGAAGATCTCGAGCGCGCTTACCGCAGTATATGGTGCGAGACCGTGCTGCTGCAAGTACAGAGTGCACCCGGTTCACCCGAAGCCTACGAGGCTTTACATACCATACTCACCACTCCCGACATACCTACTGACTATACCCTCAAAGCCGCTATCCGTTTGGCTGCCTCCCATGCCCAGAAGGCACAGTACGACAGCGCCCTTGTGTGGATGGACTACGTGACGCAACACGACTCGGCCGGTGTCTATGCGGACGTCATTGCCGAGAACCGCGCCTGGATAGGTGTGCAACAGAACGATTGGAACACCGCCTTGCCGCTCCTTCGTCACAGTCTCGAGACCAAACGGGCGGCGCTGAAGAACGAGTTTCTCTGGATGACCGCGCAGACAAGACGCCGTACATGGGTCAATAACTACGCCTGGTACTTCCATCAGAACGTATCCCTCTGTGCCCTCGCGCCCCATCCGGACAGCGTCAATACGTTCATCTATGATAACGTCCTCATCGAGAAGGGACTGTTATTATCCACCGAGACCGAACTGGAGAGTCTGCTACGCGAGCACGGCAACCAAGCCGCGCTGGACAGTCTCCATGCCCTGCGCCGCGAGATGAGACGCGCCAAGCAACGGCAGAACGCACGGATGGTCGAACTGGAGATCCTCAAGCAGAGCCATACCGTCGGCGATTTCACCCGACTAATCGACCTCACCTACCGCGATATACAACAGCATCTGGGCGAGAAGGAAGTCGCCGTCGAGTTCATTGTGACCTCTGACGCCGATGACAACCGATATATGCAAGCGCTCGTCATGCGGCATAACTGGGCAGCACCGCAACTTGTGACCATCGGTTCGATTGACACGCTCAGTCATCTGTGTAACCTCCCTCGCCTCTACAGCCTGCCGAAGGTGACGGCTTACATCTGGCAGCCTATTCTCCAGGCAGCGGACATCCAACCTGGCGAGACGGTCTACTTCGCACCGGACGGACTTTTCTATCTCACGGGTATCGAGTACCTGGCAACCGAAGACGAGGGATGTATATTCGATATGTATAACCTCGTGCGTGTCTCTTCTTCCCGCGAGCTATGCCGTGTGCAGCCCAAGGACAGCACGATGACGGCCGTGCTCTACGGCGGTATACACTACACGAAGGACGACCAAGCCGATCAGGAAGTGGAGTACCTGCCTGCCACGCTTATTGAGGTGCAGACGCTCGACTCCATTCTCACAACAGACAGCCTATTCACCGGCGACGAAGCGACCGAAGAGTCATTCATGGCTTTCTCCGGCAACGCGCCACAGGTCATTCACATAGCGACCCACGGTTTCTATATCAAGCATAAACGGGCAGATAACATGGCGCAACAGAACGTGCAGTTCGTACGACTGACCGAACGGCAGAAAGTGAACATCGAGGACTACGCCATGGCGCGTAGCGGTCTGCTGTTGGCGCACGCCGCTTCCGCATGGACAGGCGCTCAACAGGAGAGTCGCACCTACGATGGTGTGCTCACCGCCGGAGAGATAGCCGCGATGGATCTGCAGAACACGGAGATTGTCATTCTCTCCGCTTGCAAGACCGGTCTGGGCGATATCACGGTCGATGGCATCGCCGGTCTGCAACGAGGGTTCAAGAAAGCCGGTGTACACGCTCTGCTTATGAGTCTGTGGACGGTTGATGATAACGCGACGTTGCTCTTCATGTGCGAGTTCTACAAGCACCTCATTGCCGGCGAATCCAAACACAGCGCCCTGCGCAAAGCCCAACAGGCACTGAGAGCTAACCCAGACTACGATCATCCTCGTTATTGGGCCGCTTTCATCCTCCTCGATGCCATATAAACACCAAATTCAGGTGCTATTTTCTATTTTTTTGTAAAAAAATGCAGAAAAATTTTGCCAATTCAAAAAAAAGCAGTACCTTTGCACGCTTTTTTGCGGATTAGGCTCGAATAAGTAGCGTTTCGTATAACGCTCGCCGCACCGCCCTAACACATTAAAACAATCGTCAATGTACGCAATTGTAGAAATGAAAGGCCAGCAGTTTAGAGTAGAGGCTGGCAAGAAATTGTTCATCAATCGTATGAACGAGCTCGAGAAAGGCGCAACCGTTGAGTTTGAAAACGTATTGCTCCTAGACAACGAGGGTAAAGTAAAAGTTGGTGCTCCTTATGTAAAGGGTGCAAAAGTTGTTTGCGAAGTACTCGACAACGAGTGTCGTGGTGACAAAATCTTGGTTTTCCACAAGAAACGTCGCAAAGGTTTCCGCAAACTGAACGGTCACCGTCAGGACTTGACCAACGTAATTGTTAAAGAAATTGTTATTGCTTAAAAGAAAGGACAACCAGTATGGCTCACAAGAAAGGTGTCGGTAGTTCTAAGAACGGCCGTGAATCAGAAAGCAAACGTCTTGGCGTGAAGATCTTTGGTGGTCAATTCGCAAAGGCAGGTAACATCATCGTACGTCAACGTGGTACGGTTCACAACCCGGGTGAAAACATGGGTATGGGTAGCGACCACACGTTGTTCGCTCTCTGCGACGGAATCGTAACGTTCCGCAAGAAACGCGACAACAAATCGTACGTATCCATCCAACCGGTAGCAGAGGCGTAAACATGTTAACATTAAAACAGATTTACGACGACAAGGCGAAAGTCATTGCCGGTCTCAACAAGAAGCACTTCTCAGGCGCCGCAGAGGCAATCGACGAAGTGCTTCGTCTTGATGGAGAGCGCAAAGCTGCACAACAGGAGAAAGATGCAGCGGCTGCGCAGATGAATCAGATCAGCAAGTCCATCGGTATGCTGATGGCCAAAGGTCAACGCGCAGAAGCCGAAGTAGCGAAAGCGCAGACCGGTGACCTCAAAGCAAAGATCGCTGAGTACGATGAGAAGATGGCTGCAGCAGAAGAGGCTCAAACCAAACTGCTGTTGACTATTCCGAACGTACCATACGACATCGTACCCGAAGGTGCGGCTGCAGAGGATAACCTCGTAGTCAAGTCGAACGTACCCCACCACGGTGGTGACACCGTAGGTACCTGGGTAGGTGAGGTGAACAACGACGAAGCCAAACTGCCGCACTGGGAGTTGGCGAAGAAGTACAACCTCATCGATTTTGACCTCGGTGTGAAGATCTCGGGAGCAGGTTTCCCTGTATATATCGGTCAAGGTGCGCGTCTTCAACGTGCGCTCATCAATTTCTTCCTCGCGGAAGCTAACAAAGCCGGTTATACAGAGATCATGCCACCGACAGTGGTTAACGCTGCTTCGGGTTACGGAACGGGTCAGTTGCCGGATAAAGAGGGTCAGATGTACCACTGCGAAGTGGACGACCTCTACCTCATCCCGACAGCCGAAGTGCCTGTAACGAACCTCTACCGCGATGTCATCCTCGACGAGGCTCAACTGCCGATCAAGAACTGCGCTTACACGGAGTGTTTCCGTCGTGAGGCTGGTTCGTACGGCAAGGATGTACGCGGTCTGAACCGTCTGCATGAGTTCTCGAAGA
>CAMHQP010000050.1 GCA_946187555.1 uncultured Bacteroidales bacterium
CTACCTCTGGACTAACAAAAAATTACGTATATAATTCTACTTACACCTACGGTGGTGGTTCAACTGGTTATTTGTTTCCTGGCGGAAATAAAATGGGGGTAGGTGATCAGTTTAAGTTCAAAGCGACATCAGAAGAGGGAAAAATAAACACGATCACTCTTACCTATACTATTAATCCTAAGACGTATAATATCACCTTAAACAACGAGAGTCCGACTACGAGTGGTTCTACAAGTGTAACGGTGACATATGATGCTAATAGCCAATTATCCATAACGAACCCGACGAAGGACGGGTATACTTTTGATGGTTGGTATACTACCGAGACAGACGGTAATGGCTCAGGAACAAAGGTTATTGATGTAGATGGTAACTTGAAGGCAAATGTTACCGGCTATACCGGCGCAAGTGGTGTGTGGAAGAAAGATGCTACTACGACTCTTTACGCTAAATGGATTTTGAATGGCATCAAGGATATTATGTTGGAAGACCAAGGTGCTACAACTGCCGGAACAGATAGTCTGTCGGTGCGCTTTATGACCGATCATTACTCAAAAGAGTCTATCTCATCACCGGCAAAAACCGGTTATACGTTCGATGGATATTATTCCGCAAGTAGTGATGGAGTGCAAGTGATAGATGCTGATGGTAATGTAGTAGCCGACGTAGAAGGCTATACCGATAGCGATAAGAAATGGATTAATGGAGACGACGAAACGACGCTATATGCACATTGGACGGGTGTTTCTTACTCGGTGCGTTTTAATGGCAACGGAAGCACTGATGGAAGTATGAGCAATCAGGCATTTGTGTATGGTACAGCGCAGAACCTGACAACTATTGGATTTGAGAAGACTTGTACCGTAACTTACAATGCGAATGGCGGTAGTTGCGGAATAGCTTCGTCTGAGACGGACTATGATTTCTTAGGTTGGGCTACTTCTGCTGGTGGCGATGTGGAATACGCAGATGAAGAGGAGGTGGAAAATCTCACTTCTACTTTGGGTGCAGTTTTTGATCTGTACGCTAAGTGGGCAGCAGAACCAAATTCGGTAACCTTGCCTACTCCGACAAAAGAAGACAGTATTTTCGGAGGGTGGTATAATGCAGAAGATGTGCGTGTTGGTGCAGCCGGCGATTCTTATACTCCTTCAGGTAATGAGACCTTGAAAGCACGTTGGAAAGCAGGTGTCAATTTGACAATAAGTAACCTTAAAGATGGTGATCTTGTTGATACAACAGAGCATGCCATATTTATCTTGCATTCTGACGGATACGCTATAACAGATTATAAAGATGGTTATGGATTTTATGTTTGGGAGCCGCTATCTCATGGCACTACAAAAGACGTAACGTTAAGTTGGAAAAAAACTATTGCTGATGGAGATTATTCTATAAGTGTAACGAATATCACTTTCAAGGCCAAGGCATATAATTCTAATGGGCCTATAGTATATAAAGGCCAAATCTCTTTCAATGGAGGAGAGGCCTTTTCGATAGGGACTAATTCGCTTTTTACAGATGGAGGATGGAGTAGTACTATTGGAGGTGAAGGAGAGTATGAAAGTGGCGTTGTTATACAACTGATAAACACAAGTGGGATTTCGTGGGAAACTTTTGATTATCATTTTAAGGATTTTCAAGTTGAATATACCATCACTCCTAATGCTCCTACGCCTCATAATGCCAATTTGACGGCTACGCTGAGTGAGTCTGCTAAACAGACTTTGGATGTACGTGTGGGTTCGGGTGCGTTGTTCACAATGTCAAACCCTGCAGCGGATTTCGAATACACTTATCGTTTGAAAGAGGATTATGCGAATGCACATTTGGAAGATGGTTTATTCTGGGCAACTGCTGCCGGAGATTATGAAATCCAAGCTCGTGTGGCATCTGCCGATGACCATGAGGCGTCCGCTTGGAGCACTTGTACGGTGCATGTGACGCGTACCTGCGTATTCCATAACACTACCGGTGATAAGAGTTGGGAAACGACCGGTAACTGGGCTCATAGTGCTACCCCAACTGCCGGCGATGCCGTTCGTGTATTAGGCAATTTGACCATAGATGAGCAGATCGAAATGCAGAGCCTGTCTATCGAGGGAGCAGCTGTTGTCGAGATCGCTCCGACAGGCGGTTTGACAGTCGGCGCAGGTGGTATCAGCGGTGCAGATGCTGAGAAACTGATTTTAAAAGCCGGAACGGAAGGCGCTACCAGATGCCAGACCGGCTACTTACGTATCTCGCCTGATTTCGATGGAGATATGCCGGAAGCTAAAGTGGAGATGTTCACTATCGCTTATCATAACAAGAATGCTGAGAGCGGAAGCAAGTCTCGTTACCAGTGTGTAGGTGCGCCGATTTCGGACGCAGGTGTAATGGCAAAAACAGTCTTTGGCGCGGGCTCGTGGCTCTATACATGGAATGAGAGTACAGAGGATTGGACTAATAGCCGTTCATCATATAGCTTTGTGCCGTTCAAAGGATTTGAGGTGACGCAGAAGAAGAGCAGTACCGGCTTGTTATATACCCACACCGGACATGTGGTTTCCGGCAGCGATGTCAAGACTATCGATTTGGAATATACATCTGCAGAGAAGGGCTACAACCTGTTGGCAAACAGTTGGACTGCTCCGATAGATATTTCTCAATTCGAGTCAGAAGATTTCGTAGATGCAGTCAACACGATTTATATCCTCAATGCCGGCACCAAGAACCAATCAGATGCTAATGCAGGAGATGTCGATGCTCCGGGTAAATGGTTTGGAGTTCCTATTAAGACTGCAGCGGAATTAGCCGCTGAAGGCTTACCGCGTGTTATCCCGTCTATGCAAGGATTCTGGGTTAAAGCAAATAGCGGTTCCGCTCAACTCAAACTCGATTATTCTCGCTTGGTTTGGGATGTTGATTACAGCGGATATACAGCTAATAAGCCGCTACGTGCTCCGAAGCGAACTAGCGGTAACGAGGATGCTCCTATCACGGGCAAGTTGAAAGTAAGTCTCTATTCTGAGAGTGAAAATGATTACTTCTTTATGCTGGAGTCCGAGCGATATGACGCGGCTTATGAAGACGGCTACGATGCGATGAAGATTCCGAGTGGTAGCATGGACGTATTCACTATAGAGGGAGAAAACGAGTTGGGCGTAGATGCAACAAATAGTATTATAGGAACGCGCGTGGGCGTACGTACGGGCGAAGAGACCGCTTATACGCTTGAGTTCAGCCGCTTTAGCGCAGAGAATGAATTGGCATTACGCGATAATGAAACCAATGAAGAGATCGATATTTACGAAGGTATGCAATATACGTTCTTCGCTGAGCCGAATGCAGAAATCAACGGTCGCTTTATGATCGTAGAGCGTGAGGCTCCGAGCATCACTACCGGCGTAGATAACGCGGATACGAAAGTTAAGGTACATAAATTTATTAAGGACAACCAAGTATTAATCCTCAAGAACGGAGTCCTCTATAACACCATGGGCGCGATTGTGCGCTGACAATTCCCCTCGAGATGAGGGCATGTTAAAGGAAAGGTAATAGTTTGAAAAAGGTAATTACAATAATAATCTGTTTGCTGTGTGCTCTTACTGCGTCTGCGGTAAGTTACGCTACGCCGTATAAGGGTGCCGGAAGGGGCTTATATACGACGCTTCATAACTCTCAAAGCCACAGCAGTATCGGCAGTTCTACCGTTTTAGCGCAAGCACCGGTAGCTGCCATCAGTTCAGTGAATAGCAGTAGAGGCATTTCGTCCTCTAATGTCTCAATGACTCGCGTTCAGAGTGGTATTTATACCTCTGCATCTTCCATCAGCGGAGGTGTGACTACTTACGATGCCGGACATGTTCACGGGGTAAGTAGAAAGACCCCCGGACACAATGATGATGCAGACGTATGTGATTGCGTGGATGAGAATGATGATGGTGTTTGCGATATCTGCGGTGATCCTATAGATGCCTGCGAATGCGATCCCTGCCGTTGTCCTATCACCGATGGTTGGCAAGTATGGCTTTTTGTGGGCACTCTGGCTGCCGCTTATGCGCTGTACAAAAAGCGGATGGCCGTTATTTGAGCCGTTTAGCCCACTTGCGAAGATACGCGAGCCACTCCTCGGCAGTTGTTGCCACGGGGTGGTTTTCTTTTGTCGCTCCTACACAAGTTAAATAGAAATGTGCGTGGCACAATTTCGATTTTCGATTTTCGATTTTCGATTTTAGGAGGCAGAGGTTGTTGGATTTGTCGTGGACGAGGGCGCCCGCATATTCTTTGGGAATGAAGACGGCGAGGCCGACGGTCTCTTTGGCGTACTTGGCGGAGTCGTTTACCGGCCAATCCGTACCCCATGAGGCGAGGAGAACGCCATTCTCCAATTGGATGTTGGATATTGAAGATTGGAGATTTTGGCCTTTGGCCGGAATAAACTGTACACCCGTACAAAGTCCTTCTATTTCCTCGCTCAGGCTGACATCGCAGCGCATATCCCGATGACCCGCCTTCATGGTATAGCGAGTACTCATCGCTACCGCTTTACCTTCTACTTCCCATCCCTTAACAGCAACCTCAATTGTAGCTTGGTCCTTTTTACTCGATACAATCTGCTGACTTCTTTCTGCAACGGGCTCGATATGAACCATCTTCTTGCCGTTCCAGTACTTGACAGAACCCACACCTACTGTTCCGCTCACACGCAGTATATCATCGCCGTAGCCCTCTGCTAACAAACTGTCGTTGGGGTACCAATAACTCTGCACCAATTCGAGCTGAGGCTTTTTCTTACAATAGGGATCGATGGTCTGCTTCTTGTCGAAATAGATCCGGTACGCCATGAGTTCAGACTCTACAGCTACGCCGTGATGATGCAGCGAGTGGTAGGTATCGCCTTTGCCAACATAATTAGGCATCGTGTCCGTCCATTCGGTGATGGGGTAGCAATGCCTCATTTTAGTGCCCTCATAGAGGACGGCATAACCCGGACGGACAGAATCCGCGGGGGTACCGATCTTCCAGAAGGAAGTCGCTACCCGCGGGGAGCAGGAGACTAGGAGGCCTAGGAATCCTAGGAGTCCTAGGAACCTGGATATCTTAGTTGATCTTGACATTCTCTACCGTCGGGGCGAGTTGGAAGGCTTCGCCTTTCTCGGCATGAATATTGACGTTATCGATCACGAGACCGTTGGTCTGGCGGAAGAGTGCACCTTCGGTCGCACTCATCTCAATATTACGCAAGGTCACGTTCTGGATCTTCATCTCCGGAAGGCCGTTGAAATAGATAGCGCGTTTGATATTAGCACCTTTGACATTCTCGATCACGATATTCTTGAACGCCGGTGTCTCTTCGCTCACTTGCGGAGCTTCTGCGTTCATGCGCGCCGCGAGTTCCTCTTCGGTCTCTTCGCCTGCTCCCTTACCGCCGTAGAAGAGGTCGAACAGCAGTCCTTCGTTCGGGATATTCACCATATTAACGCCGTTGATGTAGATGTTCTCTACTACACCACCGCGACCGCGGGTACTCTTGAAGCGCAGACCGACATCAGTACCGATATAGAGGTTATTGCGTACCTCCACATTCTTGATGCCACCGGACATCTCACTACCGCAAACGAAACCACCGTGACCATGATAAACCACGCAGTCATCTACTACTACGTTTTCCGTCGGGATGCCTCTGTCGCGACCGGGTTTATCCTTACCGGACTTCATACAGATCGCATCATCGCCTACATCAAACGAGCAATGCGCAATCACTACGTTCTTACAACTCTCCACATCGACGCCATCACCGTTCTGGCTGTACCAGGGGTTACGAACATTGACGTTATTCATAATGAGGTTTTCGCAGCACATGGGGTGAAGGTTCCAAGCCGGGCTGTTCTCAAACGTCACGCCTTCGAGTAAGATGTTCTTACAGCCTACGAAATGCAGCAGCACCGGACGCAGGAACGATTTAACGACTTGCCAGAGGCTGTCATCTTCGATGACCGGTACGTTCTGGTCGAGGCAGTAGCTCTGCGCGAGCAGCGAAGCGCTATCCGGATACCAGATATCATTGGCTACGATGCCGCCTTTCTCCTTCAGGTGTTTCTTCCATTGTCCCGGAGCCATCTTGGATTTTTTAAGCGGTCTCCACCAATCGCCGTTGCCGTTGAACGTTCCATGACCGGTGATGGCGATGTTCTCTGCGTTGAGCGCATTGAGCGGGCTCGTGCATCGTTTGGTCGGGATGCCCTCAAACCACTCATCGTAGATCTCATACAGATCGAGGTCGTGCGAGAAAACAATAAAACTGTTCTTCTCCGTATAGAGCCGCACGTTGGACTTGAGCGTGAGCGGTGCGGTTATGTAGAGACCTTCCGGAATAACTACCGTTCCACCGCCGGCTTCTGTGCAGGCATCGATAGCGCTTTGGATGGCTTCGGTCGCAAGTGCTACACCGGTGTTATCCGCTCCGAAGTCAAGCACGTTGAAGGTGCGATTCGGGAAGGACGGTACAGCCACTTTGGGCATGTCGAAGGAAGCGGATTTCGTCAAGCGATTAATGTCGCTTTGCTTCGTCGTTTGATACTGCGGCGCTTTCGTACAAGCGCTCATAACGGCTGCGGCAAGCAGCAAGAATGTGATTTGGTGTTTCATGACAAATACGTATTTTTAGGATAAATGATTTCTACTAAACTGAGCCCTTCTGCAGGAGCCGAATGACCGGCCTTACAACGGTCGTGGGCATCAATGACGGCTTTGAACTGCTGGGCGGTCATCTTGCCTTTTCCTACTTCAAACAGCGTTCCTACCACCGCACGAACCATATTCCTCAGGAATCGATCAGCGCGAATAACAAAGTACGCTTCGGTCTCATTCTCTTGCACCCATCGTGCCTCCCGTACATCGCAGATGGTCGTCTTGACATCCGTGTGCGTGCGGCAGAACGAAGCAAAGTCCTGTTTGCCCAGCAATGCCTTGGCGGCACTATTCATCGCCTCGAAGTCCAGCCCCTTCGCTACGCGGGTATGGTTGATATAAAGGAAAGGATCTTTGCGGGTGGTGATCCGATAGTGATAAGTGCGCTCGAGTGCATCGAATCGTGCGTGCGCCTCGTCGGTCACGCGGCACAGATCGATAACGGCAATCGAGTCGGGTAGTAAATTATTAAGGCGCGCACCCAAATTAACGGGTACGGCTTTCTCCACATCGAAATGCGCTACCATCTTATCGGCATGTACGCCGGCGTCCGTACGACCGGCGAAAGTGAGGGCTACCGGTTCACGCAAGATGGTAGCAAAAGCAGCTTCCATCTCTGCCTGTACCGTGTTTCCGTTCGGTTGCGTCTGCGAGCCGTGGAAATCCGTGCCTCTATATGCAAAACTTATAAAATAGCGCATAACTGTTCATTTATTTCCGGCGAGAGTTTGGCTTTATAAGCAATGAACGCACCGCCGCCGATAAGGACGAGCGAGCGAACGATACAATCGAGCCAGATATTTGATAACGGCGCAAACCTGCTCCATACATAATTGAGCGCAAAGAGCACGATAAGCAGTAGCGCGATGTAGCACCACCGCTTGTCCACCACATGGAAACGTGCCAAGCAGGCTACGGTCACGATACTGATGAGGCTATACAACCCATAGGACAGCAAGTTACTCATTGCTGCACCTTCCATGCCGTAGAGCGGAATCAGATAATTATTCAGCACGATGGCGCTGCCGGTTAATAGCAGCGAGAAAATCAGGTTGAGAGCATAAAAACGGCTATAGTTCAACGCCGTTAAACAGATAGTGAATGTTCCCAAAATCAATTGGCTAACACCCAAGATAAGCACTACGTTCTTGGCGGTTGCAAACGTAGCACCATTCGGTAAAATATGGAAAATGAGGTCTATATTAACCCAGATGGCCAGCAGTATAAACCCGCCAATCAGCATCATATTGCGCGTCACTTGACGAATGAGGTGGGCACACTCTTCGCGGTTCTTCTCCTTGATGGCGCGCGCCAATTGAGGCGAAGCGATCGCCGAGACAGAGCGGTTAGGTACGCTCACCAAGACGGCCATGTAGGTCGCGATCGCGAAGATACCCGTGGTGTCCAGACCCATCTTGGCGGTTACGAAGAACGACGAGAGGGTAGGCGCCAATACACCGGTGGCGGCAGACAAGATCAAGAAACCGGAGTAGAGCAGATAGCGACGCACCAAATCCGGGTTGGCACGCAAGAATGCAAAGTCCGGTTTGAGAACAATCTTCTTGAGCGAGAAGAAGTACGCCATGTTGATCAGTGCCGCGACAGCGTAGTTGACGCATAGACCGATGACAAAACCGTCCAGCGAAAGGAACCGGAAGGCATAGAGCAGATAGAGCACCAGCAGACCGATTCGTACAATCAATTCGCGCACCGCACGAGGCAACACGATATGCATCAGCACGTTACACGTACTCTCGCAGATGGTCTGATAAAGCATAAAGAACGCCAGCGGGAGTACGAAATAATAGTACTCTACGAACAATGGCGATTTATCTCCGAACCACGCCCCGAGCGGTACACTGCACGCCCAGTAGATGACGGCGAAAATGAGGAAGCCGACAAACGGCACAGCTAACGCCCAGAAGAAGAAACCATGATCCTCGTCACTGCCTTTCTCCTGGAAATACGGATAGAAACGAATGATGCTGGCGTTCGTTCCTAACTGCGCCAGACCGATAAAGAGCATCGCTGCATCGATAAGCACTCGTGCCAACCCGATTTCCTCGGTAGTGAGGAAACGGGTTAACACGAAGAACGTGGTGACAACGCCTACGGCGATGCCCA
>CAMHQP010000051.1 GCA_946187555.1 uncultured Bacteroidales bacterium
CTCAATAACCTCTAATGGGACGTATTCTCGCAATAGACTACGGTCGTAAACGCACTGGATTAGCCGTTACGGATGTTCTCCGCATAACGGCTAATCCGTTGCTTACGATCGAGACCAAAGAACTGATGACTTGGTTGACCGATTACTTCGCGCACGAACCCGTGGACGAGGTGGTTATCGGTCATCCTACGCAAATGAACGGACAAGATTCGGAGAGTATGAACTATATCCGGCCGTTCCTGGGATTGTTTAAGAAAACCTTTCCCGATAAACCGATAACTATGTATGACGAGCGCTTTACGTCGGTTTTGGCGCACAGAGCGATGATTGATGGGGGAATGAAGAAAAAAGACCGGCAAGACAAGGCGGTAGTCGATAAAATCGCCGCTTGTATTATTTTGGAAGATTATTTAGATAGCAAACTATGATATTACCTATTTATTTGTATGGGCAACCGGTGTTGCGCAAAGAGGCGGAGGAAATAGAAAACACACCGGAACTCAAGCAGTTTATTGCCGACATGTACGAGACGCTGACGCAGGCTGAAGGTTGTGGTCTGGCTGCTCCGCAAGTGGGCAAACCGTGGCGTTTGTTCGTGGTGGACGGCGCTGAACTGGCAGAGGACTATCCGGAGTGTAAGGACTTCAAACGGGCTTTCATCAACCCGGAATTGCTCGATGAATCCGAAGAAACATGCTCGTATAGCGAGGGTTGTTTGTCCTTGCCGGGCATTAGTGAGAACGTCGTTCGTCCGACCACTATTACCATGCGCTACCTCGATGAGGACTTTAACGAGCACGTGGAGACCTTTACGGGCTTCTGCGCACGTATCGTGCAGCATGAGTATGATCACCTCGAAGGACACGTTTTCACCGATAGAATATCGCCGATTCGTAAGACCTTTGTGCGCAATAAACTGGCTGCTATTGCCAAAGGCAAAACTGGCGCGCGATATAAGTATAAGAGGAATTAAGGGTTACCGGTTACGGGTTACGGGTTATGGATTGGATTAATGTCATCTTCATGGCTGTCGGTTTGGCGATGGACTGCTGTGCGGTATCGACTGTACAGGGTCTCACGCACAAACAATGGCATCCGCGGGCACTGCTCATGGCGGCTATCTTCGGTTGTTTCCATATGGGCATGCCTGTTATCGGTTACTATGCCGGTACGCTCTTCGTCAATTTCATGCAGACCTATGCGCCGTGGATTGCCCTTGCTTTGTTGGGCTTCTTGGGCGTGAAGATGATCTGGGAGTCGTACCACGAGAAAGAAGATAAGGTGAAATGTGCCAACTGGCATATCACGAACCTGCTGTTCTTGGCAATTGCGACGAGTATAGACGTGTTGGCTACGGGACTTTTGTTTGTACCGTACCCTGATTGGCTTTTCCCGTCAGTAGTGACGATAGGCGGCATCACGGCGCTCTTCTCGTTAGGGGGGTACCTGCTTGGCGTGTATGTGGGCAAACTGAAACTGAATATGGAACTGATCGGTGGCCTCGTGCTCATCGGTCTGGGTATTAAAATCTGGGCAGAAGGATTTTTCGGAATATAATGTTTGTAATAGGCAATAACACATTAGTCTCGCTCGACGTACTCGAAAAAGAGTTCTGCTGCGATCTCGACACCTGTCGTGGGTGTTGCTGTATCGAAGGTGATGCCGGTTGTCCTATTACCGATGAAGAACTGAAGCAGATCGAAGCCATCCTGCCGCAACTACTGCCGCAAATGACCAAAGAGGCACGAGCCGTGGTGGAGCAACAAGGGCTCTCTTATCTCGATCCATCGGGTGAACAGGTACTCTCTATCGTTAACGGCAAAGACTGTGTTTTTGCCCGCACCGACCATCAGGGTTGGTGTTACTGCCTGATCGAGAAGATGGGCTTTGCCAAACCAATCTCCTGCCATCTCTATCCGATACGATTGACGAAAGTAGGGGAATACACGGGCGTAGAGTACCATCGCTGGGATATATGCCATTGTGCCCGAATCAAAGGCAAGAAACTGCATTTGCCGCTGTACCGGTTCTTGAAGGAACCGCTTATACGACGTTTCGGCCAGGAATGGTACGATGAATTGGAACTAACTGCAAACGAATGGAAAAAACAATGCGCGCAGAAATAATCACCATAGGAGACGAACTGCTCATCGGGCAGGTGGTGGACACCAACTCCGCTTGGATGGCTCAAAAACTGAACGAACAGGGTATCGAACTCTATCAGATCACGTCCGTTCATGATGATCGAGAGCATATTATTGCGGCACTCAACGAGGCCTTTAACCGGGCAGATATCGTTCTTACCACCGGTGGACTCGGTCCTACCAAAGATGACATCACCAAGCATGTGCTGTGTGAGTATTTCGGGGCACACCTTATAGAAGATCAACGTGTGCGCGCGCATATCGAGGACTTGTATAAAGACCGTCCCGACGTGCTCAACCGTCTTACCGCCACACAATGGTTGGTGCCGGACAATGCAGAGATTCTGGAGAATCGGGTAGGTTCGGCGCCGCTGATGATCTTCCATAAGGAAGATAAACTCCTCGCTTGCATGCCCGGTGTTCCGTATGAGATGAAGATCGCGATGGAGGAGCAGATCCTGCCGTATCTCCATTCATCCTTTCATCCTTTCATCCATTCATCCATTTATCACCGTACCTTGCAGGTAACGGGTATCGCGGAGAGTACCTTGGCGATTTTACTCGATGAATTCGAGAATAAAATGCCTTCTGGGTTGCATCTGGCATACCTGCCGAAAGATGGTGTGATTCGTTTGCGTTTATCGAGTTATGGCGAGCTGAGCGAAGCAGAGATGGCGCGTTATTTTGCTGAATTGAAGGCACTTGTGCAGGACTATTTGATCGCGGAAACGGACGAACCGCTTGAGGTGATTGTGGGTCGTCTGCTTACGGAACGCCATCAGACGATTGCTACGGCTGAGAGTTGTACGGGCGGCAAACTGGCGTCCTTGCTTAATAAACACGCGGGTTCATCGGCCTTTTACTACGGTTCGGTCATCAGTTACGACAACTCGGTCAAAGAGCATATACTTGGCGTACCCGCCGAGATGATAGAAAAACACGGCGTGGTGAGTGAAGAAGTCGTACGCGTGATGGCAGAGTCAGTTCGTCGCCTATTAGGCACCGATTATGCGATCGCTACGAGTGGTATAGCTGGTCCAACAGGCGGTTCAGAAGCCAAACCTGTAGGCACCGTTTGGATGGCGTGGGCGACACCCGAAGGAACAACCGCAGAGTGCTTCCATCTGGGCAAACTGCGTGAACAAATTACTGATCGTGCTTGCCTCAAAGCCCTTGTGGGGATGATAAAATTGTTAAATCGTTAAATTGTTAAATAGTTACATTGTTAGGTCTTTTTGCAATATTGTTTGCAGTACTGCTTCCGGCAACGATCAATACACCGGAAGGGGAAGAGTATGGTCCGACGCTGACGATCGATGATAATACCCTGTATTTCGTGGGGCTTAACCGCTCGGAGAGCAATCTGTCGGAAGATATCTTTGTTTCTCATCGGGATGCCCGAACGGGGGAATGGTCGGCTGCGCAGATCGTACCGGCATTGTCCAATCCCTACCGCAATGAGGCGCCTACCTCTGTCTCCGGTGACGGACGAACGATGTTGCTCTTTGTGGAAGGTCGTATGTGTTTCTCGCAGAAAGGGCCATATGGTTGGTCGGAACCTCAACCGCTGCCACGGTATCTTCAACTCGGCAACTGGCAAGCTGATGCGCAGATTGCAGCTGATGGATCTGTGCTGCTCTTTGCCGCCAATTATCCCGTTGAAAACGAAGAAAAAGCGAGTCTGAATATCTTTGTCTCGGAGCGTGATGCACAGGGTAGGTGGGGACAACCGTATTCGATCGGTTCGTTCATCAATACCACGGGCATGGAGCGCTCGCCGTTCTTGCACCCGGACATGAAAACGCTTTATTTCTCTTCGGACAGAGAGGGTACGCTCGGTGATCTGGATGTATGGGTAACTCGCCGTTTATCGGATACTTGTTGGAACTGCTGGTCGGAACCGGAGAACCTCGGTGAGACGATCAACACCACCGGCCGTGATTGTTGGTATAAGATCTCCACAGATGGAAGGACGGCATACTACGCGCAAAAAAGCGGCCATAGACATGATATCTACTCCGTAGAACTGCCCGAAGACAAACGTCCGGAATCGGTGACGGTTTTGGCAGTTAACCAAGCCGTGTCTATCAATAATCTCCTTTTTGAGACAGGCAAAGATATCATTATGCCGGCGTCCCTGCCGGAACTCAAACGTATCGCGACGTTTGTATCAACATACGGCTATAAGATCCGTTTGGCAGGACATACGGATAATGTAGGTTCGCAGGAATCCAACAAAGCTCTTTCGCAAGCGCGTGCCGAAGCTGTTCGGAGACAACTCATTGAATACGGTTGTAATCCCGATGGAATCAAGGCTTTTGGCTATGGAGACCTCAAACCAGTGGCATCCAACGATACCGAAGAAGGCCGTGCTCTCAACCGCCGCGTAGAAATAACGATTTATTGATAAGTAAAAACAAAAAGATCAAAAAATGGCATACACTATTGTGTATGTCAATTTTTTTATGTATCTTTGCAGCGTAATTTGGATTAAAAGGTCAAAATTTATTATTTATGGATAAGCAGACACAAGCATGGGTGGACGGTTTTATGGCCGAACTCATTAGAAAAAACCCGGGTGAGAGTGAGTTTCATCAGGCAGTTAGAGAAGTAGTAGAATCGGTTGCGCCGATGATCATGGCGTATCCGTATCTGCGTGAACAAAAGGTAATGGAGCGCATTGTAGAGCCGGAACGCGTTATTATGTTCCGTGTGCCTTGGATGGACGATCAGGGCGAAGTGCAGATCAATCGCGGTTTCCGTATCCAGATGAATAGCGCCATTGGTCCGTACAAAGGCGGTATCCGTTTCCATGCGAGTGTGAACCTGAGTATCATGAAGTTCCTTGCTTTCGAGCAGACTTTCAAGAATGCCCTTACGACGCTGCCGATGGGTGGTGCCAAGGGTGGTAGCGATTTCTCCCCGCGCGGCAAGAGTGATGCCGAAGTAATGCGTTTCTGCCAGAGTTTCATGACCGAGTTGCAACGTCATATCGGTGCAGATACGGACGTGCCTGCCGGCGATATCGGTGTAGGTGGTCGTGAGATCGGTTATATGTTCGGTCAATACAAACGTCTGCGCGATGAGTTCACCGGCACGTTGACCGGTAAAGGTCAGTTGTGGGGCGGATCGCTCATGCGTCCGGAAGCTACCGGTTACGGAGCTTGTTATTTTGCAGAGGCCATGTTAGCTACTCGTGGTGAGTCGTTTGAAGGCAAACGCGTTTGTATCTCGGGAGCCGGCAACGTAGCGCAGTTCGCTGCTCAGAAAGCTATGCGTCTGGGTGCAAAGGTGCTCACATTGAGCGATAGTGACGGCTTTATCTATGATCCGGAAGGACTGAACGAAGAGAAAATGGCATATGTCTTTGAACTTAAGAACGTTCGTCGCGGACGTATCAAAGAGTACGCAACCAAGTACCCGCAGGCGCAATATTTCGCCGGTGAGCGTCCTTGGCGCATCCCGTGCGATATCGCGATGCCGTGTGCAACCCAGAACGAGATTGAGAAAGTCGATGCAGAGAACCTGCTTAAGAACGGTTGTTTCTGCGTGACCGAAGGCGCTAACATGCCTTCAACGCCGGAAGCGATCGCGCTTTTCCAAGGCGCTAAAATCCTCTATAGCCCGGGTAAGGCATCGAATGCCGGTGGTGTAGCTACGAGTGGTCTGGAGATGACGCAGAACAGTATGCGTCTCAAATGGACGGCCGAAGAAGTAGATCAACGTCTGCGTACCATCATGGCTGATATCCATGCCGCATGTCTGAAGTACGGTACGGAAGAAGACGGCTATATCAACTATGTCAAAGGTGCTAACATCGCCGGCTTTATGAAGGTGGCGAACTCCATGGTTGAGCAAGGTTTGGTATAATGGACAATAGTAACTACACTTCATTGATGTCGAAGCGCGTAAGGCGTATTCTGCTCGTGTGCAACAACTACGATAGTTTTGCGCTCGAGGAGGATGGCCGTATAGACGTGCAGATCGCGCAGGAGTACGCGGAACTCAATCTGAGTAACCCGCCTGCCATCGTGCGTTCGGAGTCTCCTTCGGAGGCCTTAACGCTGCTACGTAGCCGCGAGTCGTTCGACTTGATCATCCTGGTCTATAGTGCCGGTGGCAATGAGGTGTGGGATTTTGCGGCGGAAGCCAAAAGCTTGTTACCGGATTGTCCGATTGTGTTGCTGTCTTCCTTCAGTAAGGAGATGTTCCTGCGCATGGAGAAAGCGGACAAACGGCATATCGACTATCTGTTCAATTGGAATAACTCCACCGACCTTATCATCGCTATCATCAAGTTGATAGAAGACCGACTGAATGCAGAGCACGATATCCTCGACGAGGGGGTTCGTGCTATTTTGTTGGTGGAAGACTCCGTGCGGTATTACTCGACTTATCTGCCCTTATTATATAAACTGCTACTCCAGCAGAACACGATTGCTATCCGCGACGCGCTCAACGAGAAACAGCAGTTGTTGCGTAAGCGTGCGCGACCCAAACTACTGCTCGCGACCTGCTATGACGAGGCTATAGCGTTGTATCGGCAGTTTGGCAAGAACTTCATCGGCGTCATCTCGGATGTCGGATTTGTGCTGCATAAAGGCGAACCGGCAAGCATGGAGAAACTCGATGCGGGTGTCGATCTGTGTAAACTCATTCGTGAGGACAATCCGACCATGCCTTTCCTGATGCAGAGTTCGCAGGAGTCGATGCGAGGGGTGGCGAACAAGTTGAAGGTGGGGTTTGTGGTTAAGAAATCCAAGACCCTGCAGCAGGAAGTGAGCGAGTATATCGAGCGGGAGTTCGGTTTTGGAGACTTCATCGCCCGTGACCCGCGTACCGGCAAAGAGATTGCGCGTGCATCGGATCTGGAGGGCTTTGAACGTATTATCTCGACCATCAGCCCGGCGGCGTTTAGGCGTCTGAGCGATAATAACTACCTGTCTAAATGGCTTTTTGCACGAGGTTTGTTTGCCGTGGGACGTCCGGTGAGTGCGCTGAAGATACAAGACGACACGGATATCGAGAACGTGCGGCAGATGAATATCCGCCTTATCCACGACTACCGTATTAACCAAGCCCTTGGTGTGGTAGCCAAATATAGCCCCGAGACCTATAACGACACCATCTGGTTCTGCCGTTGCGGTAGCGGTGCGATGGGAGGAAAGGGTAGAGGACTCGCGTTCCTCAACCATATGCTGCAGAAATATGACCTGTATGACAAATGGCCGGAGGTACGTGTGCTCGTGCCGCGTACGATGGTGATCACCACCGACTATTTTGATCAGTTCATTCACGACAACGGCCTGCAATACGTTATCAACGCCGATCTGACTGACGAAGAGATCTTGTCGGAGTTTGTGTCGGCAATGTTACCGCTTGAACTGCGTGAGGCGCTGCGTCATTTCATTCGTGTGACCCATCGACCGATAGCCGTCAGGTCATCCAGCAAACTCGAAGACTCCTATTATCAGCCTTTTGCAGGCGTTTATAGCACCTATATGATCCCGCAGACGGAGAACGAAGACCAGTTGTTGCGTATGCTCAGTAAGGCCATCAAGTCCGTTTATGCGAGTGTGTATTTCGCGGCATCGAGAGGCTATATCGTATCTACGGGCAACGTACCGAGTGAGGAACGTATGGCGATTGTGCTGCAAGAGGTGTGCGGTGAACCGGAAGGCAATTATTACTTCCCGGTTATCTCCGGTGTAGCGCGCAGCATCAATTTTTATCCGGTGGGCAAAGAGAAACCCGAAGACGGCATCGTCAAGATCGCCTACGGTCTGGGTAAGGCCGTTGTTGATGGTGAACAAGTGCTCCGCTTCTCGCCTAAGTATCCGAAGAATGTGTTACAAACATCTACGGTGGATCTGGCGATGCGAGAAACCCAGCAGTCGATGTTAGCGCTGAGTCTCAACCCCGAGCGGTTTAAGACTTCTATTGACGATGCCATCAACCTCGAGCGCATACCTATCCATGACTGCGGGCAGTTCGAGAGCCTTAAACTCATTGCCTCTACCTATGATCGCGAGAACATGCGCATTGTGGACTCCTGTTATCCGGACGGCCCGCGTATTGTGACGTTTGCCCCGCAGTTGAAGTTCAACACCTTCCCGCTGACGCCTATCATTAAAGAGCTGCTCGATATTGCTCAACAGGAGATCAAGACCCCGATAGAGATCGAGTTTGCGGTGAATTTGGAGCACGATCCGCAGATCTTCCATGTGCTGCAGATACGTCCTATCTCGGCGGATAGCCTGAACGCGAGTGTAGAGTGGGAGAAGATCGACGAAAGCGGTGCTATTATAAAGAGCGGTAACGCTTTGGGCACCGGCAAGATCGAAGACGTGAGCGATATCATCTACCTCAAGCGCGATACCTTTGATATACTACGCACGCGCGAGATGGCGCAGACGATTCGTGAGTGGAACCGTAAGATGCAGCAAGAGGGCAGACAGTACCTGCTGATCGGTTATGGTCGCTGGGGATCGCAGATCCCGACACTCGGCGTGCCGGTGGCATGGGGAGACATCAGTGAGGCAAAAGCGATAGCTGAATGTAGTTTGGAGAACTTCCGAATTGAGCCTTCGCAGGGTTCTCACTTCTTCCAGAACCT
>CAMHQP010000052.1 GCA_946187555.1 uncultured Bacteroidales bacterium
CTGTTCTCCAGCCCGAAATGGTTTGCAGATGGTTTTGAGCAACTCAAAGCTATCGCCGATGTAGGTATCCGCCAGGAGTTTGTGCGCCGCAAAGTGGATCTGCTCGAGTATGCGCGTAAGAAAACGACGCAGAAAGTGAACCTCTTTGAGAAAGTGCAAATACCTGGTTATCAAGACGCTATCCGTAAGATCAAACGCTTTATGGAAGACGAGGAGAACCTGAATAAATCGAGTCAGAAGATTGTGAAATCCAAAAAGGAAAGGGAGGTGGCGGTATGATTACACAAATGAAAAAATATACCTTCCTGGTATTCCATCGTGACTACGAGCCTTTCTTGGAGCAACTTCGTGAACTCGGAGTAGTACATATCACGCAGAAAGCCGCCGGTCTCATCGAAGATGATGCCGATTTGCAGGCTGCCCTTCAGCACGAAGACGAGATCCGTCGTCTGCTCAAACAAGGAGCGCCCGATCAACTGATTGCGGAACGCAATGAGGTGAACGAGCGTATTGTGGCTGCCCTAGAAGCCGCCAAGCAAGCTGCAGTATGGGGTGAGTTTGATGCCGCACGCATTGAATCCCTCAAAGATGCCGGTTATACCTTGCATTTCTATGAGTGCCCGACCAAGGCTTTCCAGGAAGAGTGGGGTATCAAGGTCAATGAAGCAGGCGGTAAGACGTATTTCGTAGCTCTCGAGGCTTTAGAAGACCTTACAGAATTGCCCCTTCCGCAGAAATCTGCGGCTGCGTGGAATCAAGAAGTAGAGCACCTCAAAGGTCTGCTTGCTGCCGCCAATGCCCGTATAGAGGCGTGGCAACTGGCAAACAAAGAGCGGCTGGAGAAAGAACTGCTTGAAGCCCGTCAGCAGATTGACTGGCAAAAGGTCACCCTCTCTACCGATAAACTGGCAGAAGGAGCACTCTGTCTCTTCGAAGGATTCTGTCCAATAGACAAAGAGGCTGAGTTGAACGCTATGCTCGATGCCGCACAGGTGTATTACGAGGAGACCGATCCGGTCAAGGAAGATGCTACGCCTATCAAGTTGCGCAATAACTGGTTCGTGAAGCTCTTTGAACCGCTTACCGGCATGTACGGCTGGCCGAACTACAATGAGTTTGACCCGACGCCAATCCTCGGTCCGTGTTTCCTGCTGTTCTTCGCTCTTTGTATTGGAGACTGCGGCTACGGTTTGGTACTGACGCTGGTCGGCTACCTGATCATGAAGGGCAAACTGAAGATCGAGATGTTCGATGGACTCGGTGGCATCATTATGGCATTAGGTGTCGGTTCAACGGTTATCGGTTACCTGATGGGAACGTTCTTTGGTGTGGATATCTACCGCGCCGAGTGGTTCCCGGAGAGTGCCAAAGCGATCATGTTCAATAACTTAGGTGTGAACGGCAAAATTGGTGAATACGACGTGATGATGGTATTAGCCCTCGTGATCGGTGTTGTTCATATCATCCTCGCGATGACCATCAAGGCCATCAGTTATACCAAGCGTGACGGCTTTAAGAACACCGTTTCCACCTGGGGCTGGTTGTTGCTCATCGTAGGTGGTATCTGTACCGCCATCTTGGCTATGACCTTCTCGCTGCCGACGGAAACCGTCAAATGGATTCTCATCGGTGTAGGCGCTGTCTCGGCTTTGGGTATCTTCATCTTCAACACGCCGGGACGTAACCCGCTGTTGAACGTGGGTGCCGGTCTATGGGATACCTATCAGATGTCCACGGGTCTGTTGGGCGACGTACTCTCTTATATCCGTCTCTACGCCCTTGGTTTGGCAGGTGGTATGTTGGGTGCAGCGTTCAACCAACTCGGTGCACAAGTGCTGGGCGAGAACCCGAATGTAGGTACGTGGATAGGCTTTATCCTGATTGTGACCTTTGGTCACATCCTCAACCTGCTCATGGCATGCCTCGGTGCGTTCGTTCACCCGCTGCGTCTGTCGTTCGTTGAGTATTTCAAGAACGCAGGCTACGAAGGAAGCGGCAAACTATATAAACCCTTTAGTAAATAACAATTAAAAAATCAATAAAACAATTATGGAACAAATTTTAGGTTATCTCGGACTTGGCCTTATGTTGGGTCTGTCCGGCGTTGGATCGGCTTTCGGTACGACTATTGCAGCTAATGCAGCTGAAGGCGGATTGAAGAAAAATGCGGAGAAATCATCTGCTTACATGATTCTGTCGGCTCTTCCTGCTACGCAGGGTCTGTACGGATTCGTAGCATTCCTGATGATGAAGGGTCTGATCGAGACCAATCCGATTCTCTTGTTCGGTTTAGGTATCGGTATGGGTATCGTTTTCCTGCTTTCTGCTATCCGTCAGGGTCAGACTGCTGCTAACGGTATCGCTAACATCGCTGCAGGTCACGATGTAATGACCAACACGATGATTTATTGCGCACTTCCTGAGTTCTACGCAATTCTTGCACTCGTTGCAGGTCTGATGGCTTAATTTATGGCTAAAGCATTTGTGTTCCCGGGGCAGGGTAGCCAGTTCCCAGGTATGTGCAAAGACCTCTACGATGCCCATCAAGAGGCACGCGAGTTATGTCAAGCAGCCGACCGGCTGCTTGGCTTCTCGCTGACCGATGTGATGTTCAATGGTACGGCAGAGGCTCTGAAGCAGACTAAAGTGACGCAACCCGCTGTGTTCCTGCACTCGGTAGTAGCCCAACGTCTGATGACGATTGAGAAACCCGACATGGTAGCCGGACATAGCCTTGGTGAGTTCAGTGCTCTCGTAGCATGTGGTGCGCTCCGCTTTGAGGACGCCATCTTATTAGTCAGCGCGCGTGCGCAAGCGATGCAGGCTGCCTGTGAAGCGAACCCCGGCACGATGGCCGCTGTCCTCGGTCTGCCGGATGAGAAAGTGGAGGACATCTGTAATCAAATCAGCATGCAACCCACGAACGCTAATAACGTCGTTGTCGCAGCTAACTTCAACTGTCCGGGACAAGTGGTTATCTCCGGCGATGTGGATGCGATTGATGCCGCTTGTATCGTGTTCAAAGAAGAGGGCGCACGTCGTGCGTTACGCCTACCGGTAGGTGGTGCATTCCACTCGCCGCTCATGGCTCCCGCAGCAGAAGACTTGGCAGAGGCCATCAACAAAACAGAGTTTAGAAAACCCTTCTGTCCGATCTATCAGAACGTGACTGCAAAGGCTTCTATGGAACCCGAAATCATCCGCGAAAACCTGCTCAAACAACTCACAGCCCCTGTTCGCTGGACACAATCCGTGCAGAATATGATTGCCGATGGTGCAACGGAGTTCTATGAGTTTGGCCCGGGAGATGTCCTCAAAGGACTGATTCGTAAGATCAATCCCGAAGTGCAAGTGGGATAAAAAAAACGGAGCTCAACGCTCCGCTTTTTTTTATTCGTTCGTATCTTCTAAACTGTTACCGACAATCTTGCGGTAGAGTTCCTTCGGATCAGTTGCCTTACGGATGATCTCGTGCAGGTCTTCGATCTTCACGCGATCTTGTTCCATCGTGTCGCGGTAACGAACGGTTACACAACCGTCTTTCTCCGTGTCATGATCAACGGTGATACAGAACGGTGTACCGACCGCATCCTGACGACGGTAACGTTTACCGATACTATCTTTCTCGTCATAAGCTACCTTGAAATCGAACTTGAGTTCATTCATGATCTCGCGTGCTTTCTCAGGCAGACCGTCTTTCTTAACGAGCGGCATGATACATGCTTTCACCGGTGCCAAAACAGCCGGTAAGTGGAGTACAACACGTGTATCTCCGCCTTCCAATGCCTGCTCTTCGTATGCCGAGCACATCACGCTCAGGAACATACGATCCACACCGATAGAGGTCTCAATGACATACGGGGTGTAACTTTGGTTCAGTTCCGGATCGAAGTACTCGATCTTCTTGCCCGAATATTTAGCGTGCGAACTCAAGTCAAAGTTCGTACGGCTGTGGATACCTTCTACCTCCTTGAAACCGAACGGCATCAAGAACTCGATATCGGTAGCTGCATTGGCATAGTGTGCCAATTTGTCATGGTCATGGAAGCGGTATTTCTCGTCTCCTAAGCCCAGCGCTTTGTGCCATTTAAGACGGAATTGTTTCCAGTGCTCAAACCACTTCAACTCCTCACCCGGACGAACGAAGAATTGCATCTCCATCTGCTCGAACTCGCGCATACGGAAGATGAACTGGCGGGCTACGATCTCGTTACGGAAGGCCTTACCGATCTGTGCGATACCAAACGGAATCTTCATACGACCGGTCTTCTGTACATTGAGGAAGTTCACGAAGATACCCTGTGCGGTCTCCGGACGGAGGTAGATCTTCATTGCGCCGTCTGCTGTTGAACCCATCTCAGTGGAGAACATCAGGTTGAACTGACGCACGTCTGTCCAGTTACGTGTACCGCTGATCGGGCAAACGATCTCCTCGTCCAAGATGATCTGTTTGAGTTCATCCAGGTTATTATCGTTCATTGCCTTCGCATAACGCTCATGCAAAGCCTCGCGCTTGGCGATATGCTCTTTCACGCGCTCGTTGGTGGCCTTGAACATCTCCTCGTCAAAAGACTCACCGAAACGCTTGCGGGCTTTCTCTACTTCCTTAGCGATCTTCTCATCGTACTTAGCAATCTGATCTTCGATCAGCACGTCTGCACGGTAACGCTTCTTGGAGTCGCGGTTATCAATCAACGGATCGTTGAATGCATCTACGTGACCGGACGCTTTCCACGTCGTCGGGTGCATGAAGATGGCGGCATCAATACCGACGATATTCTCATGCAGCAGCGTCATCGAATCCCACCAATAACGCTTGATATTGTTCTTCAACTCAACACCGTTCTGACCATAGTCATACACAGCGCCCAGACCGTCGTAAATCTCACTGCTCGGGAAAACAAATCCGTACTCCTTGCAATGCGCAACGATTTTCTTAAATGTTTCTTCTTGTGTTGCCATAATGTATTCAAAAAACTTTTGCGGTGCAAAAGTACTGCTTTTTTCTGACATATGCAAGAAAAAAATCAAAAAATGGCACGTTATTTGTTATTTATTTTATAAAAATAGATTGGCTATGAAGAAAATTATCTCTCTTTTGCTTGCAGTACTGTGCTTAGGTGCAGCCAATGCGTGTATGAAAAAGAATGTGCCGGTACGGGAACAGCCGCTTACCGTCATCGTCATGGATACCACTCAGGCACTCTTGAACGGAGCGCAGGTGAAAATCGGAAAGACCACCTATACCTCGTCTTTTGACGGGCGTTTGGTCTTCAAACCCGAGCAGATCAAGGGTATCAGTTCGCTGACCATCTCCTGTGATGGCTTTGAATCAAAGAAACTGGCCTTGAGTGACGCATCACTGGAGATAGTGACTTTAACCGCTAAGCCGGGTAGGGAAGGTCGAGGCGGTAAAGAGGTGTATTATACCTTAGGCGCATCGCGTGGCGGTGTGCGTCATGAGAAAGCCGCTGTTCTTGCGGCAACGGCTGAAATGGCTTCGGATGAGATGGCTTATCCTGCCACTATGATGCCTGCACCTAATGGTGCAAGGGCGGGTATGTTAACCGCCGGTGAGGTGAATGATTTCGCTAAATGGTCGTTATGGGAGAAGTATCTGCAATCGACAGAGAGCTATCAGAAGACCTGGGGACTTACCCCGCGTCAGCGCTATACCGTTCAGGTAAAAACCAAAGACGGTTACCCGGTAGCGAACTACCCCGTGCAAATAACGGATGACAAAGGCAACACCCTCTTCCAAACCATCACCGATAACACCGGTAAGGCGGAGTTGTGGGGAAAAGAAGGACAGGAGACCATCGTGCTCGACGAGCCTTGCGAAGTGTCCGATGCGGTGGACGTACTGTTCGTCTTCGATGCCACGGGTTCGATGGGTGATGAACTGCGTTACCTGCAGGTAGAGATGAAGGATGTTATTTCTCGCGCCAAGGCTGCCACCGGTGGTTTAGCTATCCGTACAGGTGCGGTTGTATACCGTGATCATAGTGATGAGTACCTGACTCGTATCTCGCGTCTGACGGAGAATATAGCGACCACGCAGGAGTTTATCGAGCATCAAAACGCTAACGGCGGTGGAGATTATCCGGAGGCCGTTCCGGAGGCTTTGATGGCAGCGCTTAACAGTGCAGGATGGAATGATAACGCGCGTGCGCGCATCGCGTTCCTTATATTAGATGCGCCCTGCCACGAAGACTCAGCTTCGCTGGCACTGATGAATGAGCAGATCCTGAACGCCGCGGCATTAGGTGTTCGTATTGTACCGGTCGTTTGTAGCGGAATAGACGAGAAAGCGGAATATTTGCTGCGTGCCCTGGCTTTGATGACCAACGGTACATCGTTCTTCCTCACCGACGACTCCGGTATCGGAAACCCGCATCACAAGCCCACGACGGATAGTCTCGTAGTGGAGCACCTTAATGACATGCTCGTGCGTACGATCGTGGAGTTCAGCAAGATGCCGGAATGTCAACCACTCGAGGAAACCGAAGAACTGACTCATAATGAGTATTTCCTTCCGAACCCGTTCACGACTGCTGATCTCGAAGCCGATCCTTCTATCCCGAATGGGGAAGGCGTACACTACCTGATTGATGTCAGCGGTAAACTATTAGGTATCTTTGAGGGCAATGTCCCGACCGATCATCTGCCGATAGGTGTCTATTTCATCAAGACCTATTACGACGGAATCTGGCACACCAAAAAGATTCTCGTTCGATAAAAAGAGCCCTTCGGGGCTTTTTTTTATGCAAAAAATGCAAAAAGACTTGCATAATTCAAAAAAATATTGTACTTTTGTCGTCGATTTTAAAATTTAATCGGATTAAAAACGAAAAACAACGTCAAAAGTATGAGTAATATTCGTTTTGAAGCGTTAAAAACCGCCTTTGAGCATAAACCGGCGGTAGTAGATGTACCGGAAGGTAAAGTAAAGGACTATTTTGCGCAAGATGTCTTCACGCGTGAGAAAATGAAAGAGTACATCGCGCAGGATGTATTGGATCAGTTGTTTGACGATGTGGATAATGGTCGCACGATTCATCGTGATATAGCAGGTGTCGTAGCAATCGGTATCCGCAAATGGGCAATGGATCATGGGGCTACCCATTTCACGCACTGGTTCCAACCGCTGACCGGTGGAACAGCCGAGAAGCACGATGCATTCTTTACGCTCGGTAAGAGCGGCGAACTGCTGGAAGAGTTCAGTGGAGAGAGTCTTTACCAGCAGGAACCGGACGCTTCATCCTTCCCTTCAGGAGGAATCCGTAATACGTTTGAGGCGCGTGGTTATTCCGCCTGGGATCCTTCGAGCCCGGTATTCCTGATTGGCGACACACTCTGTATCCCGACGGTCTTTGTGGCTTATACCGGTGAGGCACTCGATTACAAGACCCCGCTCATCCGCTCCACAGCAGCTCTTTGTCATGCTGCCCGTGAAGTCTGCGCTTATTTTGACAAACAGGTCAAGCACGTACATGCGAACCTCGGTTGGGAACAGGAGTATTTTCTCGTGGACGAATCGCTCTATACGGCACGTCCCGATCTGTTGCTTACCGGTCGTACGCTGATGGGACATAACAGTGCCAAATCGCAGCAACTTGAGGATCATTATTTCGGTGCTATACCTGCACGCGTATTAGCCTTCATGCGTGAGTTGGAATACGAAGCGCTCAAAGCCGGTATACCTGTTCGTACACGTCATAATGAGGTGGCACCGAACCAATTTGAGATGGCGCCGATCTTTGAAGATG
>CAMHQP010000053.1 GCA_946187555.1 uncultured Bacteroidales bacterium
GGATCCAGGATGGCGAGCGTACGATCTTCGAGACCGTTATCTCGATTGAGAAAGCCAATAAGAAAGTATTGGTACCGATGGACGAAGAGAACCTCGACGGACTCAATTTCCTCGCCGGCAAGCGTGTGGATGAAGTGAATAAGATGGCAGAGCTCGGTACGCAACTCGCTCACGTGGATGGCGGTGTGCCCAATATCCATATCAGTTTCGAGAAGATCGACGAGTACAATATCGGCCAGTTCATCTATTTCTTCGAGCGCGGCTGCGGTATCTCGGGTTATGTACTGGATGTCAATCCGTTCAACCAACCGGGTGTAGAGGCATATAAGAAAAATATGTTCGCACTGCTCGACAAACCGGGTTATGAGGCAGAATCCAAAGCAATTAAAGAACGTTTAGCAAAATAAAGAAATGAAAAAAATCACGCTTATTGCACTCTTGATGAGTGTATGCGTTCTTGGTGTTTTCGCCAAGAAAGGCAAACAACCTATCGCATTTGATAAGATTCCTGAAGTGGTGCAGACAGAGTACCAGCAGTTCTTCACAGCAGATCAGATTCAGTTCATCACCGTTCAGAAAGTGTTCGGCCATATGGAGTACGCTTTCCTGCTCACCGATGGCACGAAGTTAGTGTTTGACGAACGTGCCGGTCTGCACAAGGCTGAGAATGACAATGGTATCCTGGAGACGCTCGTGCCGGTGAAGATTGTGGAATATGTACACGCTACCTTCCCCAATGCTATCATCACCGAATATAAGTTCGAGCAGATGAAGCAGGAAGTGGAGATTAACAACGATATGGAGTTGATCTTCGATAAGCGCGGCCATTTCGTCCGCATTGACTAAGGCTTGATGACGGAGACGCCGACGAGTCGATCATAGCGCGCACCGAACGGACGCCAATAGACATAGACCGCATACTCGTTCTCCGTTTGCCAATAACTACCATCCACACGTTGGGTGGTAGTTTTGTTTTGCGTACCTTTTCCGGTAAACCAATATTGGTAATCGTATCCGCCTTGTTTGACCAGCGCCGTAAGCCAGTAGCACTTACGTTCGTTGTCATACTGCATGCGGTTGCGAAGAGTCATTTCGTTGCCGAACAGATCACCGCCCACATACAGCGAGCCGTCGAACCAAGGCTGCTCCACCGGTAGTGTCCAATAGACCCACATATACTCGGCCTCTGTATCCACATCCGTCGTACGCTCGGCGTTGACTATATACCGGCCGTTGCTGTCGAACTCATGCATATACTCGCCCTTGGCGATCTCGTTTTGGAACAGCAGCGCGTGATAATCGCCCATCTCATGATAGACCCGATCGATCCCTACTCCGGCGTAGAAGCAACTGAACGCATCGAAATGATGGTACTCGTTGCCGCCCTCAAAGATCAGATCTTTGTTATTGACATAGCGCAACCGTTTAGGTTCTATATAGGTTGGTTTGGTCAGCGTCACAGCATTGTCCAGGCGGTTGTTCTGCGTCACCACCACGCGCCACTCGTCGCTGTTCACGCGTAAAGCTTCACTGATGTTCACGTCAATATCGAGTTGCTGATAGCGTCCGTTATACTCGATATCCGTGTTGGCACGCACCTTCGCGCCAATCTTCACCATCGGCTCTACCACGCAGAAATCCACTTCGGCGATCTTGTTGTCCGGATTACCATCCTCATAGATCGTCAAGCGGTAGTTACCGCTTTTGGTGAGGCGTATGTCCTCGTTCGGGAAATCGAACCAATAATGGGTATATTCGCGGCTCGTGTTGATGGAGTGCTCGAAGTTGGTGATGTCCGCGGTGGTGAATCCCTGCAGGTACTCGGAACTCAAAAGAGACGTATTGAGCATTTGTACCGTGTAGGTATAGAAATGCACGTCGTGGCTCATCTCGTCGAACGAGATATGCAGCGGTTCCTGTTCGTCCAAGAGCAGCACCTCGCGCGCTACGCGCAGCGTGCGTATGTTCTCATTATATACGCGCGTATGCGTCTGCGCAAGTAAAGCCGTTGCCAGACTCAAAAAAATCACTATGAATGCACTTTTTTTCACGAAATATTTGCGTATATCAAAAAAATGTAGTACCTTTGCACCCGCTTTTGAAAAGCAGCAACTAATTGCTAAGTTCTTGGCAAACAAGTTGCCTGCGATCTTCGCCACTGTGGCTCAGTTGGTAGAGCAACGCATTCGTAATGCGTGGGTCGGCGGTTCGAGTCCGCCCAGTGGCTCTGAAAAGAAGGTTTCGGCCTTCTTTTTTTTATATCGTATCGATGAAGAACTTTTGCTTTCGGTTAAACATCGCGATACCGATAATCAGCAGTACAAAAATGATGCCAGCGCTATAGGCTAACGCTGTCCAACTGAATTCACCTGCCCCATACGCACCGTATTTGAAGGTCTCGATGATGGCTGTCATCGGGTTGAAGAGCATGATCTTATGCAGCGTCGGGTTGGTGACATACGAAAGCGGATAGACAATCGGCGTAGCGTACATCCAGAGGGACACAAAGACCCCGAAGAAATTGGTCAAGTCCCTGTATTTGGTCGTGGCGGAAGAGATAATCAGACCGAGTCCCAAGGCCAGACATTGGATCATCAGAATCAGTACCGGGAACAGCAATAGATACCAATTGGGGTGCAGGTTGACGCCCTTGATGACATACAGCACGTACACGAAAACGAACGTAACCAACTGCAGACTGAAGCGGAACATTTTCGAGATCACCTTCGATACCGGCGCCACCAGACGGGGGAAATAGACCTTACCGAATAAGGCCGCATTCGTCTGGAACGTACCGGCTGCATCCGTCAGACAGGTGGAGAAATACTCCCACAAACAGATACCGCTCAGGTAGAACACCGGTTGCGGGATATCATCCGTCGGGATGCCGGCAATCCGACCGAACACGACGATGTACATGAACATCGTGAACAGCGGCGAGATGAAGTACCAGCCCATGCCGAAGATGGTCTGCTTGTACTGCACCGTGATATCGCGCTTGATAAACAGCCAGATCAGGTACTTCTTAGCCCAAAGTTCCTTCAGTCCTAATCCTTTCGCGAAGGATTGCGGCGTGATCTCCGTTGTCCAATATGTCTCCTGAGTCTTAGCCATTAAACGGTATCCATGAACGATTTTTGAACCTTATTGAAGAGCATAAGGCCGAAGATTAACAATATCAGCGTGAACAGCGCGCTGTAGCCGAGCCAGAGCCAACTGAACTCACCTGCGCCTAAGAGCGAGTACTTGATCGCTTCCATCACCGGCGTCACGGGGTTGAGACTCATCGCCAGATGTAACTTGGGATTAGTCACCATGCTCAGCGGGTAGATGACCGGCGTGATATAGACCCAGAGCGAGATGATCTTCGCCAGCATGATCTGCAGGTCACGGTACTTGGTCGTCAAGGACGAGAAAATCATACCGAAACCTACCGACATGAAGGCCAGCAGCAGGATCAGCAGCGGGAAGAGCACAATCTGCCAATGGATGACCAATTCCGTTCCGGTCGCTACGTAATAGATGTAGAACACCGCGAAGATAGCCAATTGGATGGCAAACGACAACAGGTTCGTTGTCACCGCTACCAGCGGCATGATGATACGCGGGAAATAGACCTTACCGAAGATATCCGCATTGCTCACGAACGAGTTAGACGTCGCGCTCAGGCAACTGGAGAAATAGCCCCACACGGAAATACCGAGCAGATAGAACAGGATCGGCGGCACACCGTCCGTCGGGATGTTCGCGATGCCGCCAAAGACGGTCACGTACACGATCACGGACAGCACCGGGGTGATGATGAACCACAACGGGCCTAAGATCGTCTGCTTGTACGCCGTACGGAAATTCCGCTCCACAAACAGCACGAACATATCGCGATACCGCCATATCTCCTTCCAATCCACCGCCAGCAATCGATCTTTCGGCGTGATGGTCAAGTCCCATTGTTCCTTGTTCTGCTGCATGTTTTCAAAAATCCGTGCAAAGGTACTGCTTTTTTTTGACATATGCAAATAAAAACGATAAAAGAGCCCATTCTGACGCTTTTGCTGATAGATTTTCCAGCGAAGCATTACTTCACTAATTGTCCGTCTACTGTATACGTCTTGTCACCGCGGAGGATGAGGATCTGACCATTTTCGATAATCTTAGCGGACTGCCCTTCTTCTACAGATACATTGGTCACATCCTGCGTTCCATCGGAGATATTGAAATTCTTCCAACCCGTAGCGTTCTTGTATGCTGTTGCCGTACCTGCCGGAACAATCACTTTGACTTTGGTTTTATCCAGACCATCGAAGGTCTTAGTCGTACAGGTCGGAGGAATCATCGCTAATACCTTTATCTCTTTGAGGTTCTCGTCATTGTAGAACACCTCATCGCCCAGCGACTGAAGACTGGCAGGAAGCGTGATGGTTGTAAGTGCAGGATTAAGAGAAAAAGCCTGCTTGCCGATTTTCGTGAGATAGATACCGAGAGAGATATCGGCTAACTTCTCGCAACCGGCAAAGGCAAAATCCGGAAGTTCCGTCAGTTGTATGCTCGCAATGGTCAGTTTGGTCATCGATTTGTTCCGACCGAAGGCAGTATTCTCCATCTTTTTGAGTTTGACACCATTAAGCGTCAATTCCTTGATAGCACAACCGGAAAAAGCAGACGCACCTATATACGCCACATTCGTCAGATCAACTGTCTGCAAGGTAGATACAGAAGTAAAAGCTGTTGCTAACACCGAATCTACGCCGGATGGAATAACCAATTTGGTCAATCCTCCCTCCTCTGGCCAAAAGCCATCTACAGCCTGTACGTAATATGTGGTTCCGTCATAGGTGACCGTTCTTGGAATCGTGATAGTCCCTGTCACATAAGGTTCGTTAATGTCATTCACTCTAACGAATCCGATGTTTCCCACCACTTGCTGGATTTCATAATCCAGTCCGTCAATAGTGAAATCCGGTAAATAAAAAGCTTTTTGTTCCGCCTGCATGCTCATTGCTACCGCAAGAACCATGCTCATACTCAAAATGAATCGTTTCATGATAGTTGTTATGTTTTATTAGTTATACACAAAAAAATGGACAAATCGCAAACGCGAAAATTCAATACGTTACCCTATTTTAACGTCTTGGGCAGCTGACGGTATTTTGATTTTGCGCTGCAAAATTACTATAAAAAAATGAGATACGCAAGAGGAAAGGGAAAATTGGCGCAAAATTTGTTGTACGTTCGCACACAGGTCTGACCCGCCAACAACAAGAATTTCTTAGCTTACGCACGATTATTTCCCGCTAAAAATATAAATAAATTTTATTTTTACCGTCAAATCCTTGTATATTCCAAATATTTGTAGTAATTTTGCAGCGCAAAATATGTGGAACCATGAAAGAGTCTATTAAAAAGTCTATTTTTCTTCTTGCTTTTTCCCTATGTCTGGTAGGGTGTCAACAACACAATCACATGGCCGGAACGATCGGTGCATCGCATCCTATTATGCCGATTCGTATGACGAGCGACACGATGCATGTCGTGCTGACGGACTACGTGCCGGCGTTGTTCGGTGATCTTAAGGCGTGGAAAGGTCTGCAGTGGACGACGAGTGAGTCGGTGGAGTGCCTGAACATTAGCGGTGCAGCACCTATCATCGAGGAGATGGATATCGTTAACCGCGATCGATCGATCCATGCCTTCACGATGCACGACAAGAGCGGTAGTTTTGCCATCCCTATCCTACCCAACAAGCCCGTTCGGCAGGCCTTAATCTCCTTGGGCTACGCGGATGACAAGCTCATCTTCGGTTTCTACGACGGCGTAACGAATCCGAGTTTTGAGGTTTATATCCAGAACACGCTCATCGACCATGAGCGCATCAGCGCCAATGAGGATGGGACGTGGACGTTAGATTTAGAGGGGTTACAGGTTACGGGTTACGGGTTACAGGGACGCACGTATTTGCGGATCTTCGCCGAGGATGATACGTACCTGTACAACGACCTGTTGCTGCCGATGCAGGATGGCAAGATCATCACCGACGCTGCCCAACTGAACCGTCATGACCAACAGGCTCAGGTGCTCTACTCGCTGATGATCGATCGTTTCTACAACGGGAACAGCTCCAACGACTGGAAGATGAACAGTGAGGAAGTACTGGATATCGTGGATTACCAAGGCGGTGACCTCGCCGGTATCACAAAGAAGATCACGGAGGGCTATTTCGACCTGCTCGGTGTGAACACGATATGGATCAGTCCTATCACGCAGAACCCGTGGGACGCATGGGGCTGCTATGAGTTCAAGAACGGCAATAAGTACGACAGCACGAAGACCTATACCAAGTTCAGCGGTTATCACGGCTACTGGCCTATCTACGCGACGAAGTTAGACGACCGTTTCGGTACACCGGACGAGTTCCGCACCTTATTAGACACCGCGCATGCGCACGGAATCAACGTGGTGCTCGACTACGTAGCGAACCACATGCATATCAACTCCCCGACCCTGCAGCAACACCCCGACTGGCATACGGACTCGATTCTGCCCGACGGCCGTCGTAACTTCGAGTTATGGGACGAAGCGCGGTTGACGACGTGGTTTGACAAACATATCCCGACGCTGGATCTGGAGCGCGAGGAGGTATGCGAGCAGATGACGGACAGCGCGCTGTACTGGTTGGAGAACTACGAGTTGGACGGTTTCCGTCACGACGCGTGCAAGCATATTCCGGAAGGCTACTGGCGTATGTTAGGTCAGAAGATCGCGACCCGCTGGCCGGGACGTCCTATCTGGATGATCGGCGAGACCTACGGCAGTCCGGAGCTCATCGGCAGTTATGTGAAGACCGGCATGCTGAACGCGCAGTTCGATTTCAATGTGTATTTCACGACGCGCGAGGCGTTGATGGGTCTGACCGGTATGGATCAAGTGCTTCAGAACGAGTTGACGTCGCTCCGCACCTACGGTGCGCACCACACGATGGGTAACATCAGCGGTAATCACGACCAGATACGTTTTGCTTCGATTGCCGGCGGTGCCATCGATATCCATTCGCAAGGCAAGGAAGAGGGCTGGACACAGGAAGTAGGCATCGGCGATGCCGAGACGGCGTATAAGCGCGCGATGTTGCTCGAGGTGATCAACCTGACGTTGCCCGGCGTGCCGTGTATCTATCAGGGCGACGAGTACGGCGAGGTGGGTGGTAACGACCCCGATAACCGCCATATGATGCGCTTTGACAACATCAACGAGCAGGAGAAGGCGATGCGTGACAAGGTGGCAGAACTGATCCATTACCGTCGTCACTCGATGCCGCTGCTCTACGGCGATATGATTCCGCTGATCGACCGTCCGGACGAGATCATCTACCAACGTGTGTACCTCGGTCAGAAAGTTACTGTCATCATCAACCGCAACGAATTAACCTATCAAATAATTGAAGACTAATGAAAAAAGCACTCTTTTTTGCGCTGGCTCTGATCGGTTTGATGAGCTGCGCCAAGCAAGTAGAGTTACGTCACCCGAAATGGGCGTATGACGCTACTATCTACGAGTTAAATACCCGTCAGGCCACACCGGAAGGTACGTTCGCCGCTGCAGAAGGATTGCTACCGGCTCTCAAGGAGAACGGTATAGACATCATCTGGGTGATGCCTTGCCAACCGATCGGCGTTATCACGCGTAAGGGCACGCTCGGAAGTTACTACTCGATCATCGACTACTGCGCCATCAACCCCGAGTTCGGTACACGTGCCGACTTCGAGC
>CAMHQP010000054.1 GCA_946187555.1 uncultured Bacteroidales bacterium
TCATAACCGGATATGGCTTGCTTATAGAACGACCGTGTCTGCAGCGGCGCGTATGACTTAGCGCTACCGGAATCGGTATAGGCGGTACCTGTTCTAACGATCACTTCCGTTCCTGCCGGCATAGCGTAAGCCGCCTCTGTTGCATAGACCTTGGCGAGCAGACCGGCAGCTGAACCGGCTGATACATGTCCGGTACGGTAGGAAGAGTCCGTGTTCTTATAGAGCAGACGAGTTGCCTCTTCCAGTTGAGCGATGATATAATCATACACTTTCGTCACCTCCTGGCGGGGTTGGTTACGATCGAAATTCTCAGTCTCCGGTTGAATAGGAACCGGGCCGTATGCACGAACCAAGAGGAAATAGGCGAAGGCACGATGGAAAGCAAGTTCACCGAGGGCATTATTCCGCTGCGAGTCCGAAATATTCTTCATTGCGCTGATATGCCGTGCAGCTTCGTTGGTACGTCCTATGAGTCCGTAACATCCTTTCCAGAGCGCATCCGTGACATCGCTTTCGCCCTGGAAATTACCCACACCGAATTTACCGAACGCCCAGGAAGGTCCGGATATATAATCGGCATCAAATTCGAGTACACGGGGGAAATACCCCCAGCAGAACATATCGTAAATCCATTTCGAATAGACACCTGTTACCCATTGTTCACACGCTTCTTCACTGTCACCAACGGTAGCCGGAGTCTGCAATGCCGATTCGTCTTCAATAATCCAGGAGCAAGACGATACACTCATCGCAAAGACGATGAGAATTAAAACTTGAAAATTGAAAATTGAAAATTTATTTCTCATTGTCGTATGCATTTAAAAGGTGAAGTTCAAACTGAGTGAATAAGTGCGGGCGGAAGGATAGGAATAACTATCCACACCCGGGCAGGCTGCATTGGTTCCACCGGCATTGACCTCGGGATCATACCAAGAGTAACGGGTGACGGTAAAGACATTATGGACCGTGAAGTCTACATGGATTTTCTCTATCCATTTAGCAGGTTTATACCACTCGTAAGCCAGGGTTATATATTTCATTTTAAGGAACGAACCGTCTTCTACCCATCTATCGGATGGCATCATATTGCGGAAATTCTCATTCGTTGCCTTGGGATAGAGAATCGTTTGTCCGCTCGCCGCACGTTCTGCCGTCCAACGGGTATCGTACGCTTGTTGCGTAACGTTGGCATGTTTCTCCATTGTCACGTCATGGAGGTTATAGTTCAAGATGTCGTTTCCGTATGAGCCGGTGAACATAAAGCCGAGGCTCAGTCCTTTCCACGAGAGCGTTGAGGAGAAAGAACCGGTAAAATCTGGATTAGTATTACCTATAATAGCGCGGTCATCTGCCGTAATATAGCCGTCGCCGTCCATGTCTTTATAGCGTATCTCACCTACATATTTGAGTGCTTCCGCATCGCTGAGCGAAGCATAGGATTTATTCTGTCTTACCTCATCAATGGAGTTATAAAACCCGTCCTCTACATATCCGTACAGCGTACCGATAGGGCATCCGTTGCGCTGGAGGAATACCTGATCAGCTCCATTCCAGAGCGATGTAGCATATTGATCTCCTTGGAGACCTCCGATGCGGTTACGGTTGAGCGAGAAATTGACATCCACATGCCATTTCCAATCGGAGAGGTCGATGAGTTCAGCCCCCAACGTAACCTCACATCCTTGGTTGATGACATTACCGCTATTAACCATCATCTGTGTATAGCCGGAAGAGGCGGGTATGGTAACGTTTTGGAGCAGATCACGCGTGCGTTTATAGTAATAATCGAGCGTGAGGTTGATGCGGTTGTTGAGTAAACCTATATCCAGTCCGGCATCGAACTGGTCGGTAGTCTCCCATTTGAGATCCGGATTAGCCGGTCCTCGCCAGTCGATGGTAGCGACACCGCTCTCAAGTGAACCGTTGTAGGGATAGTTGGCCGCATTGAGGACGGTGAGTGTACGATAAGCTCCGATAGCTTGGTTACCTGTTTCACCGAAGGAGACACGCCATTTCCAGTTAGAGAGCACTTCCTGCTCCTGCATCCATGCTTCATCGATCATACGCCAAGCGAAAGCACCGGAGAAGAAAGGTGCCCATTTATGGTTCTTGGCAAAGGATGACGAACCGTCCACACGGGCAGAAGCCGTAAACAGGAAACGTCCCATGAGGGTGTAGTTGACGCGGGCGAGGAATGAAGCCAGAGACTGCTTGGTCTGACTGCTGGCAATATCCGGGCGGTCGGTAGCCATATCCATGTAGGCATCCAACGACAGGTCATTGGGGAAGTTTGTCACTGTCATTGACTCGCTGCTTCCTTCTCCCCGCTCGAACGTAGCACCCAACACAGCGTTGATGCTATGGTTCTCATTGAATTTATGATCGAAAGTAAGTAGTGTTTCCAAAGTAAGGCTTTTCCATATATTCGATGCCTTACCGGCTTTTCCGTTAATAGGCGAACGTCCTTCGTAGGTGTGGCGGTTGTAATACGTACCACGATGACCGTCATTATAGCCCAATCCGATATTCTGCCTCAGTTTGAGCCACGGCTGAATCTGGAACTCAAGGAAATTACTGCTCCACCATGACAGTTGCTTGAGTTGGTCTTTCGTACCTTTGACGTAGTACATCGGATTGGCAGCAAGCCAGTTAAGGTCGTCGAGTTGCGCTGTAGCGGTATGCACACCGTATGTAGGCGGGAACAAGAGTGCGGAACGGATAATATTCTGGCTCTCGGAATTGGTGCGCTGGAAATCCGAAACGGCGTAGGTAAAATACTGCGAAGTACCTATCTCCAGCCATTTGGTCAGATGCCATGCCGTATTGATAGAGAGGTTGAATTTCTCATAGCCGGAGTTTTTAACAATACCCGTTTGCTTGGTATAACTGCCGGAGAAAGCATAATAACCTTTGTCCGTTCCGCCACTTATATTGGCATAATACTCCTGCTCAGAACCGAGACGGAAGATTTCATCCTGCCAGTTCGCCACTGCTATCTCGGATTGCGCACCCGTAACAGGGTCGGTCACCACGCGCGGGTTAAGGAAATCCTCCGGAGAGGGTTCGTACTCGCTTCCATTCCATATTCCCCGATATACATAATCTTCCGTTATGTTGCCCATGTACTTTCGGTCGTTATCCACCTGTTCGTTTCGATAGAGAGCGTAGGTATAAGGGTTAAGCATAGGGATTTTTTTTGTCACCTGCTGAATACCGGCTTTGAGTCCCACTTCCACTTTCGGTTTGCCTTCTTTGCCTTTCTTGGTAGTGATGATAATAACGCCATTGGCACCACGTGAACCGTAGATAGCGGTTGCGGATGCATCTTTGAGAACCTCTATCTTCTCGATGTCATTGGGGTTAAGCATAGAGAGAGGGTTCTGGCTTTGGTTCTGTCCCTCATTAGCGCCGGACGCTGGCACTCCGTTGGGATCGGTACCGAAGGGGATACCATCAACGATGTAGAGGGGTTGGGAGGAGGTAGTGAACGAGTTCGCACCACGGACGGTGATGCTCACGCCGCTTCCGGGAGCGCCGTCCGACTGTTTCACATCCACACCGGCAATCTTACCCTGTAACCCCATCGCCACATCGGGTGCACCGCCAGCCAACAATTCTTCGGACTTGATCTGACTAATGGAACCGGACAGGTCGCGTTTCTTCATTGTGCCATAACCGACTACAACCACTTCGTCCATCACTTGCGTATCCTCCATGAGGGTGACATCGATACGTTCCTTGCCGCGGATGTTGATCACTTGGGTCTTGTATCCCACCATGGACACCTGAAGGATGAATTTGCCTTCGGGCACTTCGATGGTGAAGTTACCGTCATAGTCGGTAATCGCGCCGACTGTCGTGCCTACCACCAGTACGGAAGCACCGATTGCCGATTCGTTGGCTGCGCCATCCATCACGCGTCCGGTGATGGTCGTTTGTGCATTCGCGTACATGAGCGCGCACAAACACATTAAAATAAGGAATAAACGTTTTATCATTGTGCAGATAGTATTTCGATTTTGGTTAATGTAAAGCCCACTCCGGTCACGATTAATCCGCGAGTCTTGACCTTATCTAAAGCGACGGGGTCGAACATATAGACCACATCGGTGCCGTCCAAGGGATAGTATATCGGTTCAGGCGCACCAGTGATCTCATGCCAGCGCGCATCCCGGATGGAGAGTTGCGCTTTCGTTCCGGTTGCCACTGCGGCATCATCCAAGCGATAGGAGATGATGAGGACGTCATTGAGCGTACACTCTTGGAAAGGTGCAGCATTGACCGATAGGTTGCCGCTCCAATCGGGTGCAAAATACTTCTCACCATGGAACAGTTCTCCGGGTTGGAGTACATATTCGCGTGGTGCCCGTTGGGCGTTAGTCAGATCTTCACTCACTTCTCCGATTTGCTTTACTATACCGATGCTATCCAGCCGATAGCCTTTGCCGCCTATGCGCATAGCGGTCTGCGCGCCGTAACCCACCAGTTGGAGTTTGAGTAATGGAGCGCGTGACCACACCGACCAAGTATAGTTGTCCCCACCGACAGGTACACCATCGACAGAGGGATCGAGTGCATTCCACGTAAAGTCCATCAGTTTGCAGGCAGCACCGGGTTCGACATGACTGATATGTAATCGTAGGCCGTCACCTATGTTGAGTTGCTCGAAGCATCGTCCGGCTATCTCAGCACTGGAGCTCCAGTCGTTTTTCATCTTCACGGGTGAGCCTTTCCATACGATGGTCTCTGCAAAATCCGCTGCATCGGTCAGTGTTACCCGCAGGATGCGGTAATCATGTCCACCGATGGCTATACCGTGTGTGCGCGCGATCCTCAATATGTCGTCGGTCAATGTCATGCGGAACGGTCCGGCGATACCGAAATAACCATATTCGGGAGCTATGCCTTGCCAGTTAGATGGGTTTTGAAACGCCCCCTGCGCGATACCTTTGGCTTTGTCGTTATATACAGTGAGAATATCACCAGGATGAGCATCTACGAAATGACGCGGCTCCAAGATGATGTTATCGCGCCATGCTTTACCGATAGTCTTGGGTCCCAGCAGAATAGTGCGCTCAAGAGCTTGCGCAGGAGCAAGGAATAGGGAACAAAGCAAAAAGGCTACTATGTAATTCTGTCGATTCATTGAGCCAATAGTTTTTTCATTTCTTCGCGGTCTATGACCGTACCACTATTGAAGGCATCTTTCCACCATGCCTCACCAGCGAACTGGTGTTCGTCGGAAGTACCGTTGTTATAGTTGTAGTCATACCATGTCATGAACCAACTCCAGCGACTGCCTTCATTCCATATCTTTGACCAAAGCGACATATCCACCTCATCGCCGTTGCCACACTCTGCAAGGCAGATCAGTTTATTCGGGTAGTGCGATAGGAGTTCATTGTATTCCTTTGCCAAGGGATATTGCAGCGCGTAGTAGCTATCACGACCGACCACATCCACCACATCATCTCCGGGATACCAGTCCCAGTCGCCTATTTGCGAGTTCCACACCCAGATAAGGTTATTCAGCTTATGATAGTTGACCATGCGGTCGTACATGAAGCGCCAAAGGGCTTTGTATGCTTCGGGACCTTTGGCTCCCCACCAGAACCAAGCGCCACCGCCTTCGAATTCGGTCGTGTTACCGGAAGCCTCGTGCAGCGGACGCCAGATAACCGGAATACCGCGTTTCTGCATCTTCTTCAGGTACCCTGCCACTTGGTCGATATCTTTGATCATGCGCTTGTATTCATTGGAGGAAGGGTCGTTAATTTTTGACGGATCAAAACTCGTTTGTCCAGGTTCGGTGCCCGGCGAACAAGTATAGTTCGTACCGTTGTTGGCAGGCACTTGCCAGTGCCACATACAACCTACAACGCCACCGGCATTGTACCAATCCGTGACAGGAGTGAGGTCGCTATAATCGAGCCAACCTTGCTTGTTCACATCTTTGGAGGCATGGATATTGATGAAATCAAACACGTTCAGCGCAGGGTATTTGCCTGTCCACTGATAGACATTCTCCGTCTCGCGAGTATTCCAATCGACATTAGCTACTACGCCACTCATAGCGCGTTTGCCATATTCGGTACACAACACAGCCCAAAGCCGCTGCGTCTCAGCAGTAGCGTTGGAATTACATAAGGTATATGATACATTTGGCTGAAGTTGCCCGTCAGGCGCGTTCTGCGCCTTGCAACTCACGCAAGTGAGAAGAAGCGATAAGATAAGAATTTTGTTTCCCATAGCAGTAGTTTGCAAAAACACGCTGCAAAATTACTGCTATTTTCCGATATATACTGACACTTTTTTAGCAGATGCTACACTATTACCTTTGTTTTGGCATATTTTTCACGAAATTCGGTCGGAGAACAACCCTTCCGTTTCTTGAAAAGCCGGTTAAAATTAGTCAGGGTGTTGAATCCACAGGAGAAACATATCTGCGAAACGGGTTCATTGGTGTCGATGAGTTTGCGCGCTGCATGTCCGAGGCGTATATCTACGATATATTCGGCGAGTGTTTTTCCGGTGCGCAACTTGAAGAACCGCGAGAACGCGGTAGGCGACATACTGACCATCCCGCTCATTTGTTCCAAACGGATCTCTTCGATATAATGAGCGGCTATATAGTCTTTTACCTTGGCCACACGACGACTCTCTGTACTGGTTTGGACTCGCGCAAAAGAAGAAGAGGATAATTCGCGGGCATCATCGAACTTAGCTAACTCATAAAGGATATAGAATAGTTCCGCCATGGAATAGAACCCCTCCTTAATCTGCGATATACGCATCAGACGCGGATAAACAGTCATAATCGCCGAGAGAGGAAAAACCAGACCCCTTTCGGCACGGATCATCATCTGTTTGATAGACCGCATGGCGTTGGTTTCAAAGAACTTACTATGTTGAAAATCCAGGAAGAACTGGATCGTCACTTCGTGAATATCTTCGCTTCTGCAAACCCCTTGTCCCCACATATGTTCGAGGTTAGGAGAAGTTATCAGTACCAACTCATAATCGTCGATCAACTCCACAGAGTCACCAACAATACGTTCGCAGCCTGCACCGTGTTCCACAAAATTCAGTTCAAACAACTCGTGGCGGTGTAGCGGAAAATTGTAATAAGCCTTGTGTCGATCCGCAACAAACATGAAATCATGCGACTCAAGCGGTGTTATCTCCTGTAAAATGTCTACTTTTTCCATACAGAATGTCAAAAAAGTGTTAGTGTAAAGACTTTTATGCTTCAAAATGCGCTGCAAAGGTAACACTTTTTTAGCATATATGCAAGGAAAAATGCAAAAAAAACGAGATACGCAAGAGGGAGGATAATTTTTCTGCGAAAAATGTCCGGATCACATCCGGACGCAATAGACGAAACTCGCGGCATAGTATGCCGCACAATGGACATAGATAGAAGGGCGGCAGATAAAATCTGCCTGCAAGGGACGAACAGAGGCGGGTACCGCCGCACGAATCCACCGGAGGTAGGCAACCTAAAGAGCGGATACCAGCGGGGGGCTTGCGGAGCGGGCAGGGCGGCACTTGGCTAGAATTGATTATAGACAACGTGACGCACGCTCCGCAAGCCAGAATCGGCCGCACGTGGAGAGCGACCGGCGAAGCGGTAATCTGCCTACGAACTATGTTAAAAAAATGATAAAAAAGAGT
>CAMHQP010000055.1 GCA_946187555.1 uncultured Bacteroidales bacterium
CAGCAGCCCAGTAAACGGTCTTGTTGAGGATACGACCTTTGGCATCCTGCGGGTAGAGTTGCGTCGAAGCGTAGCACATACCGATGATAATGTAGCAACGTCCCTGACCTTTGTTGAGACCCAGACCGCTCAGCGTAGCGATAGATGCCAACGCGTACTTACGAGCCTCTGCGTATTTCTTGAGGTTGTTGTAGCAATAGAAAGCAGCGTTATACTGATAATCTGCTACATCCTCGAGGGCATCCTCGATCATCGCCAACTTGATAGCCTGATCGTAGTAAGCGATCGCCTGCTCGTAGTCACCTTTCTTGGCGGCCATGGAAGCGCAACCGGCTGCTGACTCTTGGGTCGGTTGCAGTTTGTGTGCTGCCTCGCATGCTGCGAAATAAACATCACTCTCCGTGCAACGTACACGCTTGTAGAGTTTCGCGATCTTGGTCAACATATCCAAGTTGCTCAAGTTATCCTGAACGGCAGCAGCGTAGATCTCATCGAGTTTGGAGCAGTCTGCAGCGCCGGAGATAGCGAAGATATTATCCACATAGTCTTTCTGCTTGCCGGCGATCTCTGCGTTCTTGTTGGTAGCATCCGCTGCTTGCTCAGCGAGCGCAGAACTTGCCAACTCGTAGTCCGAGATCAGTTGCTCTGCCTTACCGTTCGGATCCTGTTTGTAGATCGCATAGGATACGTCAACGAGTTTAACGAGTACCATCACTTTGCTCTTTACGCCCATACCCTCTACGGATGCGCGCAAGCACTCACGTGCCTCGTTCAGTTTGGTATCTCCGAAGAAATCCACGTATGCCAGACCCTTCTCACCCAGGATATAAGCCGTCGGGTATTTGGGATCGTTACCGAAGAAGCGGATACGCTTGTCCTGCATCTCGATAGCCAGATTAGCCAAACGCTCTTTCTCTGCGGGATCGGAAGTAGCCTGATAGAGTGCCTCTACGATCTTCGAGCCATCGGAATAGATGGACTTGTTCGCATTCGGGCAGGTGTTATACACCTCGAACCAAGGCTCATACGCGTCGGCGTACATCTTGTTCTTAACTGCCTCGTGGAAGAGCGAAACGTTCATGACGCACTCTTCGGTGATAACAGGATCCTCTTCAACTGCCGGAGCTGCCTGTGCGGGCTCAGCGGCGGGTTTGGTCGGTTTCTTAGCGCATGCCAGCGCCGGAACAGCGGCTGCCAAGGCTACTACAAGTAATGTTTTGATTTTCATAATGCTATATATTTTAGTGTTAATTATTTTCTATAGGTAGTTTTAGGTTATCCTATGTCGTCCTATGATTCTGCAGCAAATCCTGTGCCAAACTACAGTTTGCGTTTCATGAACCAGTTCTCTGCGATGGAGACACCGAGGGTAAAACGCAGGGCATTCTCTTCGAGTCCAGCCGAGCTACCACGGTGGGTATATTCGATCGTCGTATTGATGACGGTACCGATAGTCCACAGCGGGAAACCTATACCGATTGATGCCGTGATACGCTTGGCACCAACCATCATCAGGTACTCATCCTGCACGTTCACACCAGCGCGCCAGAACATACGATCCACGTACTTGCGTCCGAACGGATTATGGCGGTACTCGAGACCGAAGGCAAAACGGTTCTTGTCCTGAAGTCCTTCATATCGGCCTTCCAGACCGTTATACAGCGCGTCTGCCATGCATTGGCGCTCAAAATCAAAGCCTATCGTCAAGCGTCCTGCCCAGTTGTAACTGGCTCCCACGCCCCATACCATCGGCAACTGCCAACCATCCTGATAGATAGGAATAGAGTCGGAAGTCTGGGTCTCGATGAGAATGAAGTCGCTATGCAGTTTCATCTTGCTCTCGAAGATCGCGCCGAGGTTCATCGTGTGTTTACCCCATGTATGGAAGAACTGCGCGCCGTAACGCAGACGTACGTTGCTCACGCTCAAGATGACATCTTGAATAGTGGAATTCAGACCACTCTCCTGGAAAGTCAGCGCACGAGCATGCGTGAGATCGCCCCACATATAATAGACGTTGGCGCCCACAGCAAACCAGTTCAGCACATTAAAACTCAAACCGCCGTACACCTCACTGATATTTCCACTTCCAACATAGGTCTTGGTGTAATGATAGTCACCATTGGCCGTTGAGTCACTCAGCGCTATATCGTAGCCCACCGAGCTATAGGGCAATAAACCCACAGACATCGCGATCCATTTCTTATAGAGCGGGAACTGCAGCGTGACGTACTCCAAGTTTCCGTTGGCTTTGTTTTTCTTTCCTCCCGAGTCCGCATAACGGCTCCAGTTGGCGCTGGCAGCTATGTCCATCATGAAGGTGAGCGTATCACAAGCTGTATAGGAAGCAGGTTGGGAGGGGTTGATTGCGCGGTTGTTGCGCATACCAAAGCCTACTCCACCCATCGCACGATAGGCAGTCGGAACGTTCTCATTCAGATCGCCATATGCCTCACGCGAGTACGGCGAACTTGTCATATTCTGCGCCATCACCCCGATAGTCAGCATCAGCGCAGCAGTTAATATTGATAATCTTTTTTTCACTTCTTATTATAAACCAAAATAGTATTCAGTCCGATTAGCACCAGATTTTTCTCATAACGTATCTCCCGTTTCTCGTTGCGCGAGGAGCGCACGTTGTTGAGGACATAGGGTGCGTGCCCGCCCGTGAGGAAGGTCTGATAATGCGGCATTTTCTCTTTGAGCGTGCGCATGTATCCCTTCACCTCATACGCCACGCCGCGTATCACGCCGGCCGCGATGGCATCGCGTGTGTTGGTTCCGAAGAGCGGAATGAGTTCATTCTCCTCCGCGTCCACCAACGGCAGTTTTTTCGTCATCCGCTGCAACATGGTGAAGCGCATTTTGATGCCCGGCGCTATGTTTCCGCCCATATACTCGCCTTCCGCCGACACGAAATCATACGTAATAGCCGATCCGGCATCGATGATGAGCAGATTCTCATTCGGGCATAGGTTTTTCGCTCCTACCGCCGCTGCCAAACGGTCTTGACCAAGCGTCTGCGGCGTGTCGTAACGGTTAACGATAGGCACAGGCGTCATATGATCGAAGAGCACGAAGTGCTGCGAGCGGCGATGCAAGGTATTGACCACGGCCGCCTCAATATCCACCACCGATGAGATGATCGAGTCCGTGATGTCATACAGATCAAAGAGGCGCTCTACATCCGCTGATGAGAAAGACTTATAGATGAGATGCTTCATTATCTTGCCCTCATCCGTCATCAGCGCCACTTTGGTTCGGCTGTTTCCTTGGTCAACACAGAGGTTCATTTCACCATATTCGTATAGAGGAAACGCTTAATAGATTTCTTCGGCGTCTTCTCGAACTCATGCGGATAGAGTTTGATGATGGAGATCTGCTCGTATGCCGCCAACTCGGAGTTGACTTGTTTGCGGGCATCTTCCATATACTCGTTCAGTTGTTCGCGCGTCATACCACTGGCGTCCACTTCGGTGTAGTCCGGGCAGACCAACGCCACGAGACGCGTGTCTTCCTGCTGCAGCACGAGCGACTCCAACACAAACGGCATGTTATTGATCTTCGCCTCGATCTCTTCGGGGTAGATATTCTGTCCGCTCGGGCCGAGAAGCATGGTTTTACAGCGTCCCTTGATATACAAGAAGCCGTCTTCGTCCAACATACCAAGGTCACCCGTACGCAGCCAACCGTCTTTGGTGAAGCATTCTTTAGTAGCCTGCGGGTTCTTGTAATACCCGGTCATCGTGTTCTCGCCGCGCGTTACCACCTCACCGATACCATTGCTGTTCGGATCGAGGATCTTGACCTCCATGATACCTGCCAGCGGTTTACCGCAAGAGTATAAACGGCTACCTTGATCGTAGGGAGTGAAGGTGATCAGCGGAGCACACTCGGTCATACCATAGCCCACCGACATCGGGAACTTGATACGATTCAAGAACGCCTCCACTTCGGGGTTGAGCGGTGCTCCACCGATGATGATCTGGCGGAACTCGCCACCGAAAGCCTGCACCAGTTGTTCGCGTATCTTACCGCAAACGATCTCGTCCAGGAACGGCACTTTGAGCACCCAGCTGACCGGCGCTTTCTGGATCTGCGGCACAATCATCTTCTTGTATATCTTCTCCAGGATCAGCGGCACGGAGAGGATCAGCGTCGGCTTGATCTCCGCAAACGCCTTGAGCAGGATCTTCGGGCTCGGCGTACGACCGATCAACCATTCGTGTCCGCCGGCAGCGAGACAAGAAAGAAAGTCGAACGCGCATCCGTAGGCGTGCGCCAGCGGGAGGAAGGTCACAAATCGCGAGCCTGCATATACCAAGCCGGACTCCAGGCCATAGCGCACGTTACCTGCGAGACCGTTCAGCGGCATGATAACGCCCTTGCTGAAACCCGTCGTACCGGAGGTATAGTTGATAGAACCGATCTTATCGTTACTGCGCTCATCGAAATGAACGTCTTTTGCCCAATAACCGTCCGGGTGTTTCTCTTTGAACTTCTTCGCAATCGCCTCATAGTTGATCTTCTTCGGGTTCAAAGACAGCGAGATAGGATGCCAGTCATTGAGGCTGACAGCCGCCAAGACGTTCGGGATCTGATCCAAGTCAAAACCCTCGATATTGATATCGCTGATGAAGAGCAGTTTGGAACCGGAGTGGTTGATGATGTGGATAGCATCGTTCGCGCGGAAGTCCTGCAGGATCGGCACGATGATGGCACCGTAGGTAATCGCTGCCAGATACACCGCTACCCAATTACTGTTGTTCTTACCCATCACGGCTATCTTATCGTCTTTCTTGATTCCGCTCTCTTTGAAGAGGATATGCAGTTTCTCGATGTTGATAGCCAACTGGCCATAGGTCAAGGTGACATCCGTACCGTAATCGGTGACAGCCGGCAAGTCCCAGTGTTCCCGGAACGAGCGCTCGTACATCTTGACAAAATTGTATTTTTCTTCGGTCATCATAAGCCTAACTATTTACGCTATTTCTGCGGTCTGGCCACATACACACTGTCCACAATAAACTGACTTTTTCCACGCCAAGGCAAGGTACCCAGATAGCGCTTCCAATGCAGTTTCACACCGGTGTTGGCACCTTCGTCCAGCTGCTTGGCCACACTCTCGCTCACCACGGAGAACTTGAATTCATTCGACTGAATAGAGCCCTGCACTTTGGAGTTCTTGAGTCCGGTCTGAATCATCTTGCCCTCATAGGTCTTGAAGATAAAACCCTCTTTCTGGAAATAGTTGATATCTCCCTCATTCACACCCTCGGCGTACACGAAACAGAACTTAAAGAAAATGAACAACGAAAGCACCAGAACGGCGACTAACGATGTCCATGTGATCACTTTACCAGTAGTACTCATAGTTTCATTTTTATAATTTGGGTGCAAAGTTACAACTTTTTTTTCATATACGCAAGCGCGCGAGCTTTTTTCCGTGTTTTTTCTACTTTTTCTTGCGTATGTGAAAATTTTATTGTACCTTTGCACCGCAAAGGCCGGTTTAGAACCGGAGCAACTTAGACAAAGCCCGGTGTTACCATGACAGACGAACGCTATTTACAATTACTGAGTGAGAAATTTCCGAACGCACAGAGCGTCATAACGGAGTTAATTAACCTGCGTGCCATCCTGTCCCTACCTAAGGGAACGGAGCATTTCGTAAGCGACCTGCACGGCGCGTCCAACGCGTTCATTCATATGATCAAGAACGCATCCGGTGTGGTACGCCGCAAGGTGGACGAGGTATATGGTTACGCGATGGACGAGGATGAGAAACGCGCCCTCTGTGCGCTGATCTACTACCCCGACGAGCGTATTGAGTACGAGCGCACCGTACAAGCGGACATGAACGCGTGGTACAAGAAACGTCTGCATCAGGTAGTCGATGTGGCGCGCGCGGTAACTATCAAATACAGCCGCTCGAAGGTGCATAAGATCCTGCCGAAGGACTACGCCTATATCATCGGCGAGTTACTGCATGAGTCGAACCTCGAGCAGCGCGACCGTAAGACGTATTACGATGCCATTATCGATGCAATCATCGAGACCGGTTGTGCCGACCAATTACTCATCGTTATCTCTTATCTCATTCATAGTCTGACCATCGACACGTTGCATATCGTCGGTGATATCTTCGATAGAGGTTCGGGTGCCGCCAAGATTCTGGATGTGCTCTCGACCGTACGCGACTACGATATCCAGTGGGGAAACCACGATATCGAATGGATGGGTGCGATGGCGGGTAACTTGGCATTGCTGGCGACTGTATTACGTGTATCGATTCGCTATGCCAACATCGAAACCCTCGAAGAGGGTTACGGAATCAACCTCCTGCCGCTGGCTAACTTCGCCATGACCGTTTACGGCGATGACCCGTGTACTATCTGGCAGACCAAAGACTTCGAAAATAACCCGCGTCTGACGCGATCGGCACAACTGATGGCGAAGATGCACAAAGCGATCTCTATCATTCAGTTCAAACTCGAAGGACAGACCGTTTTGAGGCACCCGGAATGGAAGATGGATCACCGTGCGCTGCTCGACAAGATCGACTATGCCAAGGGAACGATTACGTTAGCGGGCAAGACATATGACTTACTCGACACTAACCTGCCGACCATCGATCCGAAAGACCCGTACGCATTGAATCAGTATGAGCAGGATTTGATGAATCAGTTATGGCGTTCATTCCGCAAGTCGGAGAAGATGCAGCGTCATCTGCGCATGCTCTACGAGCATGGATCACTCTATCTGGTTCGTAACGGATTCCTACTCTACCATGCCGCTATCCCTCTCAATGCCGATGGTTCATTCGCCGAAGCAGACGTATGCGGCAAGCGCGTGAGCGGTAAGGCACTGATGGATCGCACGGATGAAGTGGTACGCCAAGCGTACTACGGTGTGGGTCAAGAGAAACAGAACGCACTGGACTACATGCTCTACCTCTGGGAAGGTGAATTCTCGCCGCTGTACCACAAAGACAAGATGACTACGTTCGAGCGCTATTTCATCGAGGACAAGGACATTCAGCACGAAGCCAAAGGGGCTTATTTCAGCCTTTCGGACGATGAAAGGATCTGTGCTAAGATTTTGGAAGAGTTTGGTCTGGATGCCGCGACGGGACGTATTGTGAACGGGCATGTACCTGTTCGCACCATAAAAGGCGAGACTCCCATGCGCGCTAACGGCAAGCGATTTGTGATCGATGGAGGCTTCTCCAAACCCTATCAGGAGAAGACCGGAATTGCCGGATATACGCTCATTTATAACAGTCATGGTATCCAACTCGTGGAGCATGAGAGTTTCGAGAGTCGCGAGCAGGCCGTGCTGTCCGGCAACGATATTCAGAACCGGACATTACTACAAGACTTCTCCGGTCAACGTATTCGCATCAAAGACACGGACAAGGGCAGAGAACTGCTCGATCAGATTCACTATCTCGAACAGCTCCTGGCTTGCTATCGGAACGGTTCCATGAGAGAGCGTTAACCGATCGCCACCTTGCAACGGATATGCGAAAGAGTCTATTGTACATATTGCTTTTTGTCTGTTTGAACGTGTCGGCGTTGCCGCATTATGAGTTGGCGTACCGGCTGAGCGGATCGGGCGCGATGATGATGAACGACGGCAA
>CAMHQP010000056.1 GCA_946187555.1 uncultured Bacteroidales bacterium
ATCGACTGCAAAGGTAATAAAAATATTTGAAACATACAACACCGCGAGCTCTGCAGGAAGGAAAACAAAGAACAAGAACAAAGAGCAGAAGATAAACCGGCATAGAATGCCGGAAAAACAGACGGAAAAGAGGAAAGAAAAAAAGCCCCCGAAAAGAAAAAAAAAGAAACCCCCGAAAAGAAAATATTGCATTTTTTTGCAAAATATTTGCTCAGAGCAAAATAATTTCGTACCTTTGCAGCAAATTTTGAAAACAAGTTTATGGAACGGGAGTTTATCTTGATTAATATTATCGGTTTTGATAAGCCGGGTGTGACGTCGGCAGTGACGGAAGTGTTGGGTAAGTACGGTGCGTACGTGCAGGACATCGGGCAGTCGAACCTGCATCACCAGCTGAACCTGAGTATCCTCATTCGGGTAGATGACCCGTCGCAGAGCGGCGAGATGATCAAGGAGGTGCTGTTCTGCTGTTCGCGCTTGGAGATGATCGTTCGATTCACGCCGCTGAGCGAGGATGAGTATGCGGCTTGGGTGGGTCGTCAGGAGCAGGAGCGTTACGTAGTCACGTTGTTAGCCCGTGAGATCAGCGCCAGACATATTGCCCGAGTTGCGGAGTTGGTAGCCAAGCGGCAGTTGAACATCGATAACATCTTACGTCTGAGCGACCGCCCGAACATCGAGATACCGGTGGAGAAACGGCATAGCTGCATTGAGTTCTCGTTGCGCGGTAACCTACCCGACCGCGAGGCGCTGCAGCGCGAATTGCTGGAGGTGTCGCGCGAGGAAGGTATCGATATCTCGTTCCAGAAAGATGATATGTTCCGCCGTAACCGGCGTCTGATATGCGTAGATATGGACTCGACCTTCATCCAGACGGAGGTGATCGATGAGTTGGCGATGCGTGCGGGTGTAGGCGATCAAGTGAAAGCCATCACGCTGTCCGCTATGCGCGGGGAGATCGATTTCAAGGAGAGTTTCACGCGTCGTGTGGCGCTGCTGAAGGGTCTGGACGAGAGCGTGAAGCAGGATATCATCGACCACCTGCCGATCACCGAAGGGGCTGACCGTTTATTCAGCGTGCTCAAGAAATGCGGTTTTAAGATCGCGATCCTGAGCGGCGGATTCACGTTCGTAGGCAAGTATCTGCAGGAGCGCTTCGGTGTAGATTACGTGTATGCGAACACTTTGGAGGTGGAGGACGGTAAGTTCACCGGCCGGTATATCGGCGATGTGGTCGATGCGAAACGTAAGGCTGAGTTGCTGGAGCTGATTGCACAGGTAGAGCATATCGACCTCGCGCAGGTGATTGCAGTAGGCGACGGTGCGAACGATCTGAATATGTTAGGTAAGGCCGGTCTGGGTATCGCTTTCCACGCCAAACCGAAAGTAAAAGAAAACGCCCAGCAGGCGATCTCAACGGTCGGGCTGGACGGTATTCTGTATTTCTTAGGCTTCCGCGACGCTTTCCTCAAGTAAGGATGTTTCCAATAATCGCTTGCGGCGGATATAGAAGAGTCCGCAGGCAAGGATGAAGTACACGCCCGCGAGTATCCACAGGGCGATGTATTCTGTGCTCGTTGTGGCGATCGAAGCTCCCATCGAATTGATATGAATGAACGCGTGCGCGCCGTGCGTGTACGGGATCAGGCACGCGATATACCACCATGCATCAGGGATCATCTCCTTCGGCCAGGATATACCGGCGATGAAGAGGAAGATCAGGGACGACGAGATCAAGATCACCAGACCTGACTCGCGGTTGCGGATGAAGACGGACACACACATCGAGAAGAAGATGATCGCCAGCAGGTAGGGCACGATGAGGAACTGGATGTCCCAGAACGAGCCGATATGCGGGATGTCGAACAGACGCGGCAGGCCGCAGAGAAGGATAGTAGCGAGCGCGTAGTAGATCAAGAAACATGCAGCGCCCCGACCGATGAGCGAACTGAAGGTATATTTCTCTTCGTTCTCCTCTCGGATCGTTCCGCCGAGCATACAGATGCCGAAGAAGAGCGTCTGATGGAGGATGAGCATGAGCACCGCGGGGATGAGGAAAGAACCGTATCCGCCGGTGGGCGTGAAGAGGGCGGTCTCCGTATAAGGCGCGTCCTGCACGAGTGCCCACGCCATCTCAGCGCCTATACCCATCTGCTCGTAGCGGTCGATCTGGATATTGCGCATGGACTCCAGCATGACGTTGTTACAACTAAGGTAGATTGCCTTCATATAGAGGAAAGACGACATGTCGCAATAGAGCGATATATGTGCCTTACCGAGCGGGTCAGCCAGTTGTTTGGCGAAGTCACGCGGGAAATAGATGATACCGTGAATCTTCTGATTGCGGAGCAGCTGTTCCGCCTCTGCCATAGACGTACAGGAATGCGTGAGCCGGATATCCGGCGAGGCGTTCCATTTATGCAGGAACTCCCTACTCTGCGGGCTGTTGGACAAGTCCACCACCGCCACCGGCACGTCCGTTATCTGCTCGTTCCAATAAATGGCTTTGTAGATGAGCGGGTACACCAGCGTCGCCACGATGAAGATGACCATCACGCCCGGGTCACGGAAGATGCGGAGGAGTTCGGCCACAAAGGCCTTCACTATTGGATATTTGAAACGAGCCATGGGTTACGGGTTATGGGTTATGGGTTACGGGTTATGGGTTATTTCAAAGGATAATTCCAATAAACGAGGGCACGGTGGAGTCGCGGGGCGACACAGAGTGCGGTGAGCAGGAATACGGTGAGGGCGAGCATGTTCGGCAGACTGTTCTCCACCGGCGCTGCCATCAGGGCTTCGTTGACGTAGATGAGGTAATAATGGCGCAGCGGCTCCATGTACGAGATAGCCTTGACCGGCGCGAGCATGGAGGTCTGCGGGTAGGTGAAGCCGGAGAGCGAGAAACCGAGCATGGAGTACAAGGCTCCTATGGAAAGGGCGTCTCGCAGGGTCGGCAGCAGACCGATGAGGGTGATACCGAGCGCTTCCATCGCAAGGATAAAGAGGACTAAACCGAAGAGCAGACGCCCCGTACTACCATAGACGGGGAAGCCCGCAAAACGGTACAGGATGACGTGGCACCCGATGCCGAGCACGATATAGATGAGCGTGTACGGCAGCAGTTTGCCGATCATGGCGACGGTGTAGTTGCCGCCCGCCACACGCAGCCAGGCATGGGAGGTACGCATCTTGAGTTCAAAACCGATGGCGAAGATCGTCAGCATGAGGCATATGAGTCCGAGGATACCCGGCAGGATGGTGCTCACCAGATAGATGGAGTAGTTACCCCAGGGGTTGGCGACCATATGTCCCTCGATAGCGAGGGGCTGGATACGATGCATGATCACATCGTCCGGCAGACCTTTCTTACGGAGCACCTCGCGCTGGAAAGCACCGGAGACGAGGTTCGCCATGGTGAGCATCTGCTTGTAGGCCGTGTTTCCGCCGAGGGTGTAGGCGTTGGTGACATAGAAATCGATCCGCGGGCGTTTGAGCGACACGAGGTCACGGTAGAAGTCTTCGCGGATGATGAAGATGCCGTATATCTTACCCTGCTGCATCGCCTCGCGCGCCTCGGGATAGGAGTTCGTGACGAGCTGTATATCCACCGAAGGGGTGGCCTGCATCTCGTGCGTCAGACGACGGGATATCGAACTCTGATCCAGATCGACCACCGCCATCGGCATCTGCTCTGCCGCTCCTCCCCGCATAAGCGTGAGGAAGAAGAAGGTAGAGAGCAGCATGACGCCCACGGAAGCGAACATATAGAGCGGTCGCGCGAACATTATATGTATTTCGCGCACGCATACACGCCATATGTTGATGAAGATGTACTTCATTAATTGGTCATTGGTAATTGGTCATTTATTCAATGACTAACGCGGTCATGCCCGGACGGAGATTCGGGATGGTAGTGGTAGGACGACATTTGACATCGAAAGTACGGACGTCGTAACCGCCGTTCTGCTTGGTAGAACGCCAGGTAGCGTAGGTGCCCATGGCCTTGATATGCGTCACGGTGAGCGGGTACTTATTGTCCTCACCGAGCGCGGGGATATTGACCTCGATCATGCCTCCCACGGGGAACTTGTTCAGCATGTCTTCGCGCACGGAGAAGGTGAACCACACGTCCGTCAGATCGACGATAGACATAACGGGACTACCCTGTCCTACCAGTTCGCCCACCTTCGGGAACAGCTCGCTTACCTCACCGTCACAGGGGGACAGCAGGTATTTCTCTGCTTCCGCCGCCGCTACTTCCTGGAGGATACCGTCCACGCGGGCTACCTGTGCTTCTGCAGCGGCCTTATCCTCTTCACGTGCACCTGCAAGCGCCATCTGGTACTGACTGCGGGCGGCCTTGACGGTTGCTTCCGCGGCTTTGTACTGCGCCTCTACCTCATCGCGTTTCTGCGCGGAGACAACCCCTTTGTCGTACAGACGTTGCACACGCTCGTAGCTCTTGCGGTAGATCTCCTCGCCGGCTTTGGCTTTCTGGTACAACTCATACGCACCTTGCACTTGCTCGCTGCGGGCACCGTTCTTGGCTTTCTGGTTGACCGCCTCCGCCATGTCACGTGCAGCCAAGGCCTGTGCTTTCTTAGCCTCCACCTCGGGCGAATAGATGATGACGAGCGTGTCACCTTTCTTGACCTGCTCGCCTTCTTCGTAGAGGTACATCTCGATACGTCCGGGCACCTTACCGGACACGCGGTATTCGGCTGCCTCGGCTTCGCCCTGGATGAGGGTCTTCTCCGGACGCAGCGCGATGATACCTACGATCGCTACGATCACTACAACTGCTAACAGCGCTATCAAACCAAATAGCAAGCTGCCTTCTTTCACTTTTTTCATATCTCTCTAAAAATCTATATTCTACAATTGTTGCAAGTACTTGCGGAGCAGAGTTTCGGTCGTTTTGGCCTCTGCCTCTGCGTCCACGAAATCGGTGGCTGCCGCGAGCCAAGCGGTCTGCGCCTGCATCAGTTCGGAGGCGGTGATCATACCGGCGTCATAGGACTCCTGCGCCATGCGGAGTACCTCTGCGGCGTTGTTCTCCGTGAGACGGGCAAGCGCAATCTTCTGCTGTGCCTCCATCAGTTTTTGGTTGGCCTGGGTGGTCTGAAGCGTCAGTAACTCGCGCGTCTCATCGGTCTTAAGCGCCACCGCATTGGCTGCATGCTTGGCGGCTTTGTAACGGAGTATATCATCGGCATGCACGATCGGCACATTCACTACTACACCTGCGGAGAAGAAGCCCTTACCGTCCCACTTACTGCTGAAACCGTTATCCACGTTCGGGTTGGTGTACATATATCCGGCTGATGCCACGATATTCGGTTGCAAACCCGCCGATGCCAGTTTGGCATTGGAGCGCGCGATCTTCTCTGCCTGCTCGAGCAGTTGGAGTTCCGAACGACCGGCTACTGCCGCTTCGACGTTGATATCCTCGGTGGTGAGCGTGGTCTCACTCAGGCCGCTCTCGTCGAGCGAGAACGCAGTACTGAGCGGCAGACCGCATACCTGCGCGAGTGCCATTTGGGAGAGCGTCAGACCGTTCTCCGCCTGCAGTTTTTTCACCTCTGCCTCGCCACGTTTGGTGGTTACCTTGAGCAGATCGGCCTGGGTAAGGAGTCCTTCCTTCAGTGCCTCTTGGACGTCACCCTCCAGTTGCACAAGCAGTTGGTAGTACTGGTTGGCCAGCGCTTTCTTCTTCGACACGGACACGACGCGCCAGTAGGCCTCATCAACGGCATAGATTGTGGCATCGTGCTTGGCATCTGCCTCGATAACAGCCATGGTCTCGGTGGCCTTGGCGATGTTGTAGAGTTGTATCAGACGTCCGCCGACATAGATCGGTTGGGTGATGCCTACGTGGGCTACCACCACATGCGTCAGATCGAAGGTCAGTTTATCATACAGCACCTGATAGGCATCGGCAATGCGCTGACCGGCGTTGTTGGCAAGGTCTTTCACCGCATCCTCGAACACCGTTCCTTTTGCAGCGGTCTCTATCTTAGCGAGCGCACTCTCACTGCTCCAATCGAACGAAGCCGTTCCGTCGGGGTTGACGGTCGCGGTACCGAACGAGAGCGTGGTGGAGTTCTCCAAGAGGTGTGCATCGCGGGAGTTCCACATGTAGCTACCGTTCGCCGTGATACGGGGGAACATCGAGGCCAACGCTGCCTGACGGTTGTATTTGGCCGCCAGCATCGTCTCCTGTTGCGCTCTGGTGGACGCACCGGAAGTAAGCGCCAGGTCGCGGCACTGCTGTAAGGTGTAGAAGATGGTGTCACCGGCAAAGGCCGTCATCACCATGCTGCTCACCAGCAAAATCATGAATAAACGTTTCATATCTTTCATCATTTCATCATTTCATCATTATACCACTGCTCGAGTTGCTCATTAAACTCGCGGCGGGTAAGGGTCTGCGCCCACGTACGAACATCGTCCGTATGATCCTCAAAATGCAGATGCACCGTTCGACGCCATTTATGCTCTTTGCGCTTGAGTTTCGACCATCGGCTGGTTTCGAGCCCACGCATGCGGCAGAGGACGACGCGTACGTTTTCCGGTAACTCGCGGCACACCTCGTACGCCAGACGACGGTTACCTATGACCTCTTTATCAATGGTCTTGACGTGACCGGAAGGATAGAAACAGATCTCTTTGCCGGCAGCCAGACTGTCGAGCACGATGCGGGTGAGTTGCCCTGCTGCCGCCGATCCTTCTTCGCGACTCATCGCGCTCTTGTTGAGATCGGGCACCTCGATGGCATCGGCTTTGCGGAGGATATGACCGTAGAACTTATTGCGCATGAACAGCTCGTCCACTAATGGTCGTATCGGCAGCCACCACTCTTCGCTGAACAGGATCAGCGGATCGATATACGCGGAGTGGTTCGGCAGCACCAGATGGGTCGCGCCGTTACGCAATACCTCTTCGCCGGTCACCTGAATATCGTAGTGCCAGTGAAAAAAGAATTTTACTATTTTGCCGAGAGTATATCGATTCATAAGTTGCGTGTGAGTTCTAATAAATCATCTTTCTGTCGATCGAAGAAGAGGGCGTCCATGCCGGCGTTCTGCGCGCCGATCACGTCGGTGGTCATCGAGTCACCTATCATCAATACCTCGTGCGCCTGCAAGCCCGCGCGCCGCAACGCCTCTTGATAGAAGCGTATGTCGGGTTTGTCGTAACCGATATCCATGGAGATGAACGTGTCCTCGAAGAAGGGCAGGATGCCTGCCTGCTCGAGGCGACTGCGCTGCAGATGACCGAAGCTGTTGCTTGCCGCGAAGAGTCGATAACCTTTGGACTGCAGGCGCTCCAGCATCTCACGTGCACCCGGTACCAGTGTATGGGTCTTGCCCCATGCCGCACGGAACGCGTGCTTGAAGGGATCGACCGCCGATTCCGGGTAACCGATGGTAGCGATGAACTCCTTGGGATAGAGCTCCATCACCTCGGCAATCGTGTGCAAGCCATGCTTCGCTTCGGAGAAGAGACGACCGCTTATTGAGAAGAAGAGATCGAAATGCTCCGGGTGCTCCGGTA
>CAMHQP010000057.1 GCA_946187555.1 uncultured Bacteroidales bacterium
ACTCGCGACCTACGGCGTGACAGGCCGGTATTCTAACCAACTGAACTACCGCACCAGTAGTCTTCTTTTTCAAAAGCGGGTGCAAAAGTACTGCTTTTTTTTGATATGACCAAATTTTTTTGAAAAAAAATGCAAAAAAAGTGCATTTTCTTACTTACGCACTGCTTTATGGGCAGATTTTTGGGTCAAACGGCGTTGCTGACAGGTCATCTGTGCATTCTTATACCGATTGCACCGAACGTCTTTTCCTGTCAGTATTTCGTACCACACGCAGGCTGCCGTATAACGTCCATACACATAATTGAGATGGTATCCGTCTCTGCATAAAGTGTCCCCTAACTTCGTTTGACGGGCTAACTGAATCGCTTCTCCGCAAGGAATCACCGGCAGAACTTTTGGTGTACAAGCGACTATACTGTCCCACATCTCGGCTTGGTTGCAATGATACCTCGGATAAGCAGGATGTTTGGCATCTTGGCTATACGCCCAGGTCTGCATCCAGCACACACGCGCGCGCGGCTGGTACGCGCGTACGCTATCTATTAATAAGGAGAGCCAGGGCTCATACGAACTGCGAATACCGCTATCATGACTGGCCTGCTGAAGGGAGATCACATCATACGCGCCGTCTTGGAGTGCCTGACGCAGCGTAACCGTGTCCTTCACCACACGCGGGCACGCATTGGTACACACACGATGCGAGTAGGCGGCCGTGTCTTTTAATAAGAATTGTGCGTGCTGTTCCAACGAACAACCGCCGTAGTAGAGGTTATGGATCTCCACCTGCACGTTCTTCGCATCGCAGAGCGGCACGAGTTCCTGTTCGACGGCATCCCATGAGAACGAATTCCCTATACACAGGACGCGGATAACGATCAATATGGCACTAATGAGCTTCAAGCCAGTTTTCTCCTACGCCACACTCGGCAATCAAAGGGATCGACAGATGCACCGCATTCTGCATCTCGTTCACCACGATCTCACGTACGCGTTCTATCTCCACAGCGGGCACATTGAAATTGAGTTCGTCATGCACCTGCATGATCATCTGTGCCTTGAGTCCTTCTTCTTTGAGCCGACGATGAATAGACACCATGGCCATCTTAATGATATCTGCCGCCGTACCCTGGATAGGTGCGTTAACGGCATTACGCTCCGCAAACGAACGAACAGTAGCGTTCTGCGAGTGGATATCGGGCAGGTAGCGTTTGCGTCCGAAGAGTGTCTCAGCGTACCCTTTCTGCCGTGCCAGTTCTTTCTGGGACTCGATGTATTGAATCACCCGCGGGAAAGCGGCAAAATAGTCATCTATCAGTTGTTTGGCCTCTGTACGTGAGCAATCCAATTGTTGTGCCAAACCGAAGGCGGAGATACCATATATGATGCCGAAATTAGCCGTTTTGGCCTTACGGCGCTGGTCTTTGCTGATCTGCTCAATAGGCAGTCCGTAGATACGCGCTGCCGTTGCTGCATGGATATCCTGGCCGGAACGGAACGCAGCAAGCATATGTTCGTCTTGTGAGAAATGCGCCATGAGTCGCAATTCTATCTGGCTGTAGTCGGCGCTGAGGAACAGACAGCCCTCGTCGGGTATAACCGCCTCGCGTATGAAACGTCCGCGTTCCGAACGGATAGGCAGGTTCTGCAGGTTCGGATTGCTACTACTGAGTCGTCCCGTGGCCGTGACGGTCTGGTTGTACGTCGTGTGGATCTTCCCGTCCGCGGCGATATAACTCGGCAGCGTTGCGATATAGGTAGAAATCAGTTTTTTCAGTTCGCGGTAATCCAAGATAAGCCCTACTATCTCGTGTTTCTCTTTGAGTGCCACCAACACCTCTTCGGAGGTCGAGTACTGACCGGTCTTGGATTTCTTTGCCTTCGCATCTAACTGTAGTTTCTCGAACAACAGTTCACCTACTTGCCGCGGGCTGTTGATATTAAAGGGTTCTCCTGCCAAGGCATAGATACGTTGTTCCAGCGCATTGAGTTCCTCCGTAAGGGCTATCTCCGCCTGCTTGAGTTTAGCAACATCGATACGTACACCTGCCGCTTCCATCTCACGTAGAACCGGTACTAAGGGCAACTCCACTTCGCTGTACAGGTTCCATAGATCAGCATCTGCTTTCAGCGCCGCGAAATCCGGTTCTTTATAGGGATTGAACGCCACCTCGGGATTCAACAGGTACTGGCAAAGACGATTCTCGATCGTGTCATAGGTTACGGGTGACGGGTTACCGGTTACGGGTTGTCCTTCGGGTTCGGCAAAGAGATCGAGTTGAGCAGGATCTGCAGGCTTGGATTTCTTCGGAGCAACCGGAGTACTAGGAGCACTAGGAGTCTGCTGAGGTAACTTGCGTAGCAGCGTGTTGAACTCCAGGTCGCGGTACAGCGCCGTGAGTTGCTCAAAATTCGGTTCTTTCTTCGCGAGCAGCGCTTCATCCAGTGCGATAGGTACATCGGTGCGGATAGTAGCCAAGAAACGGGAGAACTTGATCTCTTCCACCTGTGTCTCCACTTTCGCGCGCAGCGCCCCTTTGATCTCATCCGTACGTGCGAGCATGTTATCGATTGAACCGAACTGTTCTAACAATGCCACCGCTGTCTTCTCTCCTACTCCTTTGCAACCGGGTATATTATCGGACGCATCGCCCATGAGCCCCAAGAGATCAATGACTTGCTCCTTGCGCTGAAGTCCGTATTTCTCGCACACTTCTTTGGGACCCATCAGTTCAAAACCACCTGTATGCCGCGGGCGGTACATGAACACATGATCGGAGACCAGTTGACCATAGTCCTTGTCGGGGGTGGCCATATAAACCTCGTACCCCGCCTGTTCGCCCAGCACAGAAAGCGTACCAATGACGTCATCCGCCTCAAACCCCGGCACCTCCAGCACAGGTATATTCATCGCCTCGAGAATCTGTTTGATGACCGGAACGGCTTTGCGTATGTCTTCCGGTGTCTCCGGACGTTGCGCCTTGTACTGGTCGTACGCCTCGTGGCGGAACGTACCTCCGGCCGGGTCAAAAGCCACTCCCAGATGGGTCGGGTTGATCTTACGAATCAAGTCCTCTAAGGTCACGCAGAAACCGAAGATAGCAGAGGTATTCTCGCCTTTACTATTCATGCGTGGTACGCGGATAAACGCATAGTACGCACGGAAAATCATTGCATACGCATCAATAAGAAGTAGCTTTTTCTCTGCCACAAGGGCGCGATTAACTTCGTTTTTCATATCACCATTGTATAGGCTCTAAGCCGTTTTTAATCAAATAGTTATTCGCTGCACTGAAATGTCCGCAACCGTCAAATCCGCGATAAACGGACAGTGGGGACGGATGCGAGGTCTGTAATACCAGATGCTTGCGACGGTCGATAAACTGTCCTTTGCGCTGCGCGTACGAGCCCCAGAGCATGAAAACCAAGTGCTCGCGTTCTTTATTGAGTGCCGCGATTGCCGCATCCGTCAGTTCTTCCCATCCTTTGCCTTGATGACTGCCGGCTTTATGCGCTTCAACGGTCAGCGTCGCATTGAGCAGTAACACCCCTTGCTCCGCCCAACGGCGTAGGTCGCCGCTCTGCGGGATAGGCGTACCCAAATCACGGTGGATCTCCTTGTATATATTCACCAGCGAAGGCGGGATCTGTACGCCATCCGGCACGGAGAAACTGAGTCCCATCGCCTGACCCGGTTCATGATACGGATCTTGACCGATAATGACCACGCGCACCTTATCAAACGGGCACGAGTCAAAGGCATTAAAAATCAGACCTGCCGGAGGAAAGCACCGACGGGTCTGATATTGTTGGCGCACATACGAGGTGAGGAGTTCGAAATACGGTTTGTCAAACTCCGTCTGCAATACACGCTGCCAAGATGGGTCTATTCGTACATTCATCAATCGACAATTAACATCGCATCCCCATAGTCTCCGAATCGGTATCCTTGCTCTACTGCCACTTCGTACGCATGCATCGTCTCTTCATAGCCGGCGAAAGCGGCTACCATCAGCATCTGACTCGACTGCGGCATATAGAAATTAACAAAGAAACTATTCGCTACGGAGAATTTATACGGCGGGAAGATGAACTTATTCGTCCAGCCGTCATATGCCTTCAGCATACCGTTCGTTCCAGCTACATGTTCCATAGCCCGCATCACCTCGGTTCCTACCGCGCAGATACGCCGCTGCTCTTCGTGCGCCTTGTTTACTGCATTCGTCATCGCCTCCGGAAGGATAATCTGCTCGGACTCCATCTTGTTTTTCGTCAAGTCCTCTACGTCAATCTCCTTAAAGATGCCCAACGAGATATGACTGGTCATGAAGGTTGTCTCGATACCATGTATCTCCATACGTTTGAGCAGTTGTTTGGAGAAATGCAGACCTGCTGCCGGAGCCGCTACTGCACCTACTTTATCAGCGAAGATAGTCTGATAACGCTCGGTATCCATCTCGTGAACAGGCTGGTCATGGAAGACCTCCATGTACTGCTGCATCGTCTCTGCATCCATCGGGCGCTTGATGTACTTTGGCAGCGGAGCGCTACCCAAGGCGTACAGACGCGGCACAAACTCCTCGTTATCATAGTCCGTCAAAAAACGGAACGTACGACCGCGACTGGTGGTATTATCAATTACCTCTGCCACGATAGAAGGATCTTCTTCAAACGTGATCTTGTTTCCTATACGAATCTTACGCGCCGGTTCAACCAACACATCCCAATAACGCATTCTGTGGCTCAACTCACGCAGCAGGAACACCTCAATCAAGGCATTCGTCTTCTCTTTGTGTCCCCATAGACGCGCCGGGAAAACCTTCGTGTCGTTGAACACAAACAGATCACCCTCATCAAAATAACCCACCACGTCCGATACCATCTTATGCTCTATCTCGCCGGTCTTGCGATGTACGACCATCAAACGAGCCTCGTCACGATACGACGCAGGGTATTGGGCTATTAACTCCTCCGGCAGTCTAAACTTAAACTGACAGAGTCTCATATCATTGGATTTGTACATATTCGAATTTACTCAGTTCGTCTAAAAATTGTTCTATCGTATAGCAGTCTTCTACTCTCGTGTTACCGACTCTCGTGCGGCGGAGAGCAATCAGATGTGCCCCGGAGTTCAGTTTTTCACCGATATCCCTTGCCAGCGCGCGAATATACGTTCCTTTGGAGCACACCACGCGAATGGTCAGTTGCATCTTCGCTTCATCAAAGGCCAACACCTCTATCTCATCGATCACAAGCAACTTGGGTTTGAGTTCCACGGATTCGCCTTTTCGTGCCAACTGGTACGCCCGCTTGCCGTTGATCTGCACGGCAGAGAACATGGGTGGCACTTGCCATTGTTCGCCCAGAAACTCGGGAATCGTCTTGTCGATCAGTTCGCGCGTTATATGCGCTGTGGGGTACGTAGCATCGATCTCCTTCTCCAAATCATAACTCGGTGTGGTTGCACCCAACTGGAGCGTTGCGATATACTCTTTTACATCGTACTGGAGCTGATCAATGAGCTTCGTTTTCTTACCTGTGCAGATGATTACCACTCCTGTTGCCAACGGGTCTAATGTACCCGTGTGACCTACTTTGAGTTTTTTTGTTCCTAACTTCCGGCATAGGTTCCACCGAACTTTTGCCACCAAATCAAACGACGTCCAGTGTAGCGGTTTGTCAAACGCTAATATCTCTCCCGCCTCAAAATCCCACATTTCAACAAACAGTTGCAATAATCGTTATCGTTCCCACTACAGCGCAATAGAGCGCGAACCACACTAAACGTTGACGACGCACGATCTCTATCATGAAACGGCAAGCGAAACAGCCCGTTACAAACGCTGCCACGAAACCAATGATAGCCGGCAACAGTCCCAAATTGCTAACCAACTCCCCTTTCAGCAGCTTGAGTAAGTCCAGGAAAGCCTCGCCTAAGATCGGAATCAGCACCATGAGGAAGGAGAACTGCGCCACACTCTCTTTTTTCACGCCGCACAGCAAGCCCGTAGCAATCGTCGTACCGGAACGACTCAGACCGGGTAACACAGCACAAGCTTGCGCTATACCAATGATGAACGCATCTTTGTACGTCACCTCATGACCGGCGTTCTGACGTTTCTTCTGCAACCACTCGCTGAGTGCCAGCAGCGCTGCCGTGATAAGCAGGCAAATACCGACCAACAACAAACCGTTTCCGAAGAATGCCTCTACTTGATCCTTGAAGAACATACCGACAATAAACACCGGTATCATCGACACCAAGATCTTCGCCACATAGTCCTTCTCTGCATTCCACTGGAGCGTTGTGAATGTACCCTTGAACAACTGCGCCACCTCATGCCATAACACCACCAGTGTCGATAACACCGTGGCGGTATGCACAATGATCGCGAAGGTCAGGTTTTCTTCTCCACTCGTGCCTAACAAAGCCTGTCCGATCTCCAAGTGACCGGACGACGAAACGGGAAGAAACTCCGTCAGACCTTGAACAATACCTAATATAAGCGCTTCTAACCAACTCATTTCTTCTTACCGCGGAACAAGATTGCGAAAAGCATGAACACGAATCCGAACAAGGCAATCATCGGACCGACCGTGATACGACGGAAAGAGAAAATATCCGGGTTATACACCTCGCCGGACGGTTCGCCGGTCATCAATGCAAAACCAATCACGATGATGACCACCGAAACGGCGATAAGGATGAGGTTGAGTTTGGGTAATGTATGTTTCATTTCAATCAAAAATCAAAAATCCTAAATTTCGTACAACGAGTTATTATCCATGCGGATATATTTGCCCGTAGCTATCAGCGAAGCAAAGAGGGTTATCAATAAGCCCGATGCAAGCACCAGCGCCGAGACGAACGTGATATTCTGCCATGTAAGCGGGAAAAGCAATACGCCCAACTTGAAATCCACATAATACACCACGCCGCTCAGAATGGCCAATGCCACAATGCCGGATATAAAGCCCATCAGCATATTACGCATCACGAACGGACGGCGCGTCACCCAAGACGTAGCACCCACCAGGGTCATTGTGTTAATAAGGAACCGCTTGGCATATATCTGCAGACGAATGGTGTTGACAATCAAAACCAGTGATACCAACAATAAGGCCAGGGCTACCGCCAGTAGGATCAGCGAGAAATCCTGCACATTACTGCTCATCAAGTCCGCCAGATCACGAGGATAGATCACCTCCGTCACATATGGCAAAGCCTCTAACTGCGCCGCTATGACTGCCAGACTGTCCGGATCACTGTACACATCAGTAGGATGGATCTCATAACTGGCAGATAACGGATTATATCCCAAGAATGCGCTGGGATCCTCACCTAACGAGCGTATATGCTCCTCTAAGGCCTGTTGCGCCGAGATATAATTATATCCACTACATTGATTTCCTGATGACAAGATCGTCTCTAACCGCGCACACTGCGTGCTATCTGCATCCGATGATAGCACTGCCGTCATCGTGATGTTCTCGCGCATGCGCATAATAAGAGAATCGGCGGAGAGCAATACAATGCCCTCCAACCCGATTAGACACAG
>CAMHQP010000058.1 GCA_946187555.1 uncultured Bacteroidales bacterium
ATAACTACGACGAGAACCGACATTTCTTCCTCAGTCATTTCTTCCGCGATTTCTACGAGCGCGCCATGGAGACCGTCCCGTACGTAGCCAGCGGATTTACCATCAATAAGATAGAGGTATGGATCACCAATAAACGCGGTAACTACGATCAGGCACGTAATATCGTGGCCTTCGTCGATTTGGGTGAGAACACGAGCCATACGCAATACGCCTGGGGCGGTAGTCCGACCGGTGCGCCGGATAACAAGACGAACGTACTCTACTCTACCGTCAGTGCCACCGATTTCCGGGATTTCCAGCAGACCACTTCGGCACTCGAAGGACTTGGTATGGAGAGCGGAACGGACTTCGAGAAAGTGGAGTCCGCACGACTGCTAACGAGCGGCGAATATACGCTCAACAGTGCCTTGGGTTATATATCCCTCAAGTCGGCACTCAACCAAGACGAGGTACTTGCCGTGGCATTCGAATATACGTATAACGGTCAGGTGTACCAAGTGGGTGAGTTCTCGACCGATAACGTTGCCGACACCGCTACCAGCCTGACGCCGAAGACCCCGGCTGCACTGGCATTGAAGATGTTGAAGTCCAGCGCCAACGCGCCGCGATTCAAGAACCGTGGTACATGGGACTTGATGATGAAAAACATCTACTCCTTGGGCGCCACGTCTATTCAGCAGGACAAATTCGAACTCTACGTCACCTACCGTAACGATTCCGTCGGCACGGATCTGCAGTACCTCGACGAAGGACCTATCAAAGGCAAACAACTGCTACGAGTGATGAACCTCGACCGCCTTGACCAGAAGCACAACATCACCTCCGACGGACGGTTCGACTTCATAGAAGGCCTGACCGTATATTCCAGTGGCGGAAAGATCATCTTCCCTGTGCTGGAGCCTTTCGGTAGTCACTTGGCGGCGACCTTAGGCAACGACCCTGCGTTGACAGCCAAATACTGCTATCAGGAGTTGTACGACTCAACGCTCATCGTGGCGCAGGAGCTGAGCGAGAAGAATAAATTCCACCTCACCGGTAAGTACAAAGGTACGAACGGTAGCGAGATACGCCTCGGAGCGATGAATGTGCCGCGTGGTTCGGTGACGGTCACCGCCGGTGGCGCAACGCTCATCGAGAACGTCGATTATACGGTCGATTACACCATGGGAACGGTGACAATCCTCAACTCCTCTATTCTGGAGTCCGGTACCAACGTCGATGTCAAGCTGGAGAACCAATCGACTTTCTCCATGCAACGTAAGTCGCTCTTCGGTGCCCACCTCGAATATGAGTTCAACAAAGATCTCGTCCTCGGCGGTACGATCATGCACCTGCGTGAGCGGCCGTTGACCACAAAGGTCAACACGGGTTCAGAGCCGCTTGCAAATACCATCTGGGGTGTGAACGGCTCGTGGAAAACAGAACTACAATGGCTCACCAATGCCATCGATAAAATCCCATGGATCACAGCTACCGCTCCTTCTACCTTCCAGATCAGCGCGGAGTTTGCGCACCTCATTCCGGGTCATACCCGCGATGTAGGATCCGTCGGAACAGCGTATATAGACGATTTCGAGAACACGACCACCAATATCGACGTACACTATCCGAGTTATTGGTTCTTGGCCTCTACGCCGACCGTCTTCCCTGAGTCGAAAATCAACCTCACGCGTGACACCGCCGCGTATAACATCAACCGTGCTCACATAGGCTGGTTTGCTGTCGATCCTATCTTCGGTTACCCGCAATCGAACACGCCGGCACACCTGCGCGATGACCTCAGTGCACTCAGTGACCACCGTACACGTATCGTCTATCAGGATGAGATTTACCCCAACCGCCAGGAAGCGAGCAACGTGGATACCAAGTTAGCCGTCCTCAACCTCGCCTACTATCCCGAGGAGCGCGGACCGTATAACCTCAATGCAAGCGAACTCAATGCAGATGGTAAACTCAAGAACCCGAAACAACGTTGGGGTGGTATCATGCGGCGTCTGGACAACACGGATTTCGAGAAAGCCAATATCGAATATATTCAGTTCTGGCTCATGGATCCGGCGCTCACTAACCCCGAACATGCGACCGATTACGAGGGTACGCTCTATTTCAACCTCGGTGACGTGAGCGAGGATATCTTACGAGACGGCAAGAAATCGTTTGAGCACGGAATGCCGCTCGCCGATACCGATCTGGGACGTATCGAACCCACCTTCTGGGGTAACGTGCCGCGTACAACGAGTACGGTGGTGGCCTTCAGTAACGAAGCCGGTTCGCGTCCGCGTCAGGACGTGGGTCTGGATGGTCTGCCCAACGACCAGGAGTTCACATGGCCGGCCTACAAGAAATTCTTGGAGGACGTGGACGGCATCATCAGTCCGGCTACCAAGACGAAGTGGGCGAATGACGCGTTCTCGCCGCTCAACGACCCGGCCGGCGATAACTACCATTACTACCGAGGCACGGACTACGACCAGCAGGAGGTATCCATCCTCGATCGTTACAAGCATTATAACGGAACCGAAGGTAACTCGCCCGCTTCCGAGCAGCAGACGGAGAGTTACGGAACAGCCGCCACTTTGACGCCGGATATCGAAGATATCAACCAGGACAATACGCTCAACGAGTACGAGCGCTATTACGAGTATAAGGTCATCCTCCGCCCCGACATGATGGAGGTCGGTAAGCAGAACATCACCGAGAAGAAGATCCGAAAGGTCACGCTGCGTGACGGAACAACCGCCGAGGTGACCTGGTATCAGTTCAAGATACCTCTCCGCGGCGACAGCGCAACCGTCCGTAAGGAAGGTTCGATACGTAACTGGAAATCCATCCGCTTCATGCGTATGTACATGACGGGCTTTGCGCACGAGACACACCTGCGTTTTGCTACGCTCGATCTCGTTCGTGGCGATTGGCGCCAGTACACGCGTGATCTGGCTCCGATAGGTGTACCGGTCAACAAAGGGGCTTCTATCAGCGTACAGACCGTGAACATCGAGGAGAACAGTACCCGTACGCCGATCAACTACGTACTCCCGCCGGGTGTGACACGTCAGACCGATCCGGGACAAGCCCAACTCATCGCACAGAACGAACAGGCGATGGTGCTCCGCGTGACCAACCTCAGTCCGAACGATGCGCGGGCGATGTACAAGAACACCGGCTATGACCTGCGTCAGTACAAGAACCTGCAGATGTTCGTGCATGCCGAGCAGATGCCGTCGCTTGATCCCGATCTGCGTGACGGTGACCTCACCTGCTTCATCCGTATGGGTTCAGACTTGCGCAATAACTACTACGAATATGAGATCCCGCTGCATCTGACAGCACCGGGTCAGTACAATAATAACTCTGCCGCCGACCGTGCCCTTGTATGGCCGACGCAGAATATGTTCGATTTCCCGCTCGAAGCCCTCACAGCCGCTAAGATGGCGCGTAACAAAGCCAAACGAGCCGGCAATGAAGGCGTAGGAAACACCATCCCGTACGTCATCTACGATGACGCGAACGACAAACCGCAGAACAAGATCACCGTGCTCGGTAATCCGACACTCGAGGAGATCAGTTCGATCATGATCGGTGTACGCAACCACGGCCAACACGATGCGAGCGGTGAGATATGGGTGAACGAGTTACGTCTCTGCCAGTTCAACGAACAGGGCGGTGTAGCCGCCATGGCGAATGCATCACTGGCCATCAGTGACATCGCGCAAGTGAACGTAGCCGGTCGTCTGGAGACCGCAGGATATGGTTCTATCGAGTCCAATGTGCTCGACCGGAACATGGATAATTTCTACCAACTATCCGTGAGTGCCGCCCTCGAAGCCGGTCGTCTCTTCCCGGAGAAAGCAAAGATACAGATGCCGCTATACGTCTCCTACAGCAATGAAACCACCTCGCCGGACTACGACCCGCTCGATACCGACGTCAAGCTCAAAGCGACACTCGACACCTATAACACCAAGGAAGAGAAAGACTCCATCCGACAGTTAACCAACACCGTTCATGAGGCGACGTCCTTCTCTGTGTCCAATCTGAAAGTCAATATCCACTCCAAGAAGAAGGATATGTTCTACGACCCGGCGAACTTCTCTATCTCCGCATCGTACAACAAGCAGAACGAGCACTCGCCCGACATGGAGACCAACGTCACCACCGATCATAAGGGTTCGTTCACTTATGCCTACAGCTTCAACCCCAAGCCTTGGGAACCGTTCAGTAAGGTAGAGAAAGTGAGCAAAGTGAAGGCACTCAAAGAGTTGAATTTCTACTACTTGCCGCAGTCGTGGTCGTTCAACACGAACATGCACCGTACCTTCAGTCATATGAAGATGCGTGACCTGACAGGCAACGGTTTCGATGCTTCCGACCTGACATATAGCAAGGACTTCACATGGGATCGTAATGTCGATTTCAAATACGACCTCACGAAGAACATGAAGTTCAGCTTCCAGTCGGCAATGAACGCCATCATCGACGAAGGTAAGTACACACCGGAGATACTCAAAGGGCAGTATTTCGATGCCGACTTCAACCACGACAAGTACGAGGCATGGAAGGACACGATCCAGCGCTCGCTGGCTAAATGGGGTAAGCCGTACACGTACCAACAGGTGTTCACCGCTTCGTGGAACGTGCCGTTCAACCGCGTGCCGGGACTCGATGCACTCACCGCTAACGCCTCCTATAACGCAAACTATAACTGGACACGAACGGCTTCGTCGCTCAACGGTATCGACCGAGGTAACACCGTCAGCAGCGTACAGACTTGGCAAGTCGATGGAGGTATCAATTTCGAGAACTGGTACGGCAAGTCCAAATACTGGAAATCCATGACGCAGCGTTATGGAGGTCGGGGTTCGAGGCGTTCCTTCAAGCCCAAGAACTACACCCAGACGATCGCGTTGGAGAAGGGCAAAGCCATCGAGATCACCCACCGTCTCAACAGTGAACTGCTGAGCGTCACCGTAGCGGACTCAACGGGCAAAGCCATCCCTGTTTCGTTCAAACCGGCCGGTAACACGAAGATCAGTCTGACGCCGAAAGCGGACTGCGCGAAGGCGACCGTCACCGTCACAACCAAAGACCCGAACGAGCGGACGGCGGCGCAGATAACAGGTGACATGTTCGCTTATGTCGGTACGCTCATCCGCCGTCTGCAAGTCACCTATCGCGAGACCAACTCGATGACCATCCCGGGCTTCATGCCGGAGGCGGGCTTCATGGGTCAGCGTAAGACCGAAGGCGGTTACGCCCCGGGCTTTGACTTCGCGTTCGGTTTCATCCCGAGCAACATGATGGATCGTGCGCTCAAGAACAACTGGCTCTCCGGCGATACCTCGATCGTACAACCCGCTATCCGGGCGCACACCTCCGATCTGGATATCAAACTGACACTCGAACCGCTGCCGGGACTCAAGATCCAGATGAGCGGTAAACGTTACATGGCATCTTCCACCTCGATCACGTATAGTTACGGTGACCCGCAGGAGATAACGACCGGTTCGTTCAACATCACGCAGGTAGCGATCGGAACGATCTTCAGTCGTGTCGGCAAGCAGGAAGAGAACTTCGCCAACAGTGCATACGACCGCTTCCTCGCCAACCGCGAGATCATCGCCGGACGTGTACAGGATCAGTATAAAGACGTCACTCTACCCGATGCCGGTTTCATGCGCGGAACAGTCTTCCCGGGACAGAAATACGACCCGTCTAAGCACGGACGTGTGAGCCGCTCGTCAGCCGATGTGCTCGTGCCGGCCTTCCTCTCCGCTTATACCGGACGGAATCCCGAGAAGGTGAGCCTTAACCCCTTCCTTGGCATCCTCAGTATGCTGCCGAACTGGTCAGTGACCTTCGACGGACTCGGCAAACTGCCGTGGATCAAAGACCACTTCAAGTCCGTCACCCTCACGCACGCCTATACCTGTAAGTATGCCATCGGTTCATTCGGTTCGTACTCCACCTGGGTGGGCGCTGACGGCGATAACAAACAAGTCGGTTTCGTACGGGACGTGACAACCGACACCCCGCGTCCGAGTGCAGCCTACGACATCTCCAACGTCACCCTCACCGAGGCGTTCTCACCGCTCATCGGACTGAACATGACGATGAAGAACTCGCTATCTATCAAGGCCGAGTACCGTAAGCAACGTAACTTAGCGCTCAACGTAACGTCCGTCCAACTGACCGAAGGTCATACGTCGGAGTTCGTCATCGGTGGTGGTTATACGATCAAGAACCTCGGCTTCATCACCAAGAAGAAAGACGGCGGAGAGAAGCGAGTAAGCAACGACCTCAAACTGCAAGTAGATGTGTCGTACAAGGACGTAAAAATGCTGCTCCGTAAGGTGGACGAAGGCCTCACGCAGGCTTCGAGCGGTAATAAGGTGTTTGCGATCAAGATCTCAGCGGATTACGTGCTCAGTCAAAAGATCAACCTCCAACTCTTCTATGACCACCAAGGCACAACACCGCTCATCTCGTCGAGCTATCCTGTCAAGGCAGATAACGTGGGACTTAATATCAAACTGATGCTGACACGATGATGCGAATCGGAATCATAGGAGCTGAATCAACGGGTAAAACAACGTTAGCCAAGCAGTTAGCGGAGAAATACCACGGAACCTATGTGCCGGAATACGCGCGGGAGTATGTGGAGCAAAAAGGGACGACGGAGGTCACCTACGACGAGCTCTGTGAGATAGCCCGCTATCAAATTGAGGAATTAGAGAAACAGCCGGATGGGCTGTATATCTTTGACACCGAACTGATCATCACAAAGGTATGGTTCGATTACGCGTTCGGCCATTGGCCGGAGTGGCTGGATAAAGCAATAACGGACTACCCGATGGACGTGTACATCATCCTCTATCCGGATATCCCGTGGGTGCCGGACAAAGCCCGCAGCAACGGCTCGGATGCGATACGATTAGAACTCTTTGAGCGGTATAAGAAAGAGGTGGAAGCCCTCGGCATCGAGTATTATTTGGTAAAACACAATTAAACCGATATATTAACTTAATTTTTAACAACCATGAGTAGTTTTAGTGCACAAGACCTTGAGCAATTACAAGCTCGCGGTATTTCTGTGGAAAAAGCGGAGGCGCAATTGGAGTGTTTCCGTAATGGTTTTCCCGAGTTAGACATCGTTGCTCCGGCATCGACGAAGAAAGGCATCCTCGCCCCGAAACGTGCCGAGCAAGAGGAGTACATCGCTGCATGGCAGAAGTACTTAGAGGAAGGACACAAGATCCTTAAGTTCGTGCCTGCTTCGGGTGCTGCCAGCCGTATGTTCAAGAACCTGTTCCAGTACCTGGAGGATGGTATCGAGACACCGTTCATTCAGGATTTCCTGGCACACAAAGACCAGTTCGCTTTCGGTCCTCAGTTGGCAGGCAAGGAAGGTCAGGACGCTGTTCGTTACCTGCTGAATGACATGCATTACGGTGAACTGCCGAAGGGTTTGCTCTTATTCCATAAATATCGCGATGGCGCGCGTACGCCCGCG
>CAMHQP010000059.1 GCA_946187555.1 uncultured Bacteroidales bacterium
ATGTATGTATGTATGTATGTATGTATGTATGTATGTATGTATGTATGTATGTATGCGCGCGCTTACGAGAAAAAAGTAATAAGGAGAATAGAAAAACCGGCTTTTGGCGGCAGGTGCGGTATGCACTTGTCGCCTTTACTTTGTAGTGCGACAAGCAAAAACATTTTTTACAATGAATATTTAAAACCATTCTAACAATGAGACAAATCAAATTTTTATGTCTGGCAATGCTGGCGATGCTGGCGATTGCTTGCAATCCGATTAAGACGGAAGCAACGGTTGACGTGACGGTGCTCGACCAAAGTAATAAACCCGTAGCAGGCGTCATGGTAGCCCGCTTTAATAACTCATCGTCCGAGTATTTCACGAACGCCGATGAGAAGCATGAGACCAATGCCGGCGGTGTGGCTCGTTTCGAACTCAAGACGCTTGAAGATCTCGGCCCAAAGGAGTATGACAGCGAAGGCGCTTACTTTACCTTCCGTGCGTTTGACAAGGACAACGAGCCCGCCAGCGAGGAGGCGCGTATCTGGGTAGAACCGGGTGACCACAAATCGCTGGAGTTGAAACTCAATTAAGACAAGTAAATTATGAAAAAGAAGTTTTTTATGTTTGCTGCCCTGCTGATGACAGCAACTGCAGTGATCTTTATCGGTTGCAAGAAAGATGAACCGGTACAACCCAAAGAAACCATGACCATTACATGGACGGAGGACGATTTAGAGTCCATCGGTTTGTCCGAACCAGGGGAGACGTATACCGCCAAAGGGGTGACGCTGACCGTAATTGAAGGAACCGCCGACGGAACGCACTGGCAAAGTGGCGAACGATTTGGTGCGTATTTCGACGGCAACAGAGAGAATGAGCCGTCCTTCAGTTTTACCACGACGAACGGAACCGGCAAGTTCTGCAAGATTATGATGGGAACCGGTACGTTTCGGAACTATGATGCCTCATGGAAGATGGAGAACGAGGGTGCCGTATGGACGGGTTACAGCGAGAAAGTGGGCTTCGGTCCGCAGTTTTACGAGGTAGAGGAGATTACATTCTATATTGAGAAATAGCGCACCTCTGCCCATTCAGTTGTGCGGGGCTGATTACCCCGCACAATTACTAATTTAATACAAACCACAATGAAAACGATTCGATTTATTCTTCTCTCCTGCCTGATGCTGCTGGCGGCAGTCAATGTGCAGGCCAATGATTTTCTGGAAATTCAAGACCATTACACCGTCATGGCGACAAGTCCCGGTGTGCTTCACTTCAAGGTACCCGTCTATTCACGTGGAGGATATAACTACTACGTGAGTTCCAACAATCAGGGTAATTCCAGGTTCTACTACAAGAAGAGCATCACCGACTCGGAACACACCCTCTTTTATATCGATGCCGACAGGGCAGATGTCAATGCCAACGATGATATATCGTATGGTAAGGTGGATGTGCAAGCGGGTACCGATGAGGGTATCATTGAGATTACCAACATCAACACGGGTTCGCGAGTAGTGGTGCCCAACGACGGAGCCACCCACACTTACTATGTCTCCAAAAAGAAGGAGGCGGAAAACGATCAGGACTACGTAACATGGCTGGAGATAGACTGGTACATGCCCGAGAAACTGGATTCGATAGAGTTCGGCGTTTATGCAGATATTAAGATTTCGAAGAAAGTTACGGGCAATGTGAACTATGAGAAATCCTGGACGTTCAAAACATTCCGTGGCGCTGACGCGATGATGACGCCGCAGTTGTATGATGCGTATTTCTATGCGACGAAAGAGACGGGGGCCTCGGGTTTCGGCAATGCCGCCGTGCCCTACGTGGTATACTATGACCCGAAATATTATACCACTAATTTTACGGGCAGTACCCAATACCAAACGGACAAACGAGCGGATAATATCTTTATCCCGACAACGGACACCCTGCAACCGGGATTCAAGGCGACGTTCAATGTCTATCGTATGAAGACGCCTACGGTGGGGATGACGAACCAGACCACCAATGCCATCACCATCCCCGCCTACCACCGTATCTACGATTTTGTAGTGAAGGAGGAGAAAGATTCGTTGGAGACCTTTACCGGCAACAACGTACTGACTTGGCGCGTAAAGAATCCTCATGTGACAGACCTCGTAGAAGGTGATTATTTCGAAATCCAGCGCGCCCTGAAGAGCGATTTCAGCGATGCACAGACCATCAATGTCGTATCGATGGAGCGCGGCCTCGATAAATCCAACTATAAATTTGTGGACGAAGACCGCGACAGCTGGACGGGAAACAACAGCAATATCCAATACCTGGACACGCTGCGCCATGAGTATTATAATCGAATATCGGATTATATCTTGCGCGACGCGAACGGCAATGCAATGTGCGAACTGAGCTTCAGCGCAGCTGCCAAAGTAGCCTATCTTCCCTCCGTGCCGGTTTATTACCGTATCCGCCGTGCGTCCGCCTCAATGTGGGGATGGAAAGGTCATGAATTTGCGCGTGACACCGTCTGCCTGAAGCATAATTTCCTTGCGCCGTTGGCAGGGGAGCAACCCGCCTATACGCTGGATGCCGAATCCCACAAAGTGGACTTCCGTATCCGTCTTGCGAACGCCGATGTGGCGGCAATATCCATTCCGAAAGAGGATGTGAATCTGTACAGGATCAGTGTGTTGAACCATAACCCGAATGATACCAGCGTTATGGTCGGTATCAAATGTGTGCGCGCGCTTGCCGGTTGGGCAAGGGCTATACTGCGCGATGAAACCGAAACGAATATCTTGCAGCAATTTGACATTACGCCGGGTACTGATAATATGTATAAGATGCCTAAAAACAGCGTTTTGCAAATCTTAGGAGGTAGAGATAATGCGGTAACAACGAGCAACAAGTATCGGTTGGAGCATGATCTCACCGTATTGGTTGAGAATTATACGAATGGCATGATCAACTATCCAACAAGTTGGGTGTACAATGATATTTATGATGAGATGGCTCAAGCGCTGACACCAGATGAATTGGCACGCTTGAATGAGATAATGCCCCAACTGAAGCAGGAAGTAGGTCAGCGTATGGCGGCAGACCTGAACGACAAAATCGGCAAATGTATGTGGGACAAGTCCGCCCGTCTGGTGCTCATTAAGACTACGGATGGTTTCCAGCAGGAGATTGTTATCCCGCAAGACAGCATCCGTCGGCTCTCGGACGGCAACTGGGAGGCGCACTATACGGATCTGGCGAACCACGCCTGCACCAACTACAGTTACGCCGTGCGTATCGACCAGAGCGATGCCGACCTGCATGTAAGCGATTCCGCTTTCTTGCTGCCTAAAGTATTAATCGGTCCCAACCTCTATTTCGAGGAAGGCGCAAGCATCAAGTTCTTCACGGCATCTAATCTTGCAGATGATGGCGAGATGAAACGCGGTATCCTATTGAAATGGGAACCTACTACCGCGGCTGTGGATAGTTACATACTGACGCGTTTAAATACGCAACGCGGTACAAAGACAGACACCGTATATACAGGTGTGGACAATTCGTTCTTTGATTCGATAGGCGTAATACCTGTAGATGAATACAAGTACACCGTCAAGGCGGTATATGACTGCAACGGTCGCCATGCAGAGCATGAAGCCGTGGCAATTGGTGTGCGTTCTCCTTATGGTGAGATTCGCGGCCAAATACTCATGCCGGACAACAGCGGCATGGCGGGAGTGACAGTAGCGTTGCAAGACGAATTTGGACACATCGTCAAGTCTGTTGTCACAGGCCCGGACGGCAAGGTTGTTTTTGACAAACTGGATTATAATTATCAGAATGGCACAGACTACACCATCATTCCGAGTTCGCAATACGGTACGTTCAGTTTCAATAGTACCAGTGCCGGTTCGGCTACCGTCCGTCTCAGCATAGACAACTGTATTGCTCGCGACATCAATTTTGTCAATACCGCATCCACGCGCCTGTCGGGCCGTGCGCTCTATAAGGGCAGTACCATTCCTGTAGCGGGTGCGATGTTCCTGCTGAACGGCGACACCATCCGCCGCAATGGCGCACCGCTCACCACCGGCATTGACGGTAACTTCGAGTTGACGCTTACCAAAGGGCAGCCTTACACACTGCAGATCATCAAAAAGGGCCATACCTTCGAGGGCGACGGTATCCTGCACGTCACGCAGGGTACGGACACCTTCGCGCTGACGCAGCCGCTGGATGGAATACGCTTCTACGACCAGACCAAAGTGCGTCTCGTGGGCCGCGTAGCCGGCGGTAACGACCAGCGCGACCTGCCCGAAGCTTTCGGCTTGGGTAAGAACAACCTCGGCGATGACTTGCAACTCGTGTTGGAACTGGAGGGCGACAACGTATCACACTTGGTGGACGATCCGAACGATCCGACGCTCGACACGGTGCAGCAGACCTTCGACCACCTCGTTTATACCACCGACCCGCTGAGCGCCGTACCGTCCCGCTCGGTAGGCTCTACCTCTATGCGCATGGAGAAAAAACGCATCATCATCAGTCCGGATGCCGCTACGGGTGAGTATGCTGTCGATCTCTATCCGGTTAAGTACAAAGTAACGCAAGCCACTGCCAAGGGATATGCTACGCTCTTTGCCGCAGGGCAGGGTAGTGAGGTATTCGATTTGACCAACGCCCCCTTAGCGAACTACAATCCCAAACGTGGCACCGACAGTGTACACTATAATGCCACTTATGACCGTATCTACCATACGCCTGTGAAGATCCACATGCAGCAGTTGCTCTACGGTCTGGCGCAGGACGGCTACGGCGAGAAATCAATGAAGGTCAGCAGCTTCAACCTCAACAGCGATGAAGAAGTAGCGCTCTATATGAAGAAGAAAGATGGTTCTATGGTCTATACTTTGGGTTACCCCATATTCTGCAACAACCGCAAGTACCAGTTTGAGGCACAGGCGTACGAGGATTATTATTTCAACAATAACCCCGATGCCGGCACACAGGACCGCGTACCGCAACGTGGCGGCAGCGTCACCATCCACAACGGTATGGAAGGCACCACCAAGCACTATACCTATCCGCTGGATAACGTAGGCAAGAACCGTAACATCTACCTCACGGTGGACCAACTCGAGACCGAGTTCAGCGGCACCGATGCGCTGCATACCGTCAGTGCCGCTCTGGAGGTAGAGGGCAATACCGTCGAGACCGAAGTATTTCGTGCCTTTATTTCCGGTGATCGCGTACAAGAGAACGAACTGCGATCCACCGATGCCGATATCACCATTATGGATATCGTGCGTGACCCGGGAGGTGACGGCAGTTCGGCTTGGGTGGAAAGCGGAACTACCTATAACTACAGTTACACCTTCAGCTTAGATTTTGAATTCGGTGTGACAATGAGTCCTACCTGGGGTACAGATATCAATTCGCATGTAGGTGCCATTACGGCTCAGATCACTTATACGGGTACATCGATGAATACCAACAAAGCATTCTCCCTTGATGTTCCTTTCTCGCATGAGATATCCAATACGACCAAGAGCAGTTACTCTTTCACCACGAATGAGAAGATTTCCACCTCGTCGTCGAAGAACAAACAGGGTATTGGCGCCAATGCGGATGTATTCATGGGTACGACCACCAGCGTGCTTACGGGTAAGGCGAAATCGGTAACGGTGATTAACGACACGCTGTACCGCGAGCATCTGCCTGCAGTTCAAGCAGGTACGATACGCGTGTTGGCACAGGGTACGGATACCGCAGGCAAACCCTATTACCTCGTCGTAGGCGAGAAGATAGTGGTAGGCAACCGCATTAGCAATACCTTTGTTTATACCCAGTACCATATTCTCAATACGGTCGTTCCGCGCCTGCTGCGCGAACGCAACAATTTGTTGGAATACTTTGCAGACGAAGCCGCTGCCCAAGCGGCAGCCTCCATGCGCGGAGAGGAAGTATATTGGTATATCGATTCGACCACGGCAATACAACTCAACGACACGCTGGCGAAGGATACCTACAAGATGATTGTTCCTTCCGGAGACGCTCGACCGTACACCAACCGCGTGGAGGCACTGGATAATATAATCGCCAAATGGATAGTGGTACTCTATAACAACGAGAAAGAGAAAATCATGTCCCGCTATATGGGTAAGCAGGTAGGCACCTACAGCGTTTCGGCAGGCTCCTCTTACAACCACTCGGACAGCTATACCTCACAGGTGAGTTACAGCGAAATGCCAACCGGTATGGCGTTTGCAAATGGTAGTGCCTCCGGCGGTGTGGAGACCGGAGCCAATGCGATAAAAAAACTAATATCCCAAACCCTGGGTAAGGTATTCAAGCAAGCCAATTTCCCTTCTTTCAAGTCGTTTGTAGATAAAGTTAAAAATCTGGGTGATAAAACTTTAGACGAAATGGTAACGGAGCTGGGCAATGCGTCCGGTGCAACCAAGTTCGCATTCAAAATATCGCCGATTCTTGACCTCGATATAGACTCCCGCGAGGGACGGGATGTAACCAATAAGAAGAGCACCGGCTTCACCATTGTGCCGGACAATCAGGGCGAGATCACCGTGGCCGTCTATCGCGCCTCGCTGGACTCCGTTTGGAATTCCACTGCCAGTGCCTCGCTCGATCAACTGCCCGCTAACTTTGTGAACGCTGCTGAGAGATACGGCAGTTATGTGTTCACCACGCTCGCCGGTTCCACCTACTGTCCGTACGAGGACGAGGACACCACCAAGTTCTACAACCCGGGTACACCGCTCAACAACTCCACCATGCTCCTTGCCAAACCCGCGATGAGCATCAATACCTACGAGCAGACCAACGTGCTGCCCGACCAGCGTGCGAAATTCACCATCGAGCTGCGCAACGCAGGCGAGGTACAATACGGATGGGCAGGAAGCGGTATGCTCTTCAACCTCTCACTCGCCAATGAGACCAACCCGCATGGCGCTAAACTGTATGTCAACGGCGCACCGCTCGCGCAGGGCATAGAGTTCTTTATGGAACCCGGCCAGTCCTTCAAACAAACGCTCGAAGTGGAGCGAGGCGAAGTGGACGACTACGAGAACTTGCGGCTTATGTTCAAAGTGAGTGACTGCCCCAAGAGCAATACGTTCCTCGATTTCTCGGTACATTATATCCCGCTCTCCTGCGATGTGCAGATCGACAAGCCGCGCCAGAACTGGGTGATGAACACCCTCTCGCAGCGCGACTCGGCGGGCTATTACATCCCGGTAGAGATTTCGGGCTTTGATGTCCACCATAAGAACTTCGACCATATCGAGTTCCAATACAAACTATCCAAGGAATCCGACGAGAAATGGGTGAACCAGTGCTCGTTCTTTGCGGAGGACAGCCTCTATGAGAAGGCAACGGGTAACAAGGCTATGATTGAGAACGGCCGTATCGTGCCCTTCCGTTTCTACGGCGAGCGCGACCCGATGGAGCAGGAGTACGACCTGCGCGCCGTATCGT
>CAMHQP010000060.1 GCA_946187555.1 uncultured Bacteroidales bacterium
GCTCTCAAGAACGCAGGTATCGTTATCAACCGCAAGGCACTTGCTGACCTCGCTATGAATCAACCGAAAGCTTTCAAGGCTGTCGTTGATCAGGCTAAGAAGAAAGCTGCTAAGTAATCTAGAATCCTAGTTTCCTAGAATCCTAGTATCCTAGTTCTTACAAGAAAAAGGCTCGCAATTACGCGAGCTCTTTTTGTATCCGGCTTTGTGTTATTAGTAAAAAACAGGTCGCTTAATGATAGATAGTTGCTTTACTTCCGATATATAGTTGCTTTACTACCGGATAAGTCAAATAGATCTTGACCGTGGATGATATACACTTTATTGTTCCGAACCACTTTTTTGACGCTATCATTCATTTTCTCTTCCGTTGAATCATTCCGGATTTCATCCAAACCGTTTGCACTACCATTCGTTGTGAATATCCCGTTGTATTGCTGCACAACTTCTAATGCATCATTTAATGCCGTCAGTTGATAGTGATACTGAATGTTCGGTTGTAAGTCGCTTACCGAATACAGTATTCCGAAAGTTTCGCTTTCGTTAGTCTTAGCCATTCGTGCCGGAAGTGTCATAGGAACTTGAGCAGTAGTTGATGATTGTACAGACACATGCGCAGAGGAGTCTATTAAGATGGCATCTTGTGTGAACAATTGTCTGCATATCATGGAATCAGCAGAAGTGATTTCCAGCGAATACAGAACGGCACTATCTGCCAATGTCCATATGAAAGAAATGGTGGAATCATTGGCATCTATCGCAAATTCTTCGCTTCTCTCTACCATATCAGCATACGCGATGCCCTGTATATTAGTGAAATCGCTCCAGGTTTTAGCAGTCTGATAAGCAGAGTTGCTATTTGCCGGCACATACAAAGGAATAGCGTAATTGACATCTTTAAAGCAATCACCGCCACACGAAGGAGGTGTCTGTGCCTCGCAGATAATATATTTCAAATCTGTGCAGGCATAAAATGCTCCATACGCCATGCTTTGTAGGCCTTCAGACAATCGGACTCCTTGCAGTTGTTTGCAAGCCATAAAAGCTCCTGGCTCAATTGTCGTGATATTGGATGGGATATGTACATACCTTAGTCCGGTTCCTCTAAACACACTATTTGACAGAGTGGTCAGCGAAGAAGGTATATGCACGTTCGTTAATGCACTACAACCGTAAAAAGCATAGGTCCCTAATGAGGAAAGACTATCCGGCAAATGCAAGTTGCTTAATTGAGAACAATACATGAATGCTTCAGAGCCAATACTTCTTACACTTTCAGGGATATTGATTACTTGCAAGTTGGGACAATTCAAGAAAGCGTCATCCCTAATCTGTACTATTCCGTCCGGCAAAGTAACTTTCCTTAAGTTGCCGCAGTTTTCAAAACACGCCTTTCCAATGGCGCTAACCGGCGATTCTATAATACATTCTGCTAATGTAGTGCCGCTGACTTGCGATCCGAAAAGAGTAAAAAATCCATTCGCCGTATATCTATCGTAATTAGTTTCCACGATAGAGGGTGAAGCAATAGTTAGTTTTGTCAAACTACCACAACCCGTGAAGGCTGTACTGACAATTTTTGTAACATTTTCAGGCACTAGAAGTGATTTGATATGTGTATTATCAGCATAAGCGCCTGCTGCCACTACGGTAACATGGTCGGGAATAACTATATCCTCTTCTTCACGCCCTGCGGGATAGCATAATATCGTATCTAATGCAGCAGTATATAAAATGCCATCCACACTTGTATAGCGGGGATTGTTTTCAATCGTAACGGAGGTCAATGAGGTACATCCTCTAAAAGCCGAGGTACCAATTGATAGAATACTGCTTGGTAATGTGATAGAAGTGGCAGCAGAGCAATCTTTAAACGCTTCTTCCGCTATCCATTTCGTTCCTTCCGAAATAGTGTAGTTGGACTGTGTTTTGTCCGTCGTCGCTAACAAATATGTATCAGCGTAACGGATTCCGTTAATCACAGGCAAACTGTTGCAACCGGCAAAAGTCTTGTCTTCAATATATGTGACCCCGGAAGGAATATTTATAGATTGCAAGTTTGTCGCGCTTCGGAATGCATCCGTTCCGATCTTGGTCACGCTCTCGGGAAGCGTAACAGACCTAACATAACTTTGTTGAAACGCGTTATTGCCTACTTCCGTTACGTGATACCAATTACCCTCATATTGTACCGAATCCGGAACAATAACTGTTCCGCTATAGTCGCTTACTGCTAAAGTGTATGGCCCCAATTTCTCAACTCCTGTGTACGTAACAGTTGCGCAATCTCCATGAAACAAATAATAAACGCCGTTAACCTCTATTCTTTCGCTACTCCATGCAAGAGTAGAGATCCATGCGCAAACAATTAATAATAATGCTTTCTTTGTCATAAATGTTTATTGTTTTTGCTAATCATAAAATAGCTGCGATTTGGTTTCCCAGTTCCTTACTTGCGGGAACTAACGGAAGTCGTAAGTGATTTTGTATAATCCCTTTCTGCGCCAAAACCGTTTTGATACCCACGGGATTGCCTTCCGCGAAGAGGAGACGGATCATTTCGGCGTAGCGGTTTTGGAGGGCTGCGTCTTTGTCATGTACGATGTGCCAGAAGTCTTCCGGGAAGGCGTTCGAAGCTACGGAGATCAATCCCGCTCCGCCGGCTTCCATGACTTCGCAGGCAATACCGTCGTCGCCGCTGATAACAAGCAGTTTGTCTTTTGCCAAATCAATCAGGTGCTTAATCTGCTCCAAATTGCCGCTCGCCTCTTTGATGCCGACGATCTTCTCCGGTTGGGCTTCCCAGATCCGCATAACCGTTTCCGGCAGCAGGTTCACGCCCGTGCGCCCGGGCACATTATAGAGGATCACAGGTATAGGCGAAGCTTTGGCAACCGCACAGAAATGCTGATACAGCCCTTCCTGATTCGGTTTGTTGTAGTACGGGCAGACACTCAAGATCGCCTCAAAGCCCGTCAAGTCGATCGTCCTTAAACTCTCGCACACAGCGGCTGTGTTATTCCCGCCAACGCCTAAAACTAAAGGCAAACGACCGTTCACATACGTACGAATAAACGTCCTCACTTCCCGTTTCTCATCCTCTGTCATCGTGGCGGCTTCACCGGTTGTGCCGAGTACCACTATATAATCGACAGCACCCGTCAACTGAGTATCCAACAGCCGCGTAAGTGCCTCAAAATCGACACTCTTATCTTCTTTAAACGGCGTGATAAGTGCCGTACCGAGTCCCATTAATCCATTCATCCTTTCATCCATTCATCCATTAGTCGTTAGACTTGATTGTGGTGAGATATTTCATAATTTCATTGTACAGCCACGAGGCTTCAATGGCTGCTTCTTCTCCTTGCTCCGGATCAAAATCGGGTAGGGAGATGAGCATATCGTGCAGTCCTTCGCCGAGGTTGAGTCCCACTTTGAAGTCCGCGTTCGTGTACATAGCCAGATAGCGAAGCGGTAACAAAGGCCGTGTCGTGAGGTCAATCAGCAAGTCATAATGCTCCGCCGCCAGATCGGTCAGCACGTAGTCACGCGGTTTGCCCAGCAGGTTATAATCTGCCAAACCAAGAATACGGCTCTGCGGTAAAATCAAGGTCGTGATCTCTTTCTTTTCTACGTATCCCCACATCGTCACGTCCATCTGCCGACGCAGTAGATCTTGCCGAATAGTCTTGATGGCATCGTTGCGCTCCAGGTAATCACTCTCATAAATGATCATGATCTTGAGCGGTTGGTCTAAATGCGGGAAACGCGGATCACGTGCTTCCTGTTTGCCACGCAAATAATCAAATATACGTTGTTTGATCTTCATCATTTCATCATTTTATCAATCCAACATTTCAAGAAATTCGTCCTCTGTCATGAGGCGAATGCCGAGGTCTTCTGCTTTCTTGCGTTTCTCGGGTCCCATGTTCTCACCGGCCAGGATAAACGAAGTCTTCTTGCTCACCGAACCTACGTTCTTACCGCCGTTGGCTTCGATCATCGCCTTGTACTCATCGCGGCTGTGATGGGCAAACGTACCGGAAATAACGATACTCAGTCCCGCTAACTTATCGCTCGTCGGTTCGGGTGCTGCTTCACCTTCCATCTGCAGGCCGGCTTTGCGCAAGCGATCCAAGATCTCCAGATTGCGGATGTCCTCGAAGTACTTCACAATGTTCTCTGCGATCTGCGGACCCACATCTTCGATGGCGCATAGTTGTTCGGTTGTTGCCCACTGCAGGCTGTCTATCGTGTTGTATTTGCGAGCGATCTTCTTTGCCGTCGTCTCACCTACCATGCGGATTCCTAAGGCAAACAGCACGCGTGCCCAAGCTACCTTTTTGCTTGCCTCGATGCCGTCCAAAATATTCTGCGCACTCTTCTCGCCGAGTCGTTCTTGCGCCGCGATATCCTCCAGCCGCAAGTCGTATATATCCGCGATATTGCGCAGCAATCCTTTCTGGTAGAACAGGTCAATCGTTTCTTCGCCCAGCCCTTCTATATCCATCGCTTTGCGGCTTACAAAATGCTCAATCTTTCCTTTTATCTGCGGCGGACAACCGGCCTCATTCGGGCACCGCCATGCCGCTTCTCCTTCCACCCTTACTAACTCCGCTCCGCATTCGGGACAGTTAGTGGGGAAGGAATACATCATTCCATCATTGAGCGACGCAGTCGCGCTCATTTCATCATTTCGGTCGGCACGACCGGTAATCTTCGGTATAATCTCGCCGCCTTTCTCCACCCACACGCGGTCTCCCGGACGGATATCGAGCGACTTAATGAAATCCTCGTTATGCAGCGTCGCGCGTTGTACCATCGTACCGCTCAGTTGCACCGGTTCGAGGTTCGCTACCGGCGTCACGACGCCCGTTCTGCCCACTTGATACGTGATCTCCTTGAGGAGCGTCAGTTGTTTCTCCGCGGGGAACTTATACGCAATTGCCCAGCGGGGTGTCTTGGCCGTATAACCGAGTTCGTCCTGTTGCGCTAAGTTATTGACCTTCAGCACGATTCCGTCGGTGGCAACCGGCAGGTTCTTACGCTCCGTGTCCCAATAAGCGATATACGCCATCACCTCGTCCACCGAGTGGCACACCTTAATCGCATCGGATATATGAAATCCCCATTCCCGCGCCACGGAAAGTCGCTCGAAATGTGTACTTCCCGGCAGATTCTCCCCGAGCATATAGTACAGATACGCATCTAAACCACGCCGTGCTACTTCCCGTGGATCTTGCAGTTTGAGTGTACCCGAAGCGGCATTACGCGGGTTGGCAAACAGCGGTTCTTCCTGCTCTTCACGCTCTTTGTTCAGACGCTCGAAATTCGCCCAAGGCAGCAACACCTCACCCCGTAACTCAAAGAACTCCGGTATATCGTTGCGTTCTATTTTCCAAGGAATAGAAGGAATGGTCTTGATGTTATCAATCACGTTATCGCCCTGCTGTCCGTCGCCTCGCGTGAGCGCTTTGACCAGCACTCCGTGCTCATACCATAGGCTGATACTCAACCCGTCGTATTTGAGTTCGCACACAATCTCCACACCCGAAGGCAATTTGCGCACCCAGTCTTCAATCTCTTCGCGCGAATAACTGTTCGCGAGCGACAACATCGGGTACTTGTGCTTGACTTGCTCAAAGCCCTTACCTGTAACCCGTAACCCGTAACCCGTAACCGCTAAATCGCTACCCACATGTTGCGTCGGGCTTTTAGGGTCAAACATATCCGGAAACATCGCCTCCAGATCTTGCAAACGATGCATCTTCTCATCGAACTCACGGTCGGATAGAGTAGGCATGTTAAGTACATAGTACTTATAGTTCGCCTCTTCTAATTCCTTACGCAGGTTTCGCAACTCCTCGCGTTCCGGCTCTTCTATTTCCGAAAACAGATCCAACATCAAGGCACTATGAATTTATGCTGATACACCTGATCATCGGCGTAGATATAGAGCACATAAATACCCGGATCATCCGGTAACTGCACTTCCTGGAAAATGCTGGTGATAGGTTGTAAGTCCACGCGCCCGCCTTGCATCGTGTAGATGGCGTAATAACTGGCTTTGCCTTCGTTATACGCATCGCGGATGGTGATGGTGTTCAGGTTATTCGTCAGCACTTCAAACGTATTGATCGACGGCAGCGGATCCACCAGAAGCGTGCTGTCCAACTTCAAACCAACCAGTACCGGGTCATGGTCTGAACAGCGGAACATCGTTTGATCGTTGGAGCGCTGATAATTGTAATTATCATCCTCATCGGAATTGATATGATAGGCAGACATACCGGTTATCTGGCGATAGATGGTCGCGTTACAAAGGGCGTGGTCGATGTAACTGGCCAGACCGCCGAACATATAACTGTAACTGCTGTCGTTATGGAACGCACGATGCAGATCGATCATGCCTCTGTCCGTAAACTGCTTGATCGGCGCGGTGAAGGCATAGCAGTTAAGATCGCCCATGAACAGCACATCTTTGTCGCGGATCTTGGGGTTACGGCTGTATTGCTGATACAGATCCACCACCGCCTTGGCTTCGTTCACACGACGTGCTTCATCGCCTGTGTTCATGGCCTTGAAGTGGTTGATCGAATAGATGAATTTCTCGCCCGTCGCGTTCTCGCGGAAGAGCATCATCTTCTTGCGGTTCTGCACCTCCACATTCGACTCGGCAGGTTTGTCGCTAATCGGCGTCACTTTGTTGGCATCATATACGAAATCCACTTTCTGATACGTGCCTTCTTCGCCGTCATGGAAATACTTGTAGTTACGTCCCGGGAGGTTGGTATTGAGGTTACTCACGATCTCCGCAATCGCCTCATCGCCTTGCTGTAACTCCACCAAACCGAATATATCCGCATTGATTTGCTTGAGTGCTTTGCTGATCTTAGCGCGCTGGTTTTGATGTTCCGCATAACTGCGTGCACCCATCGAACCCCAGGTCATGTAGTAGTTCTCCAGGTTAAAACCGCACACTAACAAGCGGTAATCGCCTAAGTCCGGTAACTCGTTCAATAAGTTCGCACGGGTGTTGCCGCTCCATTCGCCACCTTCCCACGTCAGACTGCTGGTGCTAATCACTTTTGCTTTCAGACCGATGATCTTCTCTCCGCAACGATGGCCCGGCTCGTTCATCGCCGACGTAGGACTCGGCACGTTGCTCAGGCTGAACATACAACTGCTGTTGATGCGTACCGTCGAGCGGTAGTCCGCTGTGCCTGCAAAACCCTGACTCTCCGGTTGGTACCGGCGCCAAGGAGAAACGGTATAGTTACCGTACGCATTGCCACACACGATCATCGGCACATCAAAAATGACCGTTTGACCGATATAAGGGCGTAACGCCTCTCCTGACCATG
>CAMHQP010000061.1 GCA_946187555.1 uncultured Bacteroidales bacterium
CCGTCCCACATCTCCATAACCGAGAAATAAGCCTTCGCATCCGTGTTATAGTCATTGATATGACTGTTGTGGAATCCCTTGCAATAGTCATAGCGGAAACCGTCTATCTTGATGTCATAACGTAGCCATTTCAGATAAGCCTTGAACATGTCACGCACTTTCTGCTGGGTATGATCCCAATCGCGTGCAGAACGATAATCTTTGTCGTCATCGCCATAGTAACCGTCATCCGGGTTACCGGTCGCCTTGCCCTTGCATGCACCGGCCTTGGGATCTGTGTTCATCTCGTCTGTGCTGCAGATCCACGAAGCATCCGGTTTGAACGAACCATACGCGCCGAAATTCAGCTGTGCGAATTCGCACCAGCCGCTGATGGCTGCAGCGTGGTTAATCACGATATCCGCAACCACACGTGCGCCGTTCTCATGGAAGATCTTAACCATCTCCTCCAGTTTCTTCTTCGTGCCCCAATCGCCGTTCAGGTCGCTGTAGTTCGTCGGGATATAACCCGTTCCGCCGGTAGACTTCGACATAGGCGGCAACCAGATCAGGTCGAACCATTTACCCAACTCTTCTGCGGTCGAACCGCTGTTGCCGTTCAGATGATCGATCCACTTGGTACGGCCATAACCCTTGTCTTGATAGCTGTTCCAATAGAATGCCTGGATCATCACATCCGGACACTGCGCCGGAGCAGAAGTGGTATAACCAGGATCAGGAGTCGGTCCATCACCACCACAGGTCTGACTGCTCTCTACATAGATCAGGTCGCCGGCCTGCACACTCAACTTGATATAGAAATCATACTTACCGGCTACATTACAGGTCAACTGGTTAGCCGCTTTGCCGCCAGAGAAGTTCTCATAGTAACCATACTGATCCAGGTCCACCATCCACGTCGCGCCGCAACTCTGGTTGATCAACTGAATCACATCACCAACTTCCAACTCTACGCACGAAGCCATATACTGCTTACGTCCCTCATAATCCGGATCGCCGTACAACGGCGCATCCACTACCGTCGAACCATTGATCTGCAATCCGTAAGGGCCGTCTTGGCATTCGCCTCCACCGCCGCAGCCGGAGCCGGGACCGATATACAGCACATCGCCTTTATCAGCACTTAACTTGATGTAGAAATCATAATCGCCGTCGGTGGTACAAGTCAACTCACCGGCCACCTTACCGCCCGTGAACTTCTGGTACTCGCCATACGGATCGATGTCAATCATCCAAGTGGCATCGCAGCTCTTGTTAATCAACTTGATCTTGTCGCCGTTCTTCAGAGCTACGCACCCGGCTTTGTACTGAACGCGTCCCTCGCTGTCCGGATCACCGAACTTGGGGGCATCCACTACAGAAACTTCTTTACCTCTGGTGATTTGCAGGCCATAAGGGCCATCCGCACAATCTGCCGCGTACGACATCATCGCACACAGCGCTACACATAAAAATGCTACAACTTTTTTCATCATTTCGTTTATTTAATGATTCTTCCTAATACATCATACACCTGTTCGCCGCGACGGATCAGCAACCGCCCGTCCTCGATGAACTTTTCGCTCTTCACCGCGCCGTCTTCTATATTCTCCACGCCCTGCGGGTTCATCGCGATATACACCGTGTATGCGCCGCCATCTCCGCCGTCCACAGCCAATTCATAACCTTCCGGCTGCACCTTGCTGCGGTACTTTCCTACGCGCACAATCACCTTGCCACGATGTCCCTGCACCGTCGCGCTGTACTGGTATTGTCCGCTGGACTCCTCCAACACTTCCGACTCACTATGGATACCGGCGCGCTTACGGATGGCGATCAACTCATTGATCTCAGTCTGGTAACTCTTCCAATGCGGATAGAATACACACGGAATACCCGGCATCATCAAGATATACGCACTGGCCTGCAGCACATGATCCTTGTTCGTAGCAGTCGATAGATCTGTTGTCTTAGTATACTGGTTATCGCCATATGCAGTCCCGCGATTGAAAGTATCGTGGTTGTCGATAAACGTCACCGCATAGCGCTCCAGACCGTGCTTGCGCAGTCCTTCGAACGTCTTATTCTTGTTCAGCTTACCGTACGATCCGTCCACAATCCCTTTCAACGAGTACTTGGTCTGAAAATCGAAAACCATTGTGTTATATTCGCATTCCTGCAAGTGCTGCTTCTGGCGGTCGATACCTGACCATAACTCCGAAATCGAGATATACGGATTAGCCGCCTCGTTGTACATCTTCAGATAACGACCGTGAAAACCCAATGTCATGTCATAACGGAATCCGTCATAATTGATGGTATTCAGCAACCACTGGGTATAAGCCTTCGCCCAGTTCTGAACATACTCGCTCTTATGATCTAAGTCACGCGCTCCGTTGAAATTGTCGCCTGTATCGTACGACCCGCGATCCGAAGAGGACGCACCGTAACAAGATGATTTCGAATCCGAAAAACACTCATCGTTACTGACAATATGCTTTTGAGTCAGCGTAAAAGTGCCATAACTGCCGAAATAATCCGTATAGAAATTGCACCACGAGTTGTAGTTGCCGCGATGGTTCACGACTACATCCGCCAGCACTTTCGTATTGCCTCTATGCAAAGCCTTGATCAAATTGCTCAACGCGGTCTTGGTTCCCCAATCGCTCTCCTGACTACTGTACTGACGGGCGGAATAACCCACGCCGCAACCGGTAGGACCCGAACTCGGCGGAAACCATACCAAATCAAAATTGGCGTTAATCGCCGCGGTATCTTTCAGCAAATCAATCCACTTGGTACGGCCGAACTTCGAATCGGTACTTGTCTGCGTCTTGTAACTATCCCAGTAGAAGGCCTGTAACATCACGTCCTCACACTGCGCCGGCACACCGACATTCTCCGCGCGCAACTCGCTCGCGCTCGCGATAAAAATAAGGGAGAAAATATATGGAATAAACTTTTTCATGGTTTTCCTATTTGTTGGATGCATACTCTTTATTTTTAAGTTGATAACTTAAGCGACTGCAAAAGTACAAAAAATCTTGGACATATGCAAATCTTTTAGGGAAAAATTATATTTTTTCTATCTTTTTCACGACAACCTTCCCGTCTGCTACTACAAACGTCACCCGATAACCTGCATAATCCATCTTATACTCCCGCTCCGGATCATCTTGATACGCCGGCCGCGGATCTTGACTCAAAATGTAGCAAATTTCCGACACGAGGTGTTGTGCTGGTTTTGTGCTGGTTAAGTGCTGGTCAAGTGCTGGTAAAATCGCCACCTCTAATGTTCTATTTTTCGTCTCTTCCGCAAAGCCGTTTTTGGCCTCCGGATGACTGTCGCTAAAACTCAAATACGGTTTGATATCATATATCGGCGTTCCGTCCAACACATCCGCTCCACTCACAATCAAATCGCCGTTCTCTATCCCCACCAGTTTTACGCTACTTAATCCTATGGGATTAGGCCGGAACGGACTCCGAGTTGCAAACACACCCATTCGCTTGTTTCCGCCCAGCCTCGGAGGACGAACCGTCGGACTCCAAGACAGACCGTCCTTGGCTCTTTGTTCCGGATCATTTGGAACTTCGCTAAAACCCCACAACAACCACAAGTGACTATAGCCTTCAATCCCACGAAGCGCTTCCGGAACTCGGAACTCCGGCTCAAAAACGATGCGGGTCAGAATTGGACTTTCTTCCCTACTCTGACGCGGAATACCGAACTTATCCGTGTGCCCGTTCCGGGCGTATGCAATCACTTTTAGCTCCATACAGCTCCTAATTTGACGACAAAAGTACAAAAAATATACCGAAAATACAAGTTTTTGCAAAAAAAATACGAAAAAATTTGGTCAATTCAAAAAAAAGCAGTACTTTTGCACCCGCTTTCGTCAGAAGCGCGGTGCCATAGCTCAGTTGGTAGAGCAAAGGACTGAAAATCCTTGTGTCACTGGTTCGATTCCCGTTGGCACCACAAGAAAAACGACCTCAAGGCCGTTTTTCTTTTTTTATATTTGCATATATGCAAAAAAAGTCGTACCTTTGCAGCCGAAATTAATATGCGGAAGTATGGACTTATAAAAAAATGAAAGACGAAAGAATACATAGAAATGGGTTGTTGGGGCTGCTGATTCTCCTTTCAACTTTCAACTTTCAACTTTCAACTTGCCATGCGCAGGTGTCGAATGCCGGTCGTTCGGTGTTCTCTTTCATGGCTTTGCCCGTCTCTTCGCGCATCAACGCCCTCGGCGGTTCCAGTGCTTCGCTCAGCGACGGAGACATCGCGCTCGGCATGTGCAACCCCGCCCTGCTGCACGCGAACTCGCATCAGAAACTGGAACTCAATTTCTCCTATTACCTGCCCGGCACGATGTTCGGCTCCGTGCTCTACGGCCATAACTTCGGCCGCTCACCAATCGAGAAACCCTACGCCGGCGAAGGCGAACCCGACAAACCCAATTATTTCGCCGTCGGCCTCCACTATCTCGACTACGGGCGGATGCGCTATGCGGACGAAAACGGCAACCTCTCCGGTGGTACCTTCGGCGCGCGCGATATCCTTATTGACGTGATGTACGCGCGCCAACTCAGCCCGCTGTTCAAAGTCGGGGTGACGATCAAACCCGTCTATTCCATCTACGAAGCCTATTCGTCCTTCGCCCTTGGCGCCGACGTCGGTGCCCATTTCCAGACGCGCGACTCCACGTTCCAGATGGGCCTCGTGCTCCAGAACATCGGTTGGCAGATCAAAGGCTTCTATTCCGACGAAGGCGGTTCGAATCACGAGATGTTACCGCTCAACCTGCAACTCGGACTCACCTACCGCGTCAAGCATGCCCCGCTGCGTTTCCACATGCAGATTCATAACATGCAGACCTGGTACCTCAACTACGAATGGACGAGTCTCGACAAGAGTCCCACCACCGGCGACATCATCCCGCATAACATCCCTTGGTACGACATGATGTTCCGCCACACGATCTTCGCCATCGAAGTAGTGCCGAAGAGCGAGCGGTTCTATATCGCGTTCAGTTATAACCACCGTCGGCGTGCGGAACTCAATCTCATCGACCAGAAGTCGCTCGCCGGTTTTGCGCTCGGAGCAGGTGTGCGCATCAAACAGGCGCATATCGACTTCGCCATCAGCCAGATGACCAAGTCGAACTTCTCCTACCAGGTAGGACTAACCCTTGATATTAACGCTTTACTCAAATAATGGAAAAAATCATTGTAGCCATCGACGGCTTCTCTTCCTGCGGCAAATCGACGATTGCCAAAGCCCTCGCGCGTTATGCCGGCTATACTTATGTGGACACCGGCGCCATGTACCGCACTATCGCCCTGTATATGCTTCGTCATAACATCGTTGCAGACGCGGATATCATTGCGGCATTGCCTGCCGTGCAAGTCGGCTTTACGCTGGTTGATGGCGCGCAACACGCGACGCTCAACGGCGAAGATGTAGAACGCTTCATCCGCACGCTCGAAGTAGGAAATCGCGCCAGCCAAATCTCGCAGATCAAAGAGGTGCGCGCATTCCTGGTGGCCCAACAACAGGCAATGGGTAAAGCCAAAGGTATCGTCATGGACGGTCGCGATATCGGTACGGTCGTCTTCCCGAAGGCGGAACTCAAACTCTTCCTCACCGCGTCACCCGAAGTACGTGCACAACGCCGCTTCGACGAGTTGGTAGCCAAAGGTGAGAAACCGGATTTCCAAGCCGTGCTCGCCGATGTCAACGATCGCGACTATCGCGACACGCATCGAGCCGAATCCCCGCTCAAACAAGCCGAAGATGCCATCGTCGTGGATAACAGCCATCTCACGCCCGACGAGCAGATGAAGGTCGTCATCGACCTTTTTGACAAAATCATCAATCATCAATTATAAATCATCAATGGTTGTATCAATAGATACAAACTCCGGTTTCTGTTTCGGTGTTACCCGTGCCATCCAAGCGGCAGAGAGCGAATTGCAGAAAGGTGCGCTCTGTTGTCTGGGCGACATCGTGCATAACGGACAGGAAGTGGCGCGTCTCGAACTCCAAGGCTTGCAAACCATCGACTACGACGACCTGCGCACACTCCCTTCGCATTCACGCGTACTCCTTCGCGCACACGGCGAACCGCCTGCTACCTATTGGATTGCGCAGCAACGCGGCATAGAGATCATCGATGCCACCTGTCCGGTCGTTAAGAAACTCCAAGACCGTATTCGCGCGTGCTACGAGACCCATCGAAACGATGAGTCCCTCCCGCCGCAGATCATCATCTACGGCCAACCCGGACACGCGGAAGTGATTGGCCTGCAAGGCCAAACGAACAACACCGCCATCGTCATCGAGTCCGTCGACCAACTCGACCGCATCGACTTCTCCCGCCCCATCTATCTCTTCTCGCAAACCACCAAATCCGTCGAAGGTTTTCGTGCGTTAGTCGAGAAAATCCTTTCGGTATACCGGAATCTCGGTATTCCGGAATCCCGTTTCGAATACCATGATACGATTTGCCGCAGCGTCGCCAACCGCGTCAAAGAGCTCCGGGACTTCGCCCGCGCCAACGACCTCGTCATCTTCGTCGGAGGCGCCAAGTCTTCCAACGCGCGCGTACTATATAAAAATTGTGTTGAGGTCAACCCCAACACAATCTTCATTTCTTCTCCCGACGAAGTCGAAGATAAACTTTCAACTTTAAACTTTAAACTTTCAACTTTAAAGATCGGCATCTGCGGCGCGACAAGTACGCCATTATGGTTGATGGAACAGGTACGGGATAAACTCTCCCGTAACCCGTAACCCATAACCGCTTACCTCACCGAAGTGAGCTTCTTAATCTTCGCGTTCAGATTCTTGCACTTCATCAGTTCTTCTAACTTCAGATGCATGCGGTAATTCCAGAAATGCCGCGGGTTTGCCGGTACGTTGATACGATCAGCAAACTGGTCTTTCAGGCGTACATCGCCGTCGATAGCCAACCAGTCTTGCAGCGGCAGGATGGTCCACATC
>CAMHQP010000062.1 GCA_946187555.1 uncultured Bacteroidales bacterium
TGGATGCCATCGGTTGTCCGCGCCCGGAGAAGATCTTCAATGCCAACTGGTTCACTACCCGCAATTTCCACGGCATGTGGTATATCGACGGCGACAAACTGGAGGACATGCTCCATTTCCGTGCGAACGTGCCCGTCAAGGAGTATTTCGCGCAGATGGCCAAGGCAGAGTCCCTGCCGTGGGGAATCAAGTTCGCTTCCAAGACGCATATCGCCAAACTCTTCCCGCATTGCGTGAAAGCCGCGATGTGGTTCATGGCCAACAGCAAGGAGCACGGTACACAATGGTGGATCAAGAACAATAAACAAGCGCGTATCCATGCCTATTACGGTTCGCTCGAGGCCTACAAAGCTATCCCGGATTGGAAACATTTCGACGTGAGTCACAACAGCGAGACGCCTGTGCTGCTCGATCATGGATTCGATGAGAGCAAGGACGTGGATAAACTGACGGACAAGGAGTTGCAGAAAGCAGCTGAGTTCCGCGGCGGTAAGTACCTGGGTAATGACATGTGGGAAGATGCTGAAGGACGTACCTTCAAAGCCGGCCGTCGTCTGGTGTTGCTCGGCGGGCATTGGTCTCCGTTCGACATGCCGTACCCCTATGCGCATGAACCCCAAGAGAAACAAGTGCCATGGCATTGGGACCGCGTAGCCAAAAAGAATCCGTTCTTTGCACAACTATGGGCACCGCTGCATGACAAAGACGAGGATAATGTGTTTGGATCTGAAATCTTCAACGGCTGGGAGAAATAATGTTCTTCGACGAATTAGCATTATCGGATGAGGTGTTGGATGCATTGTGGGACATGCATTTCGATGAGTGTACCCCGGTGCAGGAGAAGACGATACCGGTGATCTTGGAAGGCCGCGATGTGATATCGTGTGCGCAGACAGGAACCGGTAAGACGGCGGCGTATATCTTACCGCTGCTGACCAACCTCGCTTTCGATGACCACGACCCCGATAAACTGAACGCTATCATCATGGCGCCCACGCGCGAGTTGGCGCAGCAGATAGACCAGCAGATGGAGGGCTTCGGTTATTACGTGCCGTTCTCGTCCGTGGCTATCTACGGCGGTAAGGACAACGGCGCATGGGGCACGCAGGTGACGGGACTGCAACGCGGAGCGGACATCGTCATAGCCACACCCGGACGCTTGCTCAGCCAGATGAATATCTACGACGTCGATTTCTCGGGAGTCAAGTACTTCATTCTCGATGAGGCCGATCGTATGCTCGATATGGGTTTCTACGACGATATCATGACCATCGTGCGTAAGTTACCCAAAGAGCGGCAGACCATCATGTTCTCCGCAACCATGCCGGACAATATCCGCCGCATGGCGAAGGCCATCATGACCGATCCCGTCGAGGTGCAGATTGCCGTCTCCCGTCCGCCCGAGAGCATCAAGCAGATGCATGCGTTCGTCGATGAGGGAGAGAAGCCGGCGAAGGTGTTGGAACTGTTGGAGGGACGCGATCTGAAGAAAGTGATTCTGTTTGCGGGGAAAAAGCAAAAGGTCAAAGACCTCGCGCGTACGCTACGTTCCTTAAAAATAGACGCGCGCGCGATGCATAGCGACTTGGAGCAGAGCGAACGCGATCAGGTGATGCTGGATTTCAAGAACGGTAAGGTGGCGGTGTTGGTGGCGACAGATGTGGTGTCGCGTGGTATCGACGTGACGGATGTACCCTTGGTCATCAATTACGATGTACCGCATGCGCCCGAAGACTATGTCCACCGTATCGGTCGTACCGCACGCGCAGAGAACAGCGGCGAGGCCATGACCCTCGTCTCTCCCGATGATGTACGATATTGGAAAAGAATTGAAAGATTCCTTACAGCTTCCGAATCCTCCACTCGTTCGGGTAAAGGTTATTCAGGCGGTTCCCGACATTCTTCGCGAAACCGAGGGGGACACCCTCATAAGTCAAGAGGACGAGGCCAAGGGGCACATCGCTCAGGTTCAAAGCCTCGGTCCGCAAATAACTGAGTGCTTGCTCGAGCGTCAACTCAACCATCGGAAAGGCTTCCTTACGGAGGTCTTTCGTCATACTTAGGCAGTGCTGCGGCGCAATACCTTTACCGCGCTCTTCGCCCAGACCGAAGCCCGTGGAGATGCAGGTCAACTGCGTGCCCAACCAATCGATGATCTCTTTGTATTTGAACGGATAGGCCGTCGCAAAACGGTCGGAGTAGCGGATCGCCCACTCGTCCGGATGTTGCAGCCACGAACGCATGACGGGCAGGTACTCGGGATGCGGCATGGCGGCTTCTTTCTTCGGCGCTTTGATACGCGTCTGGTCGAGCGGTTCGTTAGCATGCTTGCGCAGCGCGCAGAGATAGAATCCTTCGCCTTTGGTCTTATGCGGGTAGAAATGATAACCTACCGATCCTTCGGTGATGCCCCAGCTCTTATCGTGTGCGATCGGCAGCACGTCTGCGCCTAAGGTCTCTGCCATCCATTCGACGTTCTTCTCGTTCTCTTCGGTATTGAACGTGCAAGTAGAGTAGAGCAGGATACCGCCCGGTTTGAGAGCATCCCATACGTCCATGAGGATGCTGCGCTGCCGCTCGGCACACATCTTAACGGCCTTGAGGCTCCACTCGTTGCGTGCCTGCTCGTCCTTGCGGAACATACCTTCGCCAGAACAGGGGGCGTCCACCAGGATACAATCGAACAAGTGCTTGCAGCGCTCGCCGTATTCGGCGGCGGTGTTATGGGTAACGATGGTGTTGCCGTTGCCCCATTTCTGGATGTTCTCGCTCAAGATGAACACGCGTTGGCGTACGACCTCATTGCTTAAAAGCAATCCGTCGCTACCGAGGAACTCACTGATAAGGGTCGATTTGCCGCCCGGCGCCGCGCATAGATCCAACACGATGGACGACGGATCGACATACTGCTCCAAGGCTTGCTGAACGAACATCGAAGAGGCTTCCTGCACGTAGTAACAACCAGCATGGAAGAGCGGGTCTAAAGTGAACTGAGGACGTTTAGACAGGTAATAACCGTCGATATGCCACGGCACTTCGTCCGTGTCGGCATCGAAAGTCAACACGTCTAATTTGCTATTGAGCCGGATAGAGGTAACAGGCTCTGTGTCCAGCGCCTTAAGCAACAGCGTCGCTTCGTTCCCGAGCTGCTGATGCATACTCTCTATGAAATCAACCGGTAGCATAAATCGGGTGCAAAGGTACTGCTTTTTTTTGACATATGCAAGAGCAACGGCAATTTTTTATAGCCCTAAGTGGATTCGGAAACGGAGTGCCCACTGAACTTCCGGTGCGAGAGACCAGATGGAATAGAGGTCGCAGACGCGGAGGATGTTGCCTATTCCGACCCCGACTTCGGAATAGAATTGGTGATTGGTCATTGGTAATTGGTAATCATCAGACAGGTAGCCATACGCTATCTTGGCTTCGACGAGTTCGCGCAGGTGCAGCCAGCGGATGCCGGGGATGAGGTTGAAGAGGATACCTTGTCCGTTCCATTCGGTGTGCAGCGCGACGTACTTATCCGCCATCAGTTGCCGGCCATGCAGGAGCGTGAAACGGTACGGGTCATAGGCGTAGCCTTGGTTGGCGTTTGCCTGCCAGAGGAAACTACCCGGTACGCGTCCGAAGATAGCACCTGCTTGGAAAGCATAGGTCAGTGTACCACCCATGCCTAAGTTGGCGTGTTGTGTCAACATAACGCGCAAATGACCATACAGCCCGTCCGTCCAGTGTCCAGCTTCGAGGCCGAGGTAGAGGACGGGGTACTTGGCAGAGTAGGCGTAGCGGCGCATGAAATAGCCGTCGTACTTGTGTTCGCCCCAACTGAGTCGGGCGATCGCGCTGAGCGTCTGATAAGCGTAGCCTTCCTGCCACCCCGCGCGGAGATAGGCATGCGTCTCCAGATGATCCGTCCAGTCCGCCCACCAGTGGTATTGGATCTGCCGCTGACGAATGGCGGTGTTGACATACAGGGAGTCACGATGCAGCGCTTCAAACGCGTAGGCTGTGAAGTCGAAATTACCCCAACCCATCGAGTTCTCTCGCAGCAGCCGGTCGAAATCATCTACCTCCGACCATACGTAATGGTCGTTGTACTCGAGTTGCATGATATGCCGCCGCTGGGTGGGCAAGTTAACGGATATACGCCCCATGCCTTTGGCCGAACGATCTTTGATACCGTAACCCACCGATGCCTCCAGCGAGACCACTTTGGATAGTTTCTCATTCGTGCGGAAGGGCAAACCGAAATGGACGCCTTCGTGCGAGTTGACTTGCAGGATCTCTTCCACGTGTCCGATATCAAGCCAACTGCCGGTGGGGATATAACCCGTGGTGGCGATCGTGGCGAACCATTTGGCAGTGCGAATGATAGGCAGGCTATCGAGGGCTGAGAAGGCGTTGTCGCTGTTTATAGCTTCGCGTGTATTGGCTTCGCCGTTTATTGCTTCGCGTGTAGTGCCTTCGGCGTGTATGGCTTCGCCGTTAGTCAGCGAGGTGGTCAGCAGCAGGGTCGGGAAGACGGTACCGGCTTTCTCGCTTTTGATAGAGACGTCCAAGATGGCAGAGATATGTTCCTGTGCGATGACGCCGTCGGGTGTCAAGGTCTGCGAGACGTGCAGCGTGTTGACGTAGTTAACCGCCACTTCGGCAGGCACGTAAGCCGTGATAGAACGTAAGGCGAACGTCGTGGTGTCGATGACCATCTCACCGTTGAAAGTAGCATAGAACGAATTCCTCGTTCGGAAATGAATCGTATCTTCGCCCACGAGATAATAGCGGTAGTATAAGTTGCCGCTAGTTGCCAACGGAGAGAGGAACGCGTGACCCATGATGCTGACGGAGTTGGCGTAGAAATTGAGGTTTCCTTCGTTGCCGAGCAGGGACGAGTAGTCCGTTTCGCTGAGGATGAGCGCTTGCGTCATTTGGTCATTGGCGGGTGTCATCTCATTGCCGGCGATGCGGAAGGACTGCGTCTCGCGGTAGAGGGGCAGGATATAGGTCGAGTCATCCTGCGCGATCATACCTGCTTGCAGGCTCCGCCACAGTGCCCGACGCAGATGCCGTTTATTGATCTGCGATACATAGAGCGTCTGCTCGCGCCGGGTGTCCATCGTGAGCTCGGGATGCATCGTTCGGTCGTTATCCGGTCGGTGCTGGCGCACTTGTCGGAGCAGTTCAAGGGCAGGGTTCTCGTTGGGCGCTACCACCACTTCGGTTAGTAAGGCTGCCCGCTCGCGCATAGCGACTTGCAGACCTGCCATAGAACCGGGTTCGATATCGAAACGCTGGGTGTAATAGCCCACGGCCGAGAAGACCAGTTGCGCCTTGGCCTGCATGTCCACGCGCAAGACATAGTTACCGTTCTCATCGGAAGTGGTACCTATCTTCGTGCCCCGGAAATGGATGTTGACGTTCGGGATGGCCTCACCCGTGGTCTCGTTCACTATCTCGCCGACGATGATCGTCTCCACTGCGTGGAGTGGAGACATGAGCAAGATAAGCAGAAAAGCTACTATTTGTTTGCGGGATGACATTGCAGGATGGCTTGGCGTAAGTCTTGTACGTTGAGGTGGGTGTAAATCTCGGTGGTGGAGAGGTCTTCGTGCCCGAGCAGTTGTTGTATCACGCGCAGGTCAGCGCCGTTTTGCAGCAGATGCGTTGCAAACGAATGGCGGAGCGTGTGCGGGCTGACGGTCTTGGTGATGCCGGCTTCGGCACACAGGCGCCGCACGATGGTGAAGACCATGGCACGGGTCATCGGACGACCGTACCGGTTGACAAACGCGATGTCCTTGGACTCGGGTTTGAGTGGCCATGTGCTGCGTTCCTGCATCCAATAACCGAACCATTCTTCGGCTACCGGCGAGAGGGGTACTAGGCGTTGCTTGCTGCCCTTTCCTTCGATGAGCATATAGTGCTCGTGGAGGTAGATCTTGCTCAGTTGCAGATTAACCAACTCACTCACGCGCAGCCCGCTACCGTAGAGCATCTCCATCATGGCGCGGTTGCGGTGGCCTTCGTTTGAACTCAGATCGATAGCCGCCATCATGCGGTTAATCTCATCGAGCGTCAGAACGGTCGGCAGATGTTTGGACTTCTTGGGACCTTCTAATAACTCGGACGGGTCTTGGTCGATATAGTCTTTGTAGAGCAGAAAGCGGAACCACGAATGGATACCCGCCAGCATGCGGGCTTGTGTGGCCTCGGATTTGATATCCTTGAAAAGCGCATAGATGCACTCCTGCAGCAGGTCGAAATCCATGTGCACGATATCCACGTCGTGCTCCTTCGCATACGCACGCAGTTTGTCCAGATCCATCTCATAGCCTTCGACCGTATTGGGCGAGAAACCCCGTTCCAGACGCAGGTACGTATGGTATTCCTTGCGGAGCTGCTCGTCGGATGTTATTGTTTTGGCCATGGTTTGAGTTTGCCGCTAAAGGATGCGTGATAGGTTGTGACGTCACCGTTATTGCGGTAGTACAGCGTGAAGAGCAGACTGTCGTTGCGGTACTCGAAAGCACCGGAGTCCACCACCTGAATGTTCGCCACTTTGTCTTCCTGAATGTCCAGAATATAGATGCCGTATGGCATACCTTCGTAGTCATGTCCGGGCAGGAAGGTGAAAGGTGTGGCGGTGGTGTCCGAATGATACGAACCGGGCACTAAGAGCGAATCCGGTACGAAGATATCGGATAGGTAGAGGTTGAAACCCGTTCCTTTGATGCGATGGTTCTCGTCCAATTCGATGCCGTCCGAATACAGATCGAGTGCCACTACCGCCGC
>CAMHQP010000063.1 GCA_946187555.1 uncultured Bacteroidales bacterium
GACGACGCTTGTTAGCAGGGTTGACGAGTTTCTGATGGTTCTTATAGTTCGTCCACTTGAGCTCCAGCGGACCTGCTGGAATCTTTGCCATTTGAGGCGTGATAACCGGCGTGGTAGCCTCTTTCACAGCCTCCGCTACTTTGTTTACCGCAGCTTCTGCTACATCCAATGCAGCCTCAGCAGCCTTTACGGCTACTTTCTTAGCTGCCTTAACAGCAGCTTCCTTTATTTCTTCTTTCTTTGCCATAAGATCATTTACGATTTAGTCATTTACGATTTACGATTTATAGCATAGCCAGACCCATGCCGAAGTAATACAAAACAACGATAGCGAACGGCAGAACAGCCAACGTAGCGACTACGGTACTGATCACCTCCACGCGTTTCTGCCATTTGAGGTTGTTGAGTCCCATAGAGGTCATAGCGGAACCTACACCGTGGTTGAGGTGGAGCCACAGCACAACAAACCAAAGGAGGTAAAGCACGCAATACACTTGCCCCCAGACAGGCTCGGTGAACAGTGCTTTTACATAAGCTGCTCCGTTCTGCGGATCGAAGGCACCGGTCTCGATGCCGGTAAGCTCTGCAAACTGCATCTTGTACCAGAAGTTGTAGAGGTGCAAGCACAGGAAACCAAGGATGATGAAGCCCAGCACGAGCATGTTCTCGCTCTCCCAGGTCACACCTTTTTTCTTGTCCGTCACTGCATAACGGTCGTTACCACGCGCAGCGCGGTTCTGGATGGTCAGATACAGACCATAGCAGAAATGAACCAACACCAGGAAGGCGATACCCATAGAGCCGATGACTGCGTACCAGTTAGCGCCGAGGAAACGGCAAATGGCATTGTAAGCCTCTTCGCTGAACACCAGCGCAAGGTTCATGCAACCATGGAACAGGAGGAAAAATACCAGCGCTGCTCCACTGATGGCCATAACGAACTTACGGCCGATAGATGAATCTTTTAACCACATAAAAATTGATTGTTTTTGATATTATTTAAGTTGTTTGTGTTTGTCAAAAACCTTTGCGGGTGCAAAGGTACAAAAAAAATCCGGAATATGCAAATAAAATTTGCACAATTCAAAAAAATGTAGTACTTTTGTAGCCGAATTTAAAATGCGGAAATATGGACTTATCATATTGATATGCTTGTTCGCGATAGCAAATAGCGCTGTCGCGCAGGTGTCGAATGCGGGTCGGTCGGTGTTCTCGTTCATGGGACTGCCGGCATCGTCGCGTATCAATGCGCTGGGCGGAAGCAACGTCAGCCTGAGCGACGGCGATATCTCGATGGGTATGTGCAACCCGGCGTTGTTGCACGAGAAAAGCCATATGATGCTGCAGATGAATTTCTCCTACTACCTGCCGGGCACCATGTTCGGCAGCGCATTATACGGACATAATTTCGGAGAGGTGAAAGGTTTAAAGAGTGAAAGAATTAATGAGTTAAAGAATGAAGGAGCGCCGGAGAAGCCTAATTACTTCGCTGTTGGTATTCATTATCTGGATTATGGGCGAATGAAATATGCCGATGAGAACGGCAATCTGAGCGGTGGCACGTTCGGTGCACGTGATATCCTTATTGACGTGATGTACGCGCGGCAGTTAGGCAAAATGTTCAAAGTCGGCGTGACCTTAAAACCGGTATACAGCATCTACGAGCACTACTCTTCCTTCGCCATCGGCGCTGATGTCGGTGCGCATTTCCAGACGAGAGACTCCACGTTCCAGATGGGATTGGTGCTGCAGAATATCGGTTGGCAGTTGAAGAGTTTCTATTCGGAGGAGGACGGTTCAGGCAAAGAGATGCTGCCGCTCAACCTGCAGTTGGGTCTGACCTACCGCGTCAAACATGCGCCGCTGCGTTTCCATCTGCAGATTCATAACATGCAGACCTGGTACTTGAACTACGAGTGGACGAGTATGGATAAGAGCGCCACAACGGGCGACATCATCCCGCACAATGTGAAGTGGTACGACATGCTATTTAGGCATACGATTTGGTCGATCGAGGTAGTGGATAAACGCGAGCGGTTCTATATCGCCCTCAGTTACAACCACCGCCGTCGAGCGGAACTGAACCTGCAAGATCAACGTTCGTTGGCGGGTTTTGCTTTGGGACTTGGTGTTCGCATCAAGCAGGCACACGTGGACTTTGCGATTAGTCAGATGACCAAGTCCAATTTCTCGTACCAAGTCGGATTAACGTTGGATATCAACTCATTAATGAAGTGACCAATCACCAATTACCAATGACAAATAAAATAATCGTGGCCATTGACGGCTATTCTTCTTGTGGCAAATCGACGATAGCGAAGGCATTGGCGAAATACGCCGGTTATACGTACGTGGATACGGGTGCTATGTACCGCGCGATCGCGTTGTTTACCCTTCGCAACAATCTGACCGAAACAGCGGATATCATCGCTGCGCTGCCTCAGATTCAGGTGGGGTTTGTACTGACCAACGGTGCACAACACGTGACGCTGAACGGCGAAGACGTGGAGGGTTTGATTCGCACGTTGGAGGTAGGTAATCGTGCCAGCCAGATCTCGCAGATCAAAGAAGTACGCGCCTTTCTCGTAGCGCAACAACAGAAGATGGGCGAGGCCAAGGGTATCGTCATGGACGGCCGCGATATAGGTACCGTGGTATTCCCGAAAGCAGAACTCAAACTCTTCCTCACCGCCAGTCCTGAGGTACGCGCACAACGCCGTTACGATGAGTTGGTAGGCAAAGGTGAGAAGCCTAATTTTGCAGCGGTTTTGGCCGATGTCAACGACCGTGATTACCGCGATACCCATCGTTCAGAGAGCCCGTTACGTCAGGCAGACGATGCCATCGTAGTGGATAACAGCCACATGACTCCGGACGAGCAAATGCGCGTCATCTATGACTATTTCGATCGATTCAAATAGTGGATTCTGCTTTGGTGTGACACGTGCTATCCAAGCGGCAGAGAGCGAACTTCAGAAGGGTTCGCTTTATTGCTTAGGTGATATTGTGCATAACGGGCAGGAGGTAGCACGGTTGGAGATGAAAGGATTGGCAACCATCGATTATGATGACCTGCGTACCCTGCCGAGCCACTCACGCGTACTGCTCCGGGCACATGGCGAACCACCCAGCACGTATTGGATTGCGCAACAGCGCGGCATAGAGATCATCGATGCGACTTGTCCGGTCGTTAAGAAACTGCAAGATCGTATTCGTGCCTGCTACGAGCAGCATAAGAATGACGAAACCGTTCCGCCACAGATAGTCATTTATGGCAAACCCGGGCATGCGGAAGTGATCGGTTTGCAAGGCCAAACAAACAACACCGCCATCGTTATTGAGAACACGGAGCAGTTGGAGCGCCTCGATTTTACGCGACCCATCTATCTCTTTTCGCAGACGACGAAGAGCGTTGAGGGATTTCAGGAATTGGTAGCGGCGATCAAATCGAAAATCGAAAATCGAGAATCGGAAATCGCTTTCGAATACCACGATACGATTTGCCGCAATGTAGCGAATCGCGTCAAAGAGCTCCAGGATTTCGCGCGGGCGAATGACATCGTGCTGTTTGTCGGTGGCACCAAGTCCTCCAATGCCAAAGTGCTCTATAATCATTGCAAGGAGGCGAACGAAAAGACGTATTTCGTCTCGTCTGCCGACGAGATTGAAGATTGGAAATTGGAGATTGGAGATTTAATAAAAACAAATCCCGACTTGAAGGTCGGGATCTGTGGTGCTACGAGCACGCCTTTATGGCTCATGGAAGCCGTTAGCGAACGCTTGTCAGCTTCTTGATTTTCTCATTCAGTTTATCGCATTTCATCAGGTCTTCGAGACTCAAGTGCATTCTGTAGTTCCAGAAATGGCGCGGGTTAGCCGGTACGTTGATACGATCGGCGAACTGGTCTTTGAGTCGTACGTCGCCATCGATAGCGAGCCAGTCTTGCAACGGCAGGATGGTCCACATAGCCGGGCTATACATATGCTGGTTGATGATGAATTCTGCGATCTCCGGACTCATCTCTTGCGGTGCATCGCCCCACCAACCCATCTGCTCGTTGTAGAAACGTTGGGTAACAGCGCGATCTTCTTCCCACCAAGCGCGCAGCGGATTCATATCGTGCGTACCGGTCGTGCAGACAGACTGATACGGTGCATCTGCCGGGTGAGCGAACTTAACCGTCGGATCTTTCGGCATGCGTTGGATCTCGAGGCTGAGAATCTGGAGTTCGTGCATTACATCAGGCACACAAGCGGGCACCATACCAAGATCTTCACCGCAGCAGAGCATGTGCGTTGCGCCAATCAAGGTCGGCAGTTTGCGCATTGCTGAGTCGCGCCAGAACTGCGTATGACGACGGAAGAAATACTCATTGTAGATTCGCATCAGCACTTCTTTCTGGTCGCTATACAACTCGTTGAACGAGTGGCTCTGGTAGATAGAGATACGCGGGTGGAGCCATCCCGGACGACGCTGGTCTTCCACGAACAGCACTTCGCAATGCAGATAGATCAGTCCGTTGCAGATGTTATGTACTGCTGCCTCACTCAGGCCGGAAGCCTTGAGTTGTTTCTCATCGCCGAGCAGACGATCTGCCCATTCTTGCACTTTGGCCTGCGTATCAAACTCGGGTTTGAACCAGTAGATATAACCGTCGTTGGTGTTGAGGGCATTGTTCTTCGCCCACTCGAGGTCAAAACCAAGCACGTCGCCGAGGAAGTTCGAGCGGATATACGGTTTGGTCAGACGATCCCAATCGAGGCATACGCCTTGTGCGCAGAGGTCGTCGTAGGAGTACGGAAGAGCCGGAACGAAATGTCCGCAGAGCCCCCAAACGTCGGTTTTGCGCATTTGCCAAATACGGAAGAAGCCGAGGATATGATCGACACGATAGGCATCGAAATAATCCTGCATCTTCTGGAAGCGAGCGCGCCACCAACCGAAGTTATCCTCCGCCATCTTGTCCCAGTTATAGGTCGGGAAGCCCCAGTTCTGTCCGCTGATGGAGAAATCATCGGGCGGAGCACCGGCGCTGGCGTCGAGGTTAAAGAGCTCCGGATAAACGGCTGCATCGACAGAGTCCGGACTGATACCGATAGGTATATCGCCCTTCATGGCTACGCCGATCGAGTGCGCATAAGCTACCGCGTCCGCGAGCTGTCTGTCGGCATGGAACTGAAGGAACTTATAGAAGTCTTTCGGTTGTTTATCGCGTTTAGCGAGGAACTCAGCATACGGCTCCAACCAAGCGGCATTCTTTTTCTCGAAAGCCTTGTATTCAGCGCTGCTGAAGAGGGCTTCTTTGTCCTGCTTGTAAAGCGCCTTAAAGAACACCATCTTCTTGTCATACACGTTCTGATAGTCCGCAATCGTGAGCGCATTGAGTTCTGCTTTCTGTGCCTCGTATTTCTTCTGTTGCGCCGGTGTCAGGCGGCCCATCTTCTCGATATTGATGTATATCGGATGGAGGGCAAAGACGGAAACGGCGTTGTACGGATACGAATCGAGGTTGTTGTGACGCAAGGTCGTATCGTTGATCGGCAGGGTCTGAATCATCTGCTGACCGGTAGCCGCAGCCCAATCGGCCATTTTCTTGAGGTCTTGGAACTCACCGATACCGAAGCCTTCGGCGCTACGCAGCGAGAAGACCGGAACGGCTACACCGGCTCCCTTCCAACGCGGTTGAGTACGACGGAAAGCGCGATCGTTCTGATAGATCACACACCCCTTCTCTACGCCCCATATCTGGCGGTTCTCACCCCATTCCGTGTCCACAACGGCACCCGATTTGAGGTCATAGATAACGTATTTGTACTCCACGATATCCTGTCCTTTGACGTTGATATCAGCGCGCCAAACGGGGAAGTCAGCATCGTTCATCACGAGCTTATTGTCCGGGTTCCAATCGCCCAACTCGGCACAGTTACCGATGATAGCCACGCCTTGCGTCGGTTTGATCTGCGGCAGGTCGATGGAGAAACGGATATTACCCTTTGGAGCCTTTGCCTTAGCGGGGTTCAGACGATGGAAGAGAGCTTTGACGAAAGCGGTGGTGTAGAAACTATCCTCGTACGTGCTGGCCTGCCATGCATCGCGAACAACGAGGTTCTTATCTGCAGCCTTAAGCATCAGCACGCGCGGTTCACCGGTCTCGTAGATATACTGACCTTCGCCTACGCGGATGGCGTATTTATAACGGATAACACCTGCGAAATCGCTCACCGGCACGTTAGCTTGCCAGAAATCGGTTCCCTGACAGTTAAGCACCAACGGCGATTTCTCGGTCCATCCCAAAATCGACTCTTGCGTCTCGATCACGCAAAGACTCTGCCCATACTCGGCACGATAATGAATCTGAAAATTGATGTTCATGATATTGTGTTTTATTAAGTATTTTCGGTATTCGGCGACAAAATTACAAAAAATTTTGCATATATGCAAGATTTCTATTTATTTTTTCGTAAAAAAGGCCAAATAAGGCATGGAAGTAACGTATTTATCACCCATAACAGCACACCTGCCAACGCTGCGTTCATCGAGCCGAACACCGTTATCGCCCACGCTCCCCGTACGCCCACT
>CAMHQP010000064.1 GCA_946187555.1 uncultured Bacteroidales bacterium
ATCTATAATACGCAGTATGTCGCCAAGCGCGTCTTCGCGGATCCGCATTTATTAGAGGCACTCAACGCCATTGTTCATCCCGCAGTAGGCTTGGACATCATGAAGCGCCAACCCGATTTTGTAGAGTCCGCTATCCTCTATGAGTCCGGTTTGGACATCCTCTGCGACCGCGTTATTGTCATCGATGCCCCGGAAGACATCCGCATCGCCCGCACTATCGCCCGCGACTACCACGGTGACGCCTCTCCCGCCAACATAGACAAGGTCCGTGCCCGCATACACGCACAACAATCCTTCAGTCCATCATTCCATCCATCCATCACTATTGTTAACGATGGCCAGAGAAGTATCAATGAATTGGCAGAAGAGATCATCGCGCTCTTAAACTGATATAAATGCAATTGTCATTTTAGCATCTCTTACTATATATACATGGTATATATACTTTTTAGTCGGTTATTTTTTATTTGCATATGTCGAAAAAAAGTTGTAATTTTGCAGTCGAAATTTGTGCAAAAGCAATATTAGATAAACTACATATTTATGAAAAAGTACTTTTTTGTAGCACTCATGTGCATGGTAAGCGCGGCGTTCTTTACCGCCTGCAACAACAATGAGCCGGAAGAGGGCGGAAACAAAGTAAATTACGACCAGATGATCGGTTCATGGAAGCAGACTTCCTACTCTGTTCTTTGGAAGAATCTCGATGACGGCACCATCGAGAAAGAGCTGAACTACAACGACGGTTATCTCGTTATTGAGAAGCGGAAAAACGACGATGGCGATGCGTATTTCTACAAGGAGAACTTCGCTGACGAGAGCCGCGAGGAGTACGAAGGTATGTTGGAAATCGACTACAATAACAACCAAGTGTATTTCCGTGCAGAGGATGGTTTCCCACGTAGAGACAATGCAGAAATCTACGATTTCAAGGTTTCGTTCCCAGAGAACGGCAAGATGGAGTGGGACTATCATACTACAGCTACCCACAGCCGTAACGGTGTTCCTCACCAATGCAAACGCGATGTGAAAGCAGTTTTTGTAAAACAACTACAATAATTTAATTTATTTACATTAATGAAAAAGATTTTTTCTTTGGCAGTAGTATGCTGCCTCTCCCTCGTGGGCGCAATGTTCGTTTCTTGTGAGAACGAGCAGAAAAGTAGTTACCTTTATGAAGTAAAGTTGGCTGCAGTTGAGCAGGATCCGCAACTCTGCATGCTGTTTGAGTTGAATGGTCTACCTATCATCAACGAGGAGATGGAGAAAGCTGCAGATCAGAAGGGCATCATCTTCAAGGACACTCGCACGAACGCAGACAAGCGTGCGAAAGAGGCTTTTGCTAAAGGTGTAGAGCGTGTACGCGAAGAGACCAACAACTCGTACGAAGGTCTGATCGTCGTTCTTAACCTTGCTGATCCGGTCATTCAGATCGACAAAGTGACGCTTTAAGCCGTCAGGATGTAGAAAAATTGACGGAATTTGCACAATTATTCAAAAAGAATGGCATATGCTTGCATATGTCATTTATTTTTTGTACCTTTGCGCGCTTTTTGTGATGAATTATGAGAATTGCACTAATCGGATATGGAAAGATGGGGCATATGATCGAAGAGATTGCCCTGGAGCGCGGACACGAGATCGTGGCGCGTATTGATGCCGGCGACGCCTTTGCGTTGAACGGTGCGGAAGTAGCAATCGAGTTCACGACTCCTGCTACCGCCAAGGAGAATATTTTACGCGCGTGGGCGCAGAACGTGCCTGTCGTGTGCGGTACAACCGGTTGGAAACCGGAGGAATTGGAGATTGGAGATTGGAAAATGGAAAGTGAAGGTAGTCAAGTTGTTATTAAAAACGAGCAAGGAAAGCCTATGCTCATTTGGAAAAGCAATTTCTCCGTGGGCGTTAATATTTTCTTTGATCTCAATAAAGCATTAGCCTCAGCGATGAAGGCGCAACCGCAGTACACACCTTCTATCACCGAGACCCACCACATTCACAAACTCGACAAGCCGAGTGGTACAGCGAAGACGCTGGCTGAGGAGTTACGGGTTATGGGTTACGGGTTACAGGACTCCGAAATCGAATCGATTCGGGAAGGCGAAGTGCCGGGCACGCATGTGGTGACGTGGGACAGTGAGGAAGACACGATTGTCATCACGCATATCGCGAAAGGCCGCAGAGGATTTGCTTTGGGCGCAGTATTAGCCGCGGAAGCATTAAAACAATAAAAAATCAAAATCACGGGATAATATATATAATATATTATAAGTATGGGTAGGATACGTTATACCTACGATATAATTCCGACATTAATAGGGCATGAAAGCATTTCAAGATAGATTAGCAGAAGTGACGCGCGGGGGATGGATCCGCGCAGGGATTTGGAGCGCGTTGTACATCGCGTTCGTGATTTGGGTTGCATGGGGCGATTGGAAGAGTTTAGGTTGGCTCGTTCTGCTGCCGCTGATCGTGGATATGTTCACGACGAAATATATCAACTACAGTTGGTGGCGCAAATACAAAGACACCAAGCCTGCCCTTTATACCGTTTGTTCGTGGATAGACGCAATCCTGTTTGCGTTGGTTGCCGTCTATTTCATCAACCTCTATATTTTCCAGAACTATCAGATTCCGAGTTCGAGTTTGGAGAAGACGCTGCGTGTAGGCGATTTCCTGTACGTGAGCAAGATGGCGTACGGAGCCCGTGTTCCGCAGACACCCTTGTCTATGCCGCTCGTTCAACACACGATGCCGAATTGGTTAGGCGGCGGTAAAAGTTATTTCGACAAACCGCATTGGAACTACAAACGTCTGGCAGGTTGGACAAGTCCGCAGAAAGGCGATATCGTGGTCTTCAATTTTCCTGCCGGCGATACGGTTTGTACGCTGATGCAGAACCCCGATTACTATACCCTCAAGCACTACTACGGCGAGGCGCTGATCAAGTCGCGCAAAGATGTCTTCGGCGAGATCATCACGCGTCCGGTCGATCGGCGGGAGAACTACGTGAAGCGTTGCGTGGGTACACCGGGTGACAGCCTGCAGATCATCGATAATGTGATCTACGTGAATGGCGAGCGTGAACCGGAACGCGAGGGATTGCAACTCAATTGTTTCGTTCATACGGACGGACATATCTTCAGCGCCAAGTACCTTGATAAGATAGGCATCAGCCTGGCTGATCGTGCACAAGTGGATCCGACGATCTGGCATTTCCCGCTGACGCAAGCCATGAAGGAAGAGTTGGAGCACAACCCGCATGTATTACGCATTGAAGTGGAACCCGAGACGCAGGGCGGAGCCGTTTATCCGCTGGGACACAACGAGTGGACGCGTGATAACTACGGACCGATTTATATCCCGCGCAAGGGCGACAGAATCCGCATCACGGAGGACAACTTCTGGCTCTACAAGCGTATCGCAGATGCCTATGAGTTCAAGCCCATGGCGATTGGCGAGGAGTACGAGTTCAGCATGGATTACTACTGGATGATGGGCGATAACCGGCATAACAGCGCGGATAGTCGTTACTGGGGCTTTGTTCCCGAAGATCACATCGTCGGACGCCCTGTATTCATCTGGTTGAGTATAGACAAAGACAAACATGGTATCCGTTGGAACCGCTTGGGCAATAAAGCAACAGGAAGATGATTTTACCTACCGCCTATTTGCCCCCGCTATCGTACATGCAGGCACTGGTGAGTGAACCTGCCACGATAGAACAGATGGAGACGTTTGAGAAGCAGACCTTCCGCAACCGGTGTCTGATTCGCGACGCAAAAGGAGAGTTGGTGCGGTTGACCGTCCCGGTGGGCAAAGTAGAACATAAACAACTGACGCGCGACATACAGATCAGTTACCAGACGCGCTGGCAACACCAGCACTGGATAACCCTCATCAGCGCGTACCAACATACACCGTACTTCATGTACTTCGCCGACTACCTGCGGCCGTTTTACGAGAAAGAGTACAAGTGGTTGTTGGACTTAAATGACGAACTAAACGCCACGCTCATGGCGTTATTGAAAAAAGAGCGTCCGCAAATCGCTAATCGAGCATCGCTAATCGATCATCGAACAAGCGATTGGAGCGGACAGATTTGGACAGATAAACATTCATGGCAAACGGAAATAAGCGTGTTGGACACGCTCTTTGAGGAATGAAAGAGATTGATTGGAGTAAATTGGGATTTCATTATACGGAACCGGACTATATCGTTCGGGCAGCGTATCATGATGGCGCGTGGGAGGAACCGTACGCCACAAAGGATAAGTTCCTTCACTTGCATGTGTCGGCTACTTGTCTGCAATACGGACAGGAAGCTTTTGAAGGTTTGAAGGCCTTTCGAGGTATCGACGGAAAGATTCGTATCTTCCGTTGGCGCGAGAACGCGAAGCGAATGAAACGGAGTGCAGAGGGCTTGTACATGCAGCCCGTTCCGGAGGAGTTATTCGGGAAAGCAATACGGTTGGCATTGGAGAAGAATTTGGATTTTGTACCACCTTACGGAACCGGTGCAACGCTCTATTTCCGACCGCTGTTGATTGGTACGACCCCGCGTTTGGGTGTTGGACCCGGTCGGGATTTTGAGTTCATCGTCATCCCCTCGCCTATCGGACCGTACTACCCGGGTAAGTTCCATTGCACGACCTTCATCGTCAACCGCTATGTCGATCGTGCGGCACCGTACGGAACGGGACAGTTCAAGGTAGGAGGCAACTACGCCTCGTCTTTCCGTGCTACCGAAGCCGCGCACGCCATGGGGTGCGATTGTATCTTCTTGGACGCCAAACAGCACAAGTATATCGATGAGTGTTCGGCAGCGAATTTCATCGGGATAAAAGAGGTTAAGGGTGACGGGTTACAGGTTACGGGATACGAATACCTGACGCCGAAGAGCAGTGCGATCCTGCCGAGTATCACGAATGACAGTCTGATGACCTTGGCACGCGAGATGGGAATGAAAGTGACGCAACGCCGAATACGATTGGAGGAACTGGAGCAGATGAGTGAGGCGGCTGCGTGCGGAACGGCTTGTGTGATCAGCCCGATCGATAAGGTGATCGACACGGAGAAAGGCAAGACCTACTCGTTCGGCGATGAACCCGGAGAGGTACTAACGAAACTCTATCACGCACTAAAAGATATCCAGTACGGACGGGCAGAAGACCGACATCACTGGTGTGATGTATTTGAAATTTGACATTTTAAATTTGAAATTTTATAGTTTATGTTTAAGAATCAACCAAAAGGATTGTTCGCGTTGGCACTGGCCAACACAGGCGAGCGTTTCGGCTACTACACGATGTTAGCCGTCTTTGCGCTGTTCTTGCGCGCTAATTTCGGTTTGTCGGCAGACGCCGCAAGTCGTATCTACGCCGGTTTTCTGGCATGTGTGTATTTCCTCCCGCTGATCGGTGGTTGGATTGCAGACAAGATCGGTTACGGTAAGTGTGTGACGATCGGTATTTTTGTGATGTTCCTCGGTTACATCTGCCTGGCTATTCCCTTGGGAGGCGGTGGCTTTGCGATGGGCATTATGTTATTGGCCTTGCTGCTGATCTCGTTCGGTACAGGTCTTTTCAAGGGTAACCTCCAGGTCATGGTAGGTAATCTGTATGACGATCCCAAATACGCTGACCGCCGTGATGCTGCTTTCTCGCTGTTCTACATGGCGATCAATATCGGCGCTATGTTCGCTCCGACCGCTGCTGTGAAGATTATGGCTTGGGCACAGGAGAGTCTGGGTTACAGCGTAAACGACAGTTATCACTTCGCATTCATGGTAGCCTGCGCATCGTTGATTCTGAGTATTGCGATCTACTACGCTTGCCGTCCTTGGTTCAAGCACGTAGAGCACACGGCTAAACAAGCCGCACAGGGCGGTAATGAGAAAGTAGAGGAGTTGACTCCGGAGCAGACCAAAAAACGTATCGTTGCGCTCTGCCTCGTATTCACGGTAGTGCTCTTCTTCTGGATGGCGTTCCACCAGAACGGTCTGACATTGACTTTCTTCGCTGATGAGTTTGTAAACCCGGTAGTAAGCGGTGCACAGACGATGGCGTTCAATATCTGGAACCTCGTTGCAGTAGCTGTACTCGTTTATTCGTTGTTTGGTATCTTCGGTGAAGGTAGCGGTAAAGCAAAAATGATCTGGGGTTGTGTGGGTTCTGTAGTAACCGCTTTCCTCGTATTCCAATACTTCCATCACCCGGCAGAGTTGGGTATCGCTGCTCCTATCTTCCAGCAATTCAACCCGTTCTACGTAGTTGCCCTCACACCGGTGAGCATGGCTATCTTCGGCGCACTGAACAAGAAAGGCAAAGAGCCTTCTGCACCGCGTAAGATCGCGTATGGTATGGTCGTTGCAGCCGCAGCCTATGTACTGATGGCCGTTTGCTCGATTGGTCTGTTGACCCCTGCACAGCAAGAGATGGCACGTATCAGCGGTGACGCTACCTTCGTGAACGCTAATGTACTGATCTACACCTATCTGATCCTCACCTTTGGTGAGTTGTTACTCAGCCCGATGGGTATCTCGTTCGTCAGCAAAGTAGCTCCTCCG
>CAMHQP010000065.1 GCA_946187555.1 uncultured Bacteroidales bacterium
GTTCGTGCTTGCCGTTGATGGCCTCGTCCAACAAGACACCCACCGTGGAGTCCTGGATGAGTTGAATGCCTGGAAGCGAGTCCAAAATCGACAATAATATAATCAGTATTACTTTCATAAGCATTAATATCTAAATGACGAACCACCGACGAACTCACGCAAGAACGATGTAGGCGGAATCTCTTTCTCCGGAATAGGAATGAAGTACTGCAGGAACTTGAGCAGACGGTGTGCTTCCGTATATTCCTCGCAGAACTTAGGCACCTCCTGAAGGATCGGTTCGGCATGTCGTTTGAGCACGGCGAACTCAAAGATCAGCGCCGAGTTAAACATCACATCCGCCTCTTCCTGGAACGGGTACACCCATTTGGTCTCGCCACGTACTACAGACGGGCAACGAGCGATGGTCTCGCGTGCCGAATAACCGCGGTACTTATAGTCACGTACCACGCGACGGAGCAGACGGATATCGGTGGTCGGGATCCAGTTATGGTTGTCGATATTGATGGTTGTCAGCGCTGAGACGTAGATCTTATACGTCAGGCTCTTATCTACATCGGGAAGGATGCAGGGATTGAGGGCGTGAAGACCTTCGATGACCAATACGGAGTCTTTCTGCAGTTTGAGTTTATTGCCGCGGAAGACACGTTCCCCTTTGGTGAAGTCATACGTCGGCAGATTGACCTCATGACCCTCCATCAGTTCATGCATCTGCTGACGGAAGAACGGCAGATCGACGGCATTGACATCTTCGAAATCATATTGTCCGTTCTCATCTTTCGGCGTGTCCACGCGGTTAACGAAATAATCGTCCATCGAGAGCACTTCGGGACGGATACCGTTCACCAGCAACTGTATCTGCAGACGTTTGGAGAACGTCGTCTTACCGGAAGAGGATGCACCGGAGATAAAGACGATCTTCGGTCGTTTCTCGGCAATAGCATCCGCTATCTGAGCGATCTTCTTCTCGTGCAGCGCCTCGGCTAACTTGATCAGTCCGAAGGACTTATTCTGCTTGCAGGCTATGTTGAAATCGCTCACGTTATTGATACGCAGCAGTTTGTTCCAACGGTTATACTCCTGGAAGATGGAGAACATCTTATCCTGCGCCACCTCATCCTCGAGGACGGTCGGGTTTTTACGGTTCGGGATACGCAGCAGCAGTCCGTCTTGGAACAGGCGCACGTCGAACACGTTGATATAACCGGAACTGGGCAGCAACACGTTCGTGTAATAATCGATGTAGTCGCCCATACGGAAATAGCGGCAGTAAGGGTTACCGAGTGCCTCGAAGATCGACGACTCGTTGTTATATCGGTCGGCGAACATCTTAATGACCTCTTTGGTCTGTTTCTCCTCCTCGATGATGGGTCGGTTCTCGGCGATGATCTGCAGCATACGCTCTTTGATCGCTTTCACCATCTCACGCGTCAGCACAGGCGGCTCTTTTTCTTCGCCGAGTTCGGTCGTTTTGTCCTGATGCCATTGAAGCGTGCAGTAATATCCCTTGCTGATGGGGTGCTCCACACGCAAATCCATATCGGGATACAGCTCATTGACCGCTGCGCCGATGACCATACCTAAGGTGCGCACATACACACGCATGCCGGAAGGGCTGCTGGCGTCTAGGAATTCCACATCTTTAGGTTTGTACAGGAGGAAGTCCAGGTTCTCCACTTTGTAGTTCACATGTGCCGCGATGATCGGGTATTTCAACTGCAGACCGATGAGGTCTTTGAGTTGAATGAGCGAGATACCACGGGGCACTTCATGATACGTGCGGGTGTTCTTGCAATAAATGGTGATGGTCTTTTCCATAAATGAACGATTAGTGATTAGCGATTAGTGAGGGCATCTATCTCGAGTGCCTGCTGCAGCAGGGCTTTCATATCGTCGAGTCTGACTTGGTTGGCAGCATCGGAGATGGCTTTGTCGGGATCGGGATGGGTCTCGATGAAGAGTCCGTCGATGCCTACCGCAAGTGCCGCACGCATGAGGTATGGTACCATCGCGCGGTTACCACCGGTTATACCGGCCTGCGACGAAGGCTGTTGTACCGAGTGCGTAGCATCGAAGACCACCGGACAACCGAAGCGGCGCATCTCCACGAGTGAAGTCATATCTACTACCAGTCGGCCATAACCGAAGGACGAGCCTCTCTCCGTGAGCCATACCTTGCCTTCGCGGGCTGCATTCGGTTGCACTTGTTCGATCTTCTCGATCGCTCCCTTCATATCCCACGGCGCCATGAACTGCCCTTTCTTGACGTTCACGATCCGGCCTGTAGCGGCAGCCGCCTGCAGCAGATCGGTCTGACGACTGAGGAAAGCGGGTATCTGCAACACATCCACCACTTCCGCTACCGGCGCACACTGCCAACTCTCATGCACATCCGTTACGATAGGCAGATCGAAAGAGGTCTTCACCTCTTCGAGGATACGCAGTCCTTCGTCCATCCCCACACCTCGCGCCGAAGCGGAAGTGCGGTTCGCTTTGTCGAAGGACGACTTGAAATACAGCGTTATCCCAAGATCGTAGCAGAGGCGTCGGAGCGTCTCTGCGGTCTGCATCACGCAGTCTCTATTTTCGATGGCACATGGCCCGCCGATAAGGAACATATCAATCCACTGCTCTATAGGCACGCGCCCATTGCACTTTCAGTTTACCGGCTCCACCTTTCTCTTTCATCGGCAGCCAGCTCTGTGCGAGGTAGAACATCGCCTCTTTCGGAAGACGATTCGGCAAGCGGAGTACTTCCAGGTTATTGACGTACCATACCAACTCGTTCTTCGTCCAGCGGAAGGTATAAACCTGGTACATCGAGCGCGGCATGTAGTTGAGATCCACCATTTCCGTCTTTGCGCCGTTCACCAGACCTATCTGATGGTGATCACCGTTATAGTGATACAGCGAGATGATCGGGCTGTTGGGCTTACCGGTCGTCAAACCGAAGAAATGATGACCTGCACCCTGGCTACGCACTTTGGCCATGAACATACCGGACTCTTGTGCGAACGCCTCTTTGGTGTTCATTACGTCGGAAGTGTATTCAAACACTTGCTCCATGAAGCCTTTCTTCTCGTCCCAAGCGACAGCTTTCTTGCTCTCCTCACGGGTCTCCAAGTCCATACGACCTTCTACGAAGAAGGTGTTCTTACCGCCGTTATACGCCTGACGCTCGGATGTACGCGAGTGACCGTCTTTCATTGCCTTGTTAGCATAACCGAAGCCCGGCTTCCAGTTCTTGCTGCTCGACATATCATCGTCGAAAGCAGGACGGAACAGTTCAGCCCAGTCGATCTTCTCCTCGCGGGAGGTGAAGAAGAACTTGATATCGTCCGAGTTAGCAAGTTCCAGATAACGTTGCTCGGTCTTATACTCCTCCGAGTGTTGCCAACGCTTGGCATCTGCCCAGAGCGCATGACGTTTCTGGAAGTCCGGAGTAACGATCTCTTTCTCCAACTCCTGCAACTGACGCAACTCCGACGAGTTGAGCACCTTCGTGTAGTTCTTGTAGTACGGCGAATAGTACAGCATGTTGAACTTACGGATCTGCGAGTCCGTCAAAACAGCCTTCACGCTCTTGATCTTCGCGAAATCCTCCGTCTCACGGAACGCCAGGAACTCCTTGAGCACGGGGTTCTCTGCCGCGTTCTTATAACGGCGCATGCTCCACGAGGAACTCAGTTTCTCGAATGCCGTCATCTTACGACCCTCGTCCGTATCTTTGTACTTACGGTTCATGAGCTCGTTTTTCTTCTCTTGGAAGTCCGAACTCTCCACCACTTCCTTTAGCTTCCGGTACTCTGCCAACTCGGGCGATTTCTCGATGGCACGCCAACGTTTAACACGCTCCTGCATGTCATAAATAGTTTTCTCGAATGCCTCTGTCGAGAGCATTTTTCCGGTTAATCGGGCTGCAAATAGGTTCATAAAAAACTCTGTTTTTTATATTATTAATTATTTCTTCATTTCTTTTTCCAAGCGGGCTATCTCGGCAGGATCTTGCTTGAGATAGAACACGATATCCGCCCGTTTGGCCAATTGCTTGTAGCGGATCTCCTGCTGGTACTCGTCGGTAGTTTTCCAGCGGTTAGGATTGCTCCAGAACGCATATTCCTTCTTCCACTCCGGCGTCTCCATCTTCTTGACCAGTGCCTTGTACTCTTTCGGTACTTCCGAGTCACGATATTCGAGATAGAGCTTGTACTCATCCGAGTGCTCGAAATTATACATCCGCTGCAGATCCAGCGATTTGGCTACCTCGTTCTTGTTTTTCAACTTGGCATAGTCTTCCGAAGCTTTGAACTTGAGGAAGTTCTTTAGACGCGTACTTTCTTCCAGCTCCAGGAAAGCCTGCAGTTCTTCATCATTCAGCAGTTCCTTGTAGCGGCTTGCAATGACGTAGGTATCCGTCATCTTATAATCCTTATGCTTCAGGTTGTACCTTTTCAGGACAAACTCATCGCTCATTATCAACTTGTCGAGTGCCAGATACTCCTTCAGTTCCGGAGATTCCTCTACTTCGCGGTAACGAAGAACGCGCTCGCGATCCTCCAATGTGCAAACGGTCTCCTGCTTACAGGAAAACAAATTGCCAAATATTTTTTTAAAAAATTTCATATCTTTAATGCTTTAATGCTCTGTATAAATCCTCGAGCGTATCGACGAAGGTCGGCTTGTAATGCTCCTCTTGCGGGATGAACTGCAAGGATTGCATGTGCGCTATCTGCTGTTTGAGCGGTTCATAGAAGCCTTTGTAGTTCAGCACATACACCGGTTTGTGATGTTCTCCTACAATCGCACTACTGGTAGCGTCCATCATCTCGTCGAGCGTTCCGTAACTGCCCGGGAGGCAGACGATGATATCCGCTTCGTCACGCATACGCTGTTTGCGCTCGGACATATTGTTCACCTCGATGAGGTAGTCGCAGTTGGTTGCCAGTCGGCCGGCGGCTTTGATGCGCGGCGGGATGACTCCTATCACATGTGCGCCGGCATTTTTCGCCGCGTCGCTCGTGCGGGACATCAGACCGCCTGTTGCACCGCCATACACCAACGTATGACCCTGCTCGCCTATCCACCGACCCAATGCGTCACCCAGAGCCAGATACTCCTCAGGAATCGCATCTTTCGCCGAACAATAAACCGCTATGCGCATCAGGCGTCAATGTTTGCATAGGTTGCGTTCTCCTCGATAAACTCACGACGCGGAGCCACATCGTCACCCATCAGCATCGCGATGATACGATCGGCCTCAGCCGCGTTCTCGATAGTCACTTGCTTGAGCACACGACGCTCCGGATCCATGGTCGTCTCCCAGAGCTGCTCATCGCTCATCTCACCCAGACCTTTGTAACGCTGCGTCTTGATCGCTTTCTCGTCACCAGCGCCGTAGTTCTGGATGAACGCCAGACGTTGCTGATCGTTCCAGCAGTACTCGCTGTAGTTACCCTTCGAGCACTTATACAACGGTGCACAAGCGATGTACAGGTGGCCTTGCTCAATCACTTCTTTCATATGACGGAAGAACAATGTCATAATAAGCGTAGCGATATGCGCACCGTCCACATCGGCATCGGCCATGATGATCACTTTGTGGTAACGTATCTTCGAGAGGTTGAGCGCTTTCGGGTCTTCTTCGGTACCGAAGGTGATTCCGAGAGCGGTGAAGATATTACGTACCTCTTCGGATTCGAACACCTTATGCTCCATCGCTTTCTCCACGTTCAGGATCTTACCGCGGAGCGGGAGGATAGCCTGATGCACGCGGTCACGACCGGTCTTAGCCGTACCACCTGCCGAGTCTCCCTCGACGAGGAAGAGCTCGCACTCCGCCGCATCTTTCGATACACAGTCAGCCAGTTTACCCGGCAGACCACCGCCGCTCAACGGGCTCTTGCGAAGAACCGACTGACGGGCATTGCGGGCAGCGATACGGGCTTGTGCAGCGAGGATTACCTTCTCCACGATCTTCTTCGCATCATCCGGGTGCTCCTCCAGGTAGTTCTGCAGTGCCTCGGCAACTGCTGCACTAACCATACCGGCTACTTCGGAGTTACCGAGCTTGGTCTTCGTCTGACCCTCGAACTGCGGCTCAGCCACCTTGACGGAGATAACAGCAGTCAGACCTTCACGGAAATCGTTCGGGTCGATGGTCGAGTTACCGTCCTTATCTTTGAGTTTCGCCTTCTCCAGCATCTTGCTGTCCTCTGCGTACTTCTTCATCACACGCGTCAAGGCAGCGCGGAAACCGGCTACGTGGGTACCTCCCTCGATGGTATTGATATTGTTGACGTAGGAGTGTACGTTCTCATTGAAATCCGTATTGTAGATCATCGCTACTTCTACCGGCGTGCCGTACTTGTCGGTATTGAGGTGAA
>CAMHQP010000066.1 GCA_946187555.1 uncultured Bacteroidales bacterium
TTTTACACATTTTTTTTGAATATCTGCACATTTATGTGCAAAAAAAGCAGTAATTTTGCAGCGTGATTTAATATCCCCTAATGTGGGCATATCGAAACGAAACTAAAAATACACAAATATGAGAAACATTAGATTGTTTACGTTAGCAATTGCTTTACTTTGTACTTACAGCGTATTTGCTGCAACAGAGCAAAACCCCGTACCATCCAGTTCTGATGTAGTTATTACCGGTACCAGTTATTCTATCCCTTCGACCTATGTTGCAGGAGCTGGAACTAAGGTATCTCCGATGGCAACAAAAGGCGTAAAGTTTCGTGCCAACCGCAGTGCCTCCGGAGTAACTAATGGTGTTGAATTTACTGTCACTTCCGGCTACACTATTTCGAGCATAGAATTCTGTGGTACAACCAATGATAACACGGCAACAGGCAGTGTTACTGGAGTTTATATTGACGGGACCGACGATGCTCATAAGTTGGCAAATACTCCCACCGTTACCATCCCCAACAAGAAAGCATCATCCGCTGCTACATTTACCATTAGCGGATTTAGTGCTACGCAAAAAGTCATTGTTGCGTTTAGTGGTGCCAACCAAATCAATTTGGAATACACCGTTACGTACTCTACCGGTGGAGGTTCTTCGGAGGTTGCAGTAACGGGTGTTTCTCTTAATAAGACATCAACGACTATTGACGTGGGTAATTCGGAGACCTTGACGGCTACAGTATCGCCTTCCGATGCTACCGATAAAAGTCTGACTTGGACGACAAGTAACTCAGCCGTAGCAACCGTCAATAACGGTGTAGTTACTGCTGTTGCAGCCGGTACGGCGACTATCACTGTTACATCGGTTGCTGATAACACAAAGTCTGCTACTTGCACGGTGACAGTACCTACTCCTTCTTCGGATCCGGTGGCAGTAACAGGTGTCACCTTAAGCAAAACGGCTACTTCGCTCAATGTAGGTGCTACGGAGACCTTAACTGCTACCGTTCAGCCAGCTAACGCTACAAATAAAGCGGTAAACTGGAGTAGTGACGCTCCCACTGTAGCAACGGTTTCCAATGGAACGATCACCGGTGTTAGTGCAGGTACGGCCCATATCACCGTGACAACGGTGGATGGCAACTTCTCTGAACAATGTACAGTAGCCGTTTCTGCTGTTCCGACGCCTCCAGTGCCTTCAACTACTTTGGATTTACATGAGCCCGGCTTATACGAAGCAGATGAATTTGAAGGCGGATACGGACTTGCCTTAGCAACATTGACCGAAGATAACGTAACTCGTGAATATGAGGTTTATTATCTATCCAACAACAATGGAGATTTCATCTCTGCCGGAAATCCGCAATATGACATTGATAAATCACAAGCTCCCGGACATAAATTAGCGTCAGGCAGCGGTGGTAGTGTAGATGCCGGTTGGGTTAAGACAATTGGCAGTGGTAACTTCACCAGCAAGGCAGCATTGAATATAGGCGAATTCCAGGCTGCAAATAGTAACTATATGAACATTAATAACACCCACTATATTGAATTGCACATCAAAGGTTTCGATCAATTCTCTATGATTGCCAATGATAAAAGTACCGTTCAACCAGATAAAACGGGGCAGGACAAGAAAGCGGGTGAACACTTGAAAATTTTTATAGATGACACCCCGCTTGAACGCGAAGCGTCAGATATGAAGACCACAGATCCGTCCCTCTTCCGTTTCCCCATTTCCACAGGAGAGCACGTTATTAAGATTGCCGGTACAGGAAGTACCAATAACCGTTTCCGTGCCTTCTCTCTCCGCGTAGCACAAGAGCCGAGAACGAAATATGTCGACGGTAACGACAGTACACAGGAAGTACTGCAAACCACAGCGCCGCAAGCGGTTTATTATTATACGAAGTATAATAGCCTTGGCGAAACGCGTTTGGAGTGGGATGGTGCACAAGGAACAGGCTTTGCATTGGAGACCGTGGGTTCAAGTAAGGTAGGCGATACCTTGGCTTTGGGAGGAACGGCGCAATGCCCCGTAGGAGAGTATCACTATTTCGTAAAAACCTATTTCAACGGTGTAGAGACCAGTAGCGTACCGGGTAAGATCAAGGTAACATCGCTGATCAAGCCTAAAGGTGCAACAAGATGCGAGGCATACCAGAACGAGGCCATCGATGATATCCGCTTCACCTATTATGCACTCTCAGGAGATGATATCACGTTGACTTGGGAGAACAACAAGATTCCGGCAGGTATCAGCGGACACGGCGCTAACGGCACCTATATTATTTCCGGTACTCCGACTCAGGTAGATACGTTCGTTTATACCATTTCCGTTTTAGGCGGCAACAGCATATCCGATACCCTCTTTGTAGATAAGTTGGATCTGGGTAACGATCCTATTCTGTACCTTTACAAGAACGATGGTGCCAAGGCAAAGGACGGTACCTACAAGTACCTGACTTCAGCTGGAGGCGGAAATAAGAATCTCGTTGCCCGCAAAGCAAAAGCAGATGGTAAGCGTTCAGCAGATCAATACAGCAAGTATAAATGGATTTTGATCTCCGAAGATGTCGATGCCAACAATGAAGAAGTATTGGCAATTGCCCGCGGAGAGGTGGATCTTCCTGTCCTCAACATGAAGTCCTTCACCTACGCTCCGGGTCGGTTGAACTGGGGAGAACCGGATAATGGTTCGTTGACAGATAGAGGTCGTTTCATTACCGTTTATCGCGATGACCACCCGATTTTCCAAGCGCTGAACAAGCATAAAGGCGATAGTATCATGGTTCTGGATCCGGTGGAAGGCAAGGGTCTGATGCCTATTGATGTCAATTATGGCGGTGTCTGTCTGGCAACTGCTTTGACCCGTGATATCGACGACTACTACGGTGACGGCCCGGAAAGAACCATCATGCACGAAGTAGAGCGTTTGAACGGCAAGAAATACATCTGCTTCCCGATCGGTATGGAAGGCAGCAACCACTTGACCGCCGACGGCAAGAGACTGCTTAATCAAACGATCACCTACCTGCTCAGCAACGATGCTACGATTAAGGCTCCTTCGCTGGCTATTACGCAATTCCGCGTAGGTTCGTACGATGGTGTTATTGATGACGAGAACAGTGTCATCACACTCAATGTAAAGGAAGAGGATAGCGAACTGATGAAGGCTGCTAAACCGGTGATTACACTGGCAAGTCCCATGACGTTTGTTACGCCGAACTCCGGTGAAGCGGTGAACTTCATAGAAGCGCCCTCCGGCATTCGTTATGTAGTCAGCGATTACGTCACCAAGCGCAATTATAAAGTGATCGTTCGCCTCTATAACCCGCAAGGCATCGACAATATCGAGGTGGGTACGTGGTTGAACATCTTTGATGTATATGGTCGCAAGGTAGCTACCACGAATCAAGACATCCGCACAATGGATCTGCCGCACGGCATGTATATCGTCGTTACGGAGAGTGGTCAAACGATTAAGATAATGCGATAATGCGTACAGAGAAAGAATTAGAAGGTGTGACGCTCTTGGGCAACCAAGGCACACACTACAGCGATAACTACAACCCCGAGGTACTCGAGACCTTCGAAAATAAACACCCGGAGAACGAGTATCTGGTGACCTTTAACTGTCCGGAGTTCACTACCCTGTGTCCCAAGACCGGACAACCGGATTTCGGGCACATCTATATCAGCTATATCCCGCGGGAACGGATGGTGGAGAGCAAGAGCCTCAAACTCTATCTCTTCTCCTTCCGCAATCACGGCGATTTTCACGAGGACTGCGTGAACATTATCATGAAGGATCTCGTCAAACTGATGGATCCTAAATACCTCGAGGTCACCGGTTGGTTCATGCCCCGCGGCGGAATCAGCATCTATCCTTTCGCCAACTACGCAGACAAAGAGCACGAAGAACTCAAGAAACAGCGTCTGCGCGAGCAGTTTACGCTAAACATTAAACACTAAACCTTCAACATTAATGAAAGATAGTCTGATCGTTCTTTCCGGTGGTCTGGACTCGACAACGATGTTGTACGAGTATCAGTATCGTATCGGCATGGCGGTGTCGTTTCATTACGGCAGTAACCATAACGACCGCGAATTGGAATTCGCCAAGATGCATTGCGAACGACTCGGAATTCCTCATCTGGTCATTCGTTTGCCCTTCATCAAGCAGTTCTTTAAGTCTTCGCTCTTGGAAGGCGCGGACGCTATTCCTGAGGGTAATTATGACGAGGCGAATATGAAATCGACCGTGGTGCCGTTCCGTAACGGTATCATGTTATCTATCGCAGCCGGCATCGCAGAGAACAATAAGATGCAGTATATCATGTTGGCCAACCATGCCGGTGACCACGCGATCTACCCGGACTGCCGACCGGAGTTCGTGGAGGCCATGAATAATGCTGTGCATTTCGGTACATGGAACGGTGTTCAACTGCTTACGCCTTATACCCATCTCACCAAAGCAGAAATAGCAGCGAAAGGCAAAGACCTCAACCTTGACTACTCCGAGACCTGGAGTTGCTACAAGGGAGGCGAACACCACTGCGGCGTGTGCGGTACGTGCCGCGAACGCAAAGAGGCGTTAGCGCAGGCCGGCATAAAGGATACAACAATCTATGATTGTTAATGATGAAATGATTAAATGATGAATTGATGTATTACGTAGAGAAACGAATAGAGATATCGGCGGCGCATAACTTAATGCTGTCGTACGAGAGCAAGTGCGAGAACCTGCATGGTCATAACTGGATCATCGTGGTGTATTGCCGTGCCAAAGAGCTGAATGCGGATGGTATGGTGACCGACTTCACACATATCAAGAAAGTGGTAAAGGACACCTTCGATCATAAATACATCAACGAGATACTGGACGTCAACCCATCAGCGGAGAATATCGCCCGTTGGATTTGCGACCATGTGGAGAACTGCTACAAAGTGAGCGTTCAGGAGAGCGAGGGCAATACCGCGATCTACGAGAGAGATTAGTGTATAGAGTTAACGAAATATTCTTTACCTTGCAGGGCGAGGGAGCACACAGCGGGATTCCTGCTGTGTTTGTTCGTTTTAGCGGTTGTAACCTCAAATGTCCGTGGTGCGACACCGAGTTCACGGAATATACGGAGATGACTGCGGAGGAGATCGTGAAAGAGATGCTCACGTTATACGACACCCCCAACGAGCGCCGTAAGATGTGTGTGCTCACGGGCGGAGAACCGAGTCTGCAGGTGGATAAAGAACTGATCGACGCACTCCATCAAGCGGGATTCTATATCTGTATCGAGACCAACGGCACACGCCCCCTACCCGATGGCATCGATTGGATCACCTGTTCGCCCAAAGAGGGCACGAAGCTCGCGCTCACGAAAGTCAATGAAGTAAAGGTGGTCTTTACCGGCACGTACGATCCGGAAGTATGGCGCAAAAAATTAGAGGCGGAGCACTGGATGCTCCAACCTCTACGGTATAATGGTGAATGGTTGCTGATCAGCGGAATCGATGATTTTGAGATCGACAGCAACGATAACTTGGACGACACCGTTCGCTATATACTCGCCCATCCTTTCTGGCGACTCAGCGTCCAACTACATAAAATAGCAGGCCTCCGTTAGTATTGAGCCGCGTCATAAACGGCATCAGCAGCATCAGAACCTTTGATATGCTCGATGATACAGAAGGCAAAGTCCGAACTCAAACCAGGACCCTTCGCGGTGATAATATTCTTTGATTCAACCACCAGACCGCCTACATAACTCTCGCCCAGAGCATCCTGGAAGCCCGGATAGCAAGTAGCCTGTTTGCCTTTGAGGATGCCGAGTTTACCGAGCACTGCCGGCGCTGCACAGATAGCCGAGATGGGTTTGTCTGCCTCGTTATGCGCTACTAACAAATCACATAATGCGGAGCACTCACCGAGTTTCGTTTGTCCGCCCGGAAGAATGAGCATCTCAGCGTCCGAGAAATCGATACGCTCGATCAGCCCGTCGGCCTCGACTGCGATGTTATGTGCACCGAGAACCATCGGATTGCCCGTTATGGAGACTGTTGTCACCGCGATGTTTGCGCGGCGTAATAAATCGATAGTCGTGATTGCTTCGATTTCTTCGAAACCATTGTCTAAAAATAGATAATTCATAAATCGATTAGCGATTAGTAATTAACGATTAGTTGAATTTAAAATTATAGGTGATTGTTCCGATCTGATCATGGTCGCCCTCGGTGAACTTCGCCTTCTTGGCGGCATCGAGTGCGAGTTGTTGGGT
>CAMHQP010000067.1 GCA_946187555.1 uncultured Bacteroidales bacterium
CGTCATTCAGTCCTCTTTCTTTCAACTCCGCATTGACGGCATCGATACCGATCTTGTCAAGTTTATCGATGGCTACCGTGATATCTACAATCATCTCCGGTGCACCGATGACCTCGGCTATACCGGCGAGGATCTTACGGTTGTTGATATGCAGGCACACGTTGATGCCCAGACGGCGATACACCTCTTCCACGATCTGAATCAGTTCGAGTTCGCCGATCAGGCTGTCGCTACCGATCACATCGACGTCGCACTGGTAGAACTCGCGGTAACGTCCTTTCTGCGGACGGTCTGCACGCCAAACGGGTTGGATCTGGAAGCGCTTGAACGGAAAACTCAACTCCTCGCGATGCTGTACGACATAGCGCGCAAAGGGAACGGTCAGGTCATAGCGCAGACCTTTCTCCGGCGCTAACGCAGCTTTCTCACCGCTGTTCTGGATGCGGAAGAGCAGTTTGTCGCCTTCCTCACCGTACTTGCCCATCAACGTGCTGATGTTCTCCATCGACGGTGTCTCGATCTGCTGGAAACCATACAATGCGAAAACACCTTTGATGGTGTCAAAGATATAATTGCGGCGCGCCATCTCGAGTTGACCGAAGTCACGCGTGCCCTTGGGTATACTTGGTTTTTGTGCCATTAATCAAAAATCAAAAATCTTAAATCTTAAATCGCAAAAATTTCGTCAAAAATTTTAGCAGTTGCGCCTTTCTCTGCCTCTACATATGCGGCAGCTTTAGCGCCTATTTCTACATGATTATCGAGTGCGGTATTAAGCGCCGCCTTCAATTCACTATAGTTACTGATGCTCCGTGCTGCACCTGCATCGATCAGCCCTTGTGCCTCACGGAAATGATGATAGTTCGGTCCGAAGATCACCGGCATGCCATACACTGCTGCTTCTATCGTGTTATGGATACCTACGCCGAATCCGCCACCTATGTACGCTGTGTGACCGAAGCGGTAGATCGATGAGAGCAGACCCATCGTGTCGATGACCATCACGTTGGCATGCAGCATCGCTGTCTTCGTTGCCTGCGAGTAGCGCACAAAACGTCCCTGGAAGAGGTTGAAGATATAATGCAGATGTTTCTCGTGTATCTCATGCGGCACGAGCAGGAGTTTGGTTCCTAAATCTCCAATCTCCAATTTACAATTTTCAATATATTGCGCGAGCAATTTTTCATCCTCCGGCCAGGTACTGCCGGCAATGATCACGCGCTCGCAGCCCTCCACGAAATCCTGTATCGGTCTCAGACGCGGGTCGTCGGCCTTGAGTCCTTTCGCTAATATCTCACCCACACGGTCAAAACGCGTGTCGCCGGCTACTGAACATTGGTGTACGCCGTGTTCAGCCAAGAGTCGGCGGGAAGTCTCGTCTTGTACGTACAAATGCGTGAAGCAGTGCAGCAGACGTAATGAACTCGCGCCGTACCAATGGAAGAAACGCTGCGTAGGACGGAAGATAGCCGAGATGCTATAGGTCGGGATCCCGCGTTTCTTGAGTTCTTTCAGGTAAGCCGGCCAGAACTCGTACTTCACAAAGATAGCCATCTCAGGCTTCAAGGCCTCGATGAACTTTTTCGCGCGACGGCGTGTCGGGAAGGGCAGATAGAGTACATCGTCCACTTTGTCGTAGTTCTTGCGCATCTCATAGCCCGAGGGCGAGAAGAAAGTGACCACGATACGGCGGTTAGGCTGTTCGCGACGAAGCCGCTCTATCAGCGGACGTGCCTGCTCGAACTCACCCACGGATGCCGCATGGATCCAGATAGGCGAATTGTAAGGAAAACCCTCTTCGGCTTTCTGCAGCGTTTGCGCTTGTCCCGTAATGAGTGCGCGCGCTTTCGCGTGCCCGCACAATGCTGCTATTCGTATAATCAAATAATAAAAAAACATCGTATAAATCCAAAAAGCGTACAAAGATACTACAAAATTTGCATATGTGCAAGTTTTTTTTGCATATTTAAGAAAAATGTTGTAATTTTGCAGCCGGAATGGAAAAAAGAATCGTCATATTGGCAATTGAATCGAGTTGCGATGATACATCATCGGCCGTCATCGTCGATGGTATTTTGCGCAGTAATGTGATTGCGAGTCAGAAAGTGCACGAGGAGTACGGTGGGGTTGTACCCGAGTTGGCGAGTCGTGCCCATCAGCATAATATTTTGCCCGTTGTGGACACGGCTTTGAAGCGTGCGGGAGTGACCAAAGAGGACATTTCTGCGATCGCTTTTACCCGTGGACCCGGTTTGCTGGGCTCTTTGCTCGTTGGTACGTCTTTTGCCAAAGGCCTCGCGTTGTCGCTCAATGTGCCCCTCATTGATGTGAATCATTTGCAGGGGCATGTGCTGGCACATTTTGTAGAAGACGGTACGGGGTTAAAACATCCTAAATTTCCGTTCCTGTGCTTGTTGGTCAGCGGCGGAAACTCCCAGATTGTACTCGTACGCGCGTATAATAATATGGAGATACTCGGTCAGACGATCGATGATGCCGCCGGTGAGGCGTTCGACAAGTGCGCTAAAGTGCTCGGTCTGCCTTACCCGGGAGGCCCGTGGATAGATAAGCTTGCCAAAGAAGGAGATCCTACCAAATATCCTTTTGCTAAGCCCAATATCCCTGGGTATGACTACTCCTTCTCGGGACTCAAGACATCCTTCCTTTATACGCTTCGCGACATGCTCAAAGCGCATGGCGTAGAGACGATAGATGAGTTGGCGCAAAATGTTCCAAATCTCCGTGAAGACATGTGCGCGTCCTTGCAGGCGACGGTAGTGGACATCCTGATGCGCAAGCTCAAGAAAGCCGCCAATGATCTCAAGATCCGCGAGGTAGCGGTAGCCGGAGGTGTGAGTGCCAACAGTGCTTTGCGGCAGGCATTTATTGACTACGGCAATAAGTATCATTGGAATGTGTTCATTCCGCCGTTCTCCTTTACCACCGATAATGCGGCTATGATCTGTCAGACCGGTTATTTCAAATACTTAGACAACGATTTCTGTGCCATCGATGAAGTGCCATTTGCGAAGACGCAAATATAAATGTCAAATATCAAATGTCAAATATCAAATATCAAATTAAGGCTCCAGCCTTATTCTGATGTTATCATCTTTATGATAACGCTTCTCGTCGCTAACTACGCCTGGAAATGGACGTTCACCGGCGATGAGAACGGCGATATCGTCACTTGGCTTGGTTACGACGTCACGGCGCCGTTTGAATTCATGGCCTGTCATATCGCGCAGGTCGTTTATTGGCTTGTATCGCTTTTCCGTGACACGGCGTATATGGTAGGCGACCATACTGTCCGTTTTGAGACAGGATCGGGTAGCGCAATCATTTGGGGGTGTACGGGACTTAAGCAGAGTTTTATCTGGATGTGTCTTATCCTGACCGTAAAAAGTACGCAGCCGGCCTATAAGACCTGGCTGCATAAGTTATGGTTCATTCCGCTCGGATGGCTCTGCTGCTACGTGTTTAACATTCTGCGTATCACCGCTATCACGCTCTTCATGGAGTTTCACCCCGAGTGGTTCCACATGCTCCACGATTATATCTTCAAATACCTGTTCTACGCGATGCTGTTCGGCTTATGGGTTATCTTTGTTGAAAAGATAAGATCTTCTGTTTCAGCCAGCTAACGACCTTCCACGTCTTCGACGCTTGCGGTGCATCTCCGCTCATCATATCGGGTATTGCTGAACCCGTCTCCTGTTCGGGGTAAACGACTATATAACTGTGGTCGCTGAAGAAGCGCTCGAGCATCGTTGGTACCTGCTCAAAGAGCGGGTTGTAGGATGGGGTGGAAGGCCGCGCGTTGATCATGACGATCATATCGTCCGGTGCCATCTGTTTGGCGATCATCAGCACGTCTTCATAGTCCTCCATCTCGCGGTACGATGCCCGCAGGTACTTGCCCTTACGGCGGCAGAAAGTCTGAATCACTTTCTGGGTATCTTCATTGGCAAAGAACACCACTTTGGCGCCTATCTGACTGCTCAGACGACGCACCAGACCGAAGCACGTAATGAAATCGTGCTCTTTCTCCGCATAACGCGGAACGGCTACCAACAGGCGGTTGATCGTGTTGATAGGTTGATTCGGGTGATAGATGATCGAAGCTGTGCGTTGACTGTTGATCAACTGCATCGCACCCGACCACTCGTCTTCTACCGCGAAAGAAGGGGAGGGGAGTTCGCCTAACTCTGCCAACTCGCGTAACTCGTAATGGCGGTTCTCACCCACGGTCATCAACTGCCAGGTGTCGTCCGTCTTATCCGCTTCGATACGTGCCTCTTCTTGCAGCGCCAACTGCTTGGCAGCGTACTCCGTGATGAACGAAGCCGAGGTACACAGCACGAGAATCATCAGCACGGCGGCGTTCAGAATCTCCGCATTGAAGATACCCGTCTCGTAACCTATGGTTACGATAGCCAACGTACCGGCTGCTGTGGCGTGCGTCAGACCGAACATAAGTTGGCGCTCTACCGGCTGCAAACCGAAGCTCTTCTGCGCCAACCATGCCGCGCTCCATTTGCCTACTAATTTCGTGGCAATCATCACGAGCGCGATGATAATAGGTATCCATCCTTCCCAGAGCAACGACAGGTCGATCATCATGCCCACGCCGATCAGGAAGAGCGGCACGAAGATGTTGTTTCCCACGAAGTTGATACGCATCATTACGGGGCTCAGGTTAGGTACCAAGCGGTTGAGACTCACGCCGCATACGAATGCACCCAAAATACCTTCCAATCCTGCCCATTCGGCCATTAGAGCCGACACCAGCATCATCGTCATCACTACCAAAAAACCGATGTTCGGATCTGTCCGGCGCTTGAAGATACGTTGTGCCAACCAAGGGAAGATGATTGTGATTGTGACGAAGGTCGCTAAGATACGTGCAATCAGTCCGCCGGTTGTGATGGCGTCCGTATAGACGAAGTTCGACTTCAAGAAAGCGAGCACCAAGAGCGAGAGCGTGATCGTTAGCATCGTACCGCCGATGGCGATGTTCACCGCCGCGTTTTTCTGAACGCCGTAACGGCTCACGATGGGGTAGGTCATCAGTGTGTGCGAGCCATACATTGCACCCATCAGCGTGCTGGTTACCCAACCGAATCCTAACAACCGGCTGGTGAGTAATCCGAGTACAAATGGGAATGCGAAGGAATAAAAACCGTATATAATTGAGCGTGTTCGCTGCTGCCGGAAGTCATTTATATCCACTTCGATACCCGCCTGCAGCATGATGTACAACATGCCTATTTTGCCTAACGACTGGATAGCATCGATACCCGCGAGCAGGTTCAGACCGTAAGGACCGACAAGCGTACCGACAAGGATAAAACCCACGATGCTCGGGATGTGGATCTTGCGGCAGATCAGAGGTACCACCAAGATCGTTAGCATCACCAGCGCGATGATCGCCAACGAGTTAGTGACTAAACTCACATCCGCAATATTGCTGATTGTAGAATCCATATGCTTTTAATAGTTCGTTGCGTCGTTCTTGTAACCCGTCTTTCCGCCAGTTCTGCGCCCAGAAATGCACATCATTTGCATCATTCCCATCATTTACATCATTCGCTGCGCGTTCTCCGGCGCGGTTGATCTGCTCCAGACTCTTCCAGCGGGAGGAAGCCAAGGTCGTGGCGAAATAGCGGATACCGAGTTCCTGCGCCTTTTGAGCTGTCTTCTTGAGTCGAATATAGAAGCACCGCTCGCAGCGCTTGCCTCGTTCCGGCTCCTGCTCTAATCCGCAAATATCATGCAGCCAGGCATCGTGCGCTTCTTCCCACCCGCATGGCTGGCTTGCTCCGGTTCTAAACCGGTCATTATCTATCCACCGAATACCGAGCGATTCCGCATGGCGTTTGCTTTCGTTCTTGCGGATCTCGTACTCCTCGCGCGGGTAAATGTTCGGATTATAATAGTAGATCACCGGCTCTATCCCATGCGCCATCAACCACTCCACGATCGCACTCGAGCACGGCGCACAACAGGCGTGTAATAACACCTTTTCACATCCCTCCGGAACCACTATCGCCTCCTGTTTTGCCATCTGATTTTCTGTCAAAAACCTTTGCGAGCGCAAAGGTACTGCTTTTTTTTGATATATGCAAGAAAAAACGAAAAAAACACTATTTATTGTTCAAAGGGATGCGATTGCATATTTCAACTATAAAGGAGGAGC
>CAMHQP010000068.1 GCA_946187555.1 uncultured Bacteroidales bacterium
GCGATAGGCAGCTCAGGGAAGGTGCGGTGCATCTGCATCGCCTCGTCGCCCAAACTCTCCGCCGTCGATTGACTGTCTGCCATGACAAAACCGCGGGTCGTACGTTTGTAACCGCGCGAGAGGATAGCGGGATGGTAGCCGTGGTCGAGGAGGAGTTGGACGATATACGCCGTCATGGGTGTCTTACCCGTTCCACCGACAGCGATATTACCCACGCAGATGGTGGGGATGTCCACGCTGAACGAGGGCAGCAAACGCTGGTCGAAGAGCATATGCCGGATAGCTACACCCAGGGCGTAGAGCCAACTCAGGGGAATATATACGATGTTTTTTAACATCGATTGGTAATTGGTAATTGGTTATTTAATAACAATCTCATCCATGCGTGCCATGACACGTGGCTTGGAACAGAACTCTTTCACTTTGAGGATCATTTTCTCTTCGTCGGTCGTGTTGTCAAACATCTTGAGGAGTTCCTCGTACGGATCCACTACATCGGGATAGTAGCATAACTGATAACTCTCCAGACCCGCCAGTTCAACCGCTTTAGCGATCGCGTTATCGATATTACCCATCTCGTCCACGAGGCCTATCTCTTTGGCTTTCGCGCCCAACCAAACACGTCCTTCACCAACGGATTTGATATAGTCCTGACTGACGTGACGTCCCTCGGCACAACGGCTGGTGAACAGGTCATAGCCGCGCTCGATCATGGCCTGCATCATCGCGCGCTCCTCGGCGTTCATGCCTTTGTAGATCATGTTCGCCTCCAAGTCAGCGTGTTGGTTAGTGGAGACGCCGTCTATATCGAGGCCGATCTTATCGCGCAGTTTGGCTACGTTGGGAATGGTGCCGAAGATACCGATCGAACCGGTAAGGGTGATGGGTTCCGCATAGATGTAATCCGCACCGCAGGAGATGTAATAACCTCCCGAAGCCGCCAGACCACCCATCGAAACGACGACAGGGATGCTGTCGGCTTTGATCTTCTGGATGGCATGCCATATCTGCTCGCTGGCATCTGCCGAACCACCCGGGCTGTTAACGCGCAGCACGAGAGCTTTGATATCGTCGTCCTTGGCGATCTTCTTGAAGGTCTTCAGCACATCTTGGCTCACGATACCGTCCTGACCGTCTTCGGAGATCTCGCCTTCGAGGTAGAGGACTGCCACTTTATCTTTGGCTTTCGACTCCGGACGCTTGACCGCTGCCAGCTTGGAAGTGGTGAGGGTCTTGAAGTCTTTCGTGCCGCAGTAGATGCGCAGCAGTGAGTCCATGTCCTGTCCATAGACGAGAGTATCAACGAGTCCGGCCTTGACTTGCTCCTTCGCACTCTGCAGCCCCATGTAACGGTCTGCGAGCGCCTCAAGTTGAGCGTCGGTCAGATGACGCGATGCACCTACGGCTGTTTTGTACTCACCCCATATGCCATCGAGGAACTGTTTGTTCTGCTCGCGGTCGGCATCGGACATCGAGGTGCGGAAGAAAGGCTCTACGGCAGACTTGAAGGTACCGACCTTGAGAATCTGCATCTCCACGCCTATCTTCTCCATGACGCGGGTGTAGTACATCTTCGTGACGGAGAGTCCGTTCCAATCGACCGCACCCGTCGGGTCGAGGCATATACGGTCGGCCACAGTGGCGATGTAGTAATTATTTGCACCGTAGTTCTTTGCCGAAGCGACGATCCATTTGCCGCTGGTCTTGAAATCGAGCAGTGCATCACGGATAGTTTTCGCACCGGCAGGAGTCATTGCCAAACGACCGCCGTCCAACCAGATACCGAGTATCTTGTCGTCGTTCTTGGCGAGACGGATATTCGAAAGAATATCGTCCAAACCGACATTGTCCGTATTGGTGTAATTGCTGTAGGGCACGGAACTGAGCACCGAAGCGAAGGGGTTATCTTCCTGTGCCTGCTCAACGAGCGTACCTTTGAGTTGGAGACGATAGACGGTCTTATCCTCCAGCGTCACCGAAGAGGTGGCAAACATATCGCCCATAATCCATCCGATGATGGCGCTGCAAAGGAAATACACGGCGAAGAAAATAAGGCATCCGCCTAAACAACCGATTCTGCGACGGGGACGAGGCTGTCCGTCCGGCGTCTGAGTGTTGGAAATAAAAATCATATCAGTTTCAAATTTACAATTTACAATTTCAAATTGAACGTTTTGCGGTGGTACGGCGTAACACCGTATTTCTTGATGGCTTCGTAGTGCGCGGCGGTAGGGTAGCCTTTGTTGGCATCCCAACCGTATTGCGGATATTCGGCATGGAGGCGCAGCATGTATTCGTCCCGATAAGTCTTGGCGAGTACACTCGCTGCGGCTATTGACATATAGGTGGCATCGCCGTGTACCACCGTGTCTGCGGGTACCGCTAACAGTTCGCCTTCCGGCACGTAGGGCTTCCATTTATTGCCATCGACGAGTATATGTTGCGGTCGGACGGTCAGTTTGTCCAAAGCCCGCTGCATCCCGAGGATGGAGCACTGCAGGATGTTACGTTCATCTATCTCCTGCGCCGTGACCTCCACCACTGCCCAACTGACTGCCTCGCGCTCGATGACCGGCCGTAGGGCTTCGCGTTGCTTCTCCGTCAGCTGCTTGGAGTCATTGAGCCATGCGAACTCAGGTATGTCGTTGACCCGCTCGGGGTCTAAGATGACTGCTGCGCAGAACACACTCCCCGCCAACGGTCCGCGACCCGCTTCGTCACACCCGGCTTCGATAAGCCCTTTTATCATTTGCGCTTTTAACATCCCGTAACCCGTAACCTGTAACCCTAAAATGGATAGCCGATGGCGAAATGGAAGGTCATATCGTCTTTCCATCCCAGACCGTTATGGGCTGTGCGCCATTGTTTGCCTTCCGCGATACGACTCGGGTCGTGCAGTTTGACACCGAAATCAACACGGAAGATGAAGATCGAGAAGTCGAACCGGATACCGACGCCGTAACTCCAAGCGATCTGTTTGTAGAACTGATCCCAGAGGAAGACGCCGCCCGGTTGAGAGTCGTAGGTGCGAATCGTCCATATGTTTCCTGCGTCCAGGAAGGCCGCCAACTCAAGGAATCGCAGCACTTTATAGCGGTACTCGAGGTTCATGTCCAGTTTGATATCTCCCACCTGCAGATCGTACGCATAAGCCCCGCCTACGTTCCTGAATGAACCAGGTCCCAGGGTACGTGACTGCCATCCGCGGATACCGTTGGCACCGCCGCCGAAATAGCGTTTCTCGAATGGCAGCACGTCGGCATTGAGGTAGGGCACGGCGACACCTAATCCCAGGTGACCCACCAGATGATGCTTGGGGGTGATGACGCCGTGGTAGGTGAAGTTGATATCACCCTTGGCGTATTGCGCAAACGGAATACGCCAGAGCATGTAATGCCCCTTGTCATCCTTGGGCAGGGTCGCCATGTAACTGAGCAGATAGAGTGCATTACCGGCCGTCTCCGCGCGCATTCCTAACTGCAGGTACGAGCGGTGGGGATGACGCGGATCGAAGGTGGTGAAGGTAGCCAAGTAGTTCCAATCGACAATGAAATGGTCATCGTAGCTCGCCGCCAGAACCGACGAACGGTTGAGGAACCGATTGCGGAACTCATCCGACATCCAAGGCACGTAGATATAATTGATATCGATCAGACCGAACTGATGTGTCCAGCGACTGCCGGGTTTATGATACATATACCCCAGACCGGCATTAGCTATCGAGCGGGTGTACTCGCTCGGACGCTGCTGGTAGTTGTACGCGATGCTGACCTTGACGTTGGATGGGAAGAGGAGTCCGATCTCACCTTTGGCCTCGATAGCACGTCCGCCGTCCGAACGCCATTCGTACGATGCCCGCGCACCGATAGACAGCACTTCGGCACCCTTGAAGATATTCTTATTGCTGTAGTTAACGCCCGCCGCTACACCCCAATCTCCGGCGCTGTAAGTACCTTCGACCTCGGCAGAGATGGAGTTAAGTCGTCCCTTGGAGACGGTGATAGCGCAGTCGAGCAGACTATCACCTACGGGTGTGAACGCTATGTCGACGTACTTGACGGGCGCAAGTGCGTTCATCCGCGCGTACGTGCGCTCCACGCGCCATTCGGCGTAACGTTGCCCCTCGCGAATACGACAGGCATGACGCAGGGTGTTCTTGCGCAGGAAGGGTTTGTCCATCTTGAACGTCACCTCGTTGATATAAAAACGGGTACGCAGTCGTTGGAGCGCCGCGGAGTCGAGATGCAGGATATACTCGGCCGGGTGAATACGGATATCCACCTGATGCGTGCCGAGCGCACTGTCCGCCGTGAACTCTAACATCGATTTCTCGAAATAGAAATAGCCCCTGTTACGCAGAACAGTCGCGATACGCTCGCGCTCTTCGTCCAGTTGCTTCGTGGAGAACTGCTCGCCGGGTTTGATGACACAGCGGTCACTCTGCGCGATGAGACGGATGGAGTCGTTGGGGATATCGACCGTATACGTGCGCACGTAGTACGGTTCGTTAGCGGTCACGAGATAGGTGAGGTTCACTTTGCGGTTCTTGATCTTTTTGACCGTGTCCACTTTGGCATTGAAATAACCCATGTTATTCATCTGCTGCCGCAGTTGCTGCATGCTGATGGAGGTCAACTCCTCGTCGTAGATCACCGGTGCCTCACCCATCTTGAACGCGTTATGCGCCAGACGTTTCTTGGACTTGGTCGTTGTGTCCGTGGGGGCGGTGTTGTAGATATCGAGTTGCAGTTTCCAGAAGCCTAAGATCTCCGTGTTTTGACGCTGACGAAGGTAGTTACGCAAGTCGCTCGTTGATACCGATTTGTCGTCCGTACACTTGACGTACGCTTTGTTCAACAGATACTTATCCTGCGGCACGAATTTCGTCGTGTTGCAAGCGCAGAAAAGCACCGCCAGAAGTAATATGAAGACCTTATTCCGCATATTTAGCGTGCAAAAGTAGTAAAAAATTTGCATATATGCAAGTTTTTTTATAATTTTGTCGCCGATTTCAAGATAATTATGGAGAAAATCAGCAAAGCACAGGTCAAACTTGTAAAAAGTTTGCAGCAAAAGAAGTTCCGTGACGAATTAGGGCTGTTTGTGGCAGAGGGCGATAAATGCGTGGGTGAATTGCGCAAATCGTTTGAACTCGTTCATCTGTATCGTGAGGGCGAGAACGCTACCCGCATGGAGATCGAGCAGATGAGTGGTCTGCGTGCACCGCAAGGAGTGGTGGGCGTTTTTAAGAAGAAGCCCCTTTCCGACCTTCCCCTAGAGGGGCAGGAGAATTCCCTTATCCTCGCCTTAGACGGTATCCAAGATCCGGGAAATTTGGGAACGATTATCCGCACCTGTGATTGGTTTGGTGTCCATGATATCTTCTGTTCGCTCGACACGGCGGACTGCTATAATCCTAAGGTGGTTCAGGCCACGATGGGTGCGTTGGCAAGAGTGAGACTCCACTACGTGGATCTGTCCGCTTGGCTGAAGGAGCAAAGCAAACCGATCATCGGTACTTTATTAGAGGGCAAAGATATGTATGAATCCCTTTCATCCATTCACCCATTCACCCATTCATCCATTATTGTCATGGGTAATGAAGGCAACGGCATCTCGCAGGAAGTCCGCAAGCTTATCACGCATCCCATCCGTATCCCCTCTTATCCAAAAAACGCTGAGACTTCGGAAAGCCTCAACGTTTCTATAGCTACAGCGATTGTGTTAGCTGAATTTAGGAAACTAGGATCCTAGGATTCTAGGGAACTAGTATTCTGCCATCTGTTTCTTGACGTTGTCGTTGATGAAGTCAGCGAACTGTTGGATGGTCATCGAGCCGTCTCCTTCCGGAGCGGGTTGACCGCTGGCTTCGCCGCCTTGACGACGAACGGAAACCTTGCCTT
>CAMHQP010000069.1 GCA_946187555.1 uncultured Bacteroidales bacterium
CTGAATACACCCTACTTCCCGAAACGGTCTGTAGGGTGAGTTCGGTAACGAACTGGAGGGCATTCTTGGTCGTTGCAACCCGTACTTCCGCACCCGCTTTGACGAGTGAACGAATAAGTTCCGGGATCTTGTACGCCGCTATCCCGCCGCTGATACCCACTAAGATGTGCTTTCCGCTAATCACTAATCGCTAATCGTTATTTCAACGCCTCATCGCGGTTACCGGTACGGTAAACGAGTTCGCCGTCGATGAACTCCTGGGTAGCCATCAGCGTCGGCTTCGGAAGACGCTCGTACTGGCGGCTGATCTCAATCTGCTCGCGGTTTTCGAAGGTCTCCTCCAGGTTGTCCTGCGGGATAGAGAAATCCTGCAGTTTGGCGTCTAACTCGCGCTTGATACCCATACTGATCTGGTTAGCGCGTTTAGCAATGATAGCCACGGTCTCGTACACGTTTCCTACCGGCTCGGTGAGCTGGTTCACGTCACGTGTTACCGTGTTCTTTGGTGCTTTAGAATTCTTGTAATCCATATGTCAATCTTTTATAATTTTCTTTATCTGGCTCATCATTCGATCCGCCTCCTTGCGGTGCTTGGAGTTCGGATATTCGGTGATGAAATTGTAGTATTCGTCCTGTGCATCGCGGGCACGCTCGAGCTTCTTGTCCTCAAACGAGTTGATCATCTGCTGGTACTTGGCTTGGAAAATAAGCCAGTTGAAGTCCTCCTGATACTTATTGCTCGGGTAGTTCTTGAGTGCATTCTTCGCTGTGATCTCGCAGCTCAGGTAGTTATTGCCCAGATAGGAACCGAGGTTGTAGTACAACTGCGCACTCTTCAGTTCTTTGAGCGCTAACTTGTCGTACAACTCACTCATCTCCTTGTAGGCCTGCTCGGCGTACGGACTCTCGGGGTATAACTCGACGAACTGTGTGAAAGCCTCGATGGCGTTGCGGGTGATCTCCTGATCGAGCCGTGCGTCCGGTGATTCGAGATATTGGCAGTGACCGATTTGGAAGTAGGCCTCGGTGGCGTACTTACCCTTTGGGTAATTGCGTACGTAAGCTTGGTAATAACTGGTAGCCGACTCATAGGCTTTCTGTCCCATGTAACTGCGCGCCAGGTATGCCAAGACATCCTCCGAACGCTCCGTGCCCTTGAAGTAATTGCTTACATCGTCCAACAGCGTCTGCGCTTTGACGTACTGACGGTCATTGAAATAGCGCAGCGCCGCTTGGTATTTCTCCTCCGGGTCACGCGATTTCAACAAACGCTGGTAGTCTCCACAGCTTGTGAAGAACACCATCGTCAAGAGTACTATGAATAATCCTTTTTTGCGCATTTCGCCAAATTAGCCTGCAAAAATACTACAAATTTTGCATATATGCAAGTTTTTTCTTTATTTTTGAATAAAATCTGTCCAATTCGGGGATGTAACGGTCACTAAACTGTCATTTTTTGCCACGATGAGGTAACAAGCCGCATTCTGAGCGCGGGCAATCATCTCCAGTGCGTCTGTCTCGCCGAGCACCATACAGGCCGTCGCCAAGGCGTCAGCACGCATACAGGTTGTACTCACCACCGTGGCGCTGAGTACCGAGTGCTGCACCGGCCAACCCGTACGAGGGTCGATCGTGTGACTGCGGCGCTCGTCACCATCGTAATAGAAATTACGATAGTTACCGCTGGTGGCCATGCAGATATCCGTCACGGCGAGTATCTCTTGCAACTCATCCTGTGCTCCTTCGTTATTGAGGTTGGGCTTGGTGATGCCTATGTGCCACGGCTCGCCTTTGGCGTTCATGCCATGTGCCACGACCTCACCGCCGATGTCCACCAACCAGTTCTCGCAACCGTTATTGCGCAGTACGGCAGCAATCATATCACAGGCCTGCCCTTTGGCGACTGCACCGGCATCGAGTTGAACCCGCGGGTTGGATTTATAGACATGATGATCGATCAACTCAACCTTGTCAAATCCCACGAATGCACGAAGCGAATCAACGGTCTGCGGGCTGATGGCTGCAAACTGATCGCTCTTTCGCCCAAAGCCAAAGGCTTTCACCAGCGGCGCCACCGTGATATCGAACGCCCCGCCGCTGAGGGTATAGACCTCTTCGGCTTCAGCCCACATGGCCTCAAAAGCCGCGTCAGTCGTGGTGTCGCGGTTGGCGTTGATCGCACACAGCACCGAGTTCGGGTTGAACATACTGAGACTGTTATCAAACGCCCGGAAAGCCGCTTGGATACTATCTCCCAAGTCGGTTTTGGCTTCGTAACGGATGTTATAATACGTGCCGAAGACCTTGCCTTCGTTATGGAAATACTGCGCCTTGGGTGTGTCTTCCCAACCCCAGATCAGCAACGCCGCCAAGCCGATGCCCAGCAGCGCACTGATGATATGTTGTTTCTTAACCTTCATCTGTAACCCGTAACCTGTAACCTGTAACCCGTAACCCGTAACCCTTAAAACCAAAGTCCGATACCAAGGGTAGCGTTCAGTTTCTGGTTGTACAGTTTCTCATCGCCGGCTTTGCCGATGAACGCATTCTGTGCGTTCACATGATCCGGGTTGAGCGAACCTTGTGCGAAGATATCCAGCGTCAGGTACTCGAACTCAAACTCTTTGTTGAGCTTGATGCTGATGTTCGTGCAGGCAAATTTCTCGTTGCCGTACAGGTCACTTGCCCACGGAGAGAGACCGATCTGACCGCCGAGCGTCAGGCCGATGTTATCCCAAGTGTAGTCGTAACCCAACTCAATATACGTACTCCACGCACGTTTCTCGTTGCCGTTCTCGTCCTCGATCATATCAGCTCCGGCAACCGTCGTGTACCAGTTGATGTAGGCGTTCTGCTCGAAGAAATGGTCGAAACTGTAACCAATCGAGATCTCCGAAGTAGCGGAACTGAAATCATCGCAGTAGTAGTACTCGGTGAAACCGACGGTGGCACCATAAGCCGTGAAAGTAGCCATAAAATCCACCTCCGGCATGAACTTCGTGTAGCCCGCACCATCGTGCTTATTCGCTTTCCACTGCCAGTCCGATGCTCCGAGGTTTGCCCAAGCACCGGCACGGAACTGAATAGCCTCGTCCAATGCGTTAAAACCTACTAGCGCCTCCGGTTGGAACGACAAACCGCCGTTGTACTGACCACGCCAGATGTAACTGCTTACGCCCTCAAAACCGGCTTCGTAAGCAAACTCGATCTTCTTCTTCTCGTCTTCTGCTTTGGCAGAAAAAACTACTGCCATCAAGGCAGCACAAAAAACCAATACCTTTTTCATTTTTTATTGTTTGTTATGTCTTATTTCAAATAGACGCCAAAAGTAGCGTTAACATTGATCACATTCAGCGGCTGCATCGGACTGACGGCAACCTGTCCCTGCAGCATCACGCCGCATCGTTGGGCTACGCTCCAGTCCTTGCGCAGACGTATTTCGATGTTCTGCAGCGCCGCGCCGTTGGGATTGTAAACACCTTTCCACGGCGTCATACCAATCGCCCCGTAGATGCTGAATCCGTCCCGCAGTTTCTGCGTGTAACTGAGCTCCAGATAACTCGAATAGGCCTGTACGGTGTCGCCCTGGGCGTTCAGGTATCCGTCCGAGGCGGCGATACGTGTTGCCCACAAGATGCTCAGCGGGATCTTACTGCTCAGCGTGTAGCGGACGTTCAACTCCAGGCGGTTACCCTTGTCGGGGTAGTTGTGGAAATCAAAGAACGGGGTGTTGAAGTTATGGATATAGAGCAGATAGACGTTCAGTCCCCAGCGGGCAAAACCCAGACTCAGATCCACTTCCGGTTGGAAGGTCTTAAACGTCCAGTCCGTCACGCCGATGTTCCACCACATGTCCACATACAAACCGCCGTACCCGACGTTGGCACTCGCTTGTATGTTCGCTCCGCCGCAATATAATCCGCGCCACAAGTACGAAGTCTGTATCCTTGCCTGCGCATTGTACGTCAAACCCACCGGCGCTTTGTAGTCATCGAAATACTTGCTCTCGACTCTCGACTCTCGACTTTCGACTTTCGACTTCTCGCTCGCGTATATGCGCGCGTTGAATACAAAAGGTAGCGCCCCGATGCATAGCATCAGAGCCACTAACTTTTTACAAAATTTCAAATTTTCAATCTTCAATCTCCAATTTTCAATTTATAGTGCATTTTGCACTTCCCACGCGCGGCGAAGAGCTACCTCCAGAATACGCGTGTTCGTAAAATCAACGATACCGCCATCGTAGCCCGGCTCCAAGTGGTAGTCGGCATTGCCCTCACCGTTAAAATACGCTCTAACCTCGTCGCCGGTAATACCCAGCTCCTCAGCTATCGCGTCCATTGAACCATGTGGAAGACTGTCTTTTACTGCACGAAGGCGATTAAATGTTGTACGCATAATAAATACTGTATTTTATGTCGTTTATAATGTTAATTATCGCAAATTCTTAACCCTTGTCAAGGGGACGATTATCGGTAAAACCGATTTTCGCTGCAAAGGTAACACTTTTTTTTGATATGTGCAAATTATTCTGCTTTTTTTGCGCAAAATCCCATTTCCTCTTGCGTATATCAAAAATATTTCGTAATTTTGCAGCGCAAAATGTAAACATCGCAGTTATGCCAAGCGCTGAAGTCAAAAAAATGATTCCGCAGATACAAGCGTATTTTGCAACTCAACCGGTCGAAAGAGCCTATCTCTTCGGCTCATGTTCGCGTGGCGAGGAGACAAAGGATAGCGATATAGACATCCTTGTTAAGTTGGATTATTCTCAACCTATCGGCATGAAATATTTCAGAATGATTACCGATTTGGAGGATAAACTCGGCAGACCGGTAGATCTGGTAACGGAAGATGGACTCCTTCCTTTTGCGCGCCCCACAGTTGATCACGATAAAATTTTATTATATGAGAGAGCGTATTAGAGACTTAGGTCGTCTTCAGCACATGCTGGAGCATATAGACCGAGCAGAGCAGTTTATGCAGGGCAAGGCTCTTGCTGATCTTGAAAACGATGTTATGCTTCGCTATGCGGTCGTCAAATGCCTTGAGATTATTGGTGAGGCGGCATACATGCTCTCGTTGGAATTTAAAGACAATCATCCGCAAACGCAGTGGAACGTAATAATCAAAATGCGCCACGTTTTAGTACACGGATATTTCTCTATTCAAATGCCTATCGTGTGGGATATCGTCCAAAACGATTTCCCTGTTCTTCGTTCTCAAATCGTACAATATATTAAGGAAGAAGAAACACAACAATAACCATCCGCTGCCACCGACAGCGTAAAACCCCTCGTCGCTTCCCTACGTTAAACAGAAGGACATATTGAATTTTCGCGTTTGCGATCTTTTGCCGTTCTTGCATTTACGGCATGTGACTCCGTTAACTCGGACAAATTAATCGGAAAGTGGTCTTTGCAGTATATTGACGTCATAGAAGTGTATGAGGGTGAAACGGAAACGTCACAAATTGAAGAACAAGGTTTGTACATCGAGTTCAAAAGTGACGGTACGTATGTTGAAAACGAAGTGGGAGGACCGACCGAATCTACCGGCAAATGGAAATTGGACGGAGGTAAGGTGGTAATCTTGGATCAAGGAACTGAGGACGAAAGAAGCTTTATTATTAAAGAAGTTACTTCTTCTAAACTTGACTTAGAATTCCATCTCGAGGAAAAAGGCGAGGAGTACGTATTGATTTATGTTTACCACTTCACCAAAGAAAAATAAGACCTTCGTCCATTAGTAGGGCAATAGTATTGCCCGCTCCACTATCCGAGACGCTTTTCTAAATGCGCCTCGGATTTTTTTCCAATTTTCTTTCATTTATCATCGTCCGAAATTTGCATATTCCAAATCTTTTTTGTATCTTTGCACCGAGTTTAGGATTTTGA
>CAMHQP010000070.1 GCA_946187555.1 uncultured Bacteroidales bacterium
AAGATCGGTATCGATGCCGTCAATGCGGAGTTGAAAGAAAGAGGACTGAATGACGAACAGGTAGCCGCTCTGCAGCCTATCTTGAACCTCAGCGGAACCACCGCCGAGAAACTCACTGCATTGAAATCGATTCTAGTCCATAGTGAGATCGGTCTAAAGGGTGTCGAGGAGATGGAAGTCGTGTTCAACGAATTGGAGATTGTAGATTGTAAATTGAATATTGAATTGGATCTCTGCCTCGCGCGCGGACTCAATTATTACACAGGCGCAATCTTCGAAGTCAAGGCCTTGGACGCACAGATTGGTTCGATTACCGGTGGTGGTCGTTACGACAACCTGACGGGTATCTTCGGTCTTCCGGGTGTCTCGGGCGTGGGAATCTCCTTCGGTGCAGACCGTATCTACGATGTACTGAACGAGTTGGATTTATTCCCGAAGGCGCTACAATCTTCGACACAGGTGCTCTTCGCTACCTTCGGACAAGACGAATTACACTATGCGCTCCGCTGGGCAAAAGCGCTGCGGGCGAAAGGTATTGCCGTAGAGGTATATCCCGAACCGACGAAGATGAAGAAACAGATGGGTTATGCGGATGATAAGAAGATTCCGTACGTAGCGATTGTTGGCGGCAATGAGATGGAGACCAATACGGTCATGCTGAAAAACATGGCTACCGGCGAACAGAAACAAGTAACTCTGCAAGAGTTAATTGGTAATTTGTAATTGGTAATTTATGGCAGATACAGTAAAACAATTTGATGAAGTGACGGCGAAATGCCGCGCGATCTTCGTGGATAAGATGAGTGACTACGGTCCCTCATGGCGTATCTTCCGTCTGCATGGCATCACGGATCAACTCTACATCAAGGTATGTAATATCCGCCAACGTCAAGAGACCGGTGTGAGCCTCGTAGGCGATGACATTGAGGGCAACCTCCGCGCGATTGTCAATTACGGCATCACCGCTATCATCCAAGCGCGTAAGGGGTTCGCGGATGCTGTTGATATGAGCAACGAGGAGGCGCTCGCGCTCTACGACCAAGTGCTCAACGAGGCCAAAGAACTGATGATGCGCAAGAACCATGACTACGGAGAGGCATGGCGTGAGATGAGTAAAGAAGGGATTGTGGACATGATTCTCGCCAAAGTTATTCGTATCAAGACTATCCTCGAGAACGGCGGTAAGACGATTGCTTCCGAAGGTGCGGAAGGCAATTATTTCGATATCATCAATTATGCCATCTTTGATTTGATTCATTATGAAGAGTAAAGCATTACATATCACGGGAAGTATTGCCCGTACCCTACTCGCCATCACGTTTCTTTTCTCGGGATTCGTGAAAGCCGTAGATCCGCTGGGTACAGTGTATAAGATCGAAGACTATCTGAAAGCCTTCGGTGGGTTCTGCACCGACCTTATCCCCTTGGCAGGAGCGGCAGCTGTGTGTCTCATCCTCGCAGAATGGCTTCTCGGATGGGCTATGTTGCTCAACGTCCGCACCCAATGGACGGCATGGTTGAGTCTGGTGTTCTACCTCGTGATGACGCCGCTCACACTCTGGATAGCATTGACGAATCCTGTCTCGGACTGTGGTTGTTTCGGCGACGCACTTGTGCTGACCAACTGGCAGACGTTCTGGAAGAACATCGTGCTGCTCGCGTTGGTCATTGTGCTGCTGGTATGCCATAAGGCTATCCCGCAACTATTCAGCTGGTGGGCAGAACTGACGATTGCCCTACTCGCGCTCATCTCCGGTGGTTGCATCATGCTGTATAGTTATAACCACCTGCCGCCGATGGATTTCCGTCCGTATAAGATCGGCAATAACATCCCCGAGTTGATGGAGATCCCGGAGGACGCCGAGCACGATGTGTATGAGACGACGCTCATCTATGAAAAAGATGGCGTTCAGCAGGAGTTCAACTTGGATAACTACCCGAAGGGAGACCCGGAGTGGACGTTTGTTGATCAACGCTCTGTGCTCGTTAAGAAAGGTTACGAAGCCCCGATACATGACTTTGAGATTCTGAATATGGATTTCGACGATCTCACCTATGATATCCTCGAGTCCGAAGAGCCGGTGACGCTGGTGACAATGTACGATTTGAAGAAAACCGACCTCAAACAAATCGACAAAATACGCGATCTGTACAACGAGTGCTGGGCAAACGGTACACTCTGTTACTTCCTGACCGGCTCCGGAGAGGATGATATCGAGGCGTTCTGCGAGGAGCATGAACTGCCGATAGATGCCTTCTGCACCATCGATCCGGTGACGCTTAAGACCATCGTTCGCGCCAACCCGGGTGTGTTTGTGGTACAAAACGGCACGATTATTGATAAGTACAACGTAAAACAAAAATAAGAATTATTTTTATATCATGAGAAAATCATTAGCAATTATTATTATTGCACTATGGGTGTCGTCGATGACACTCTTAGCCGAGCGGGTTAGTCGGGATGACGCAGCGCTCGTAGCGAACCACTTTATGAACGTGGCTTCGTCCAACACGAATGTAAGAATGGCCACACCGGCAAAGAAGATGGTGCACAAGGCCATGACGGAAGAGAATCTGTTCTATCTCTATGAGAACGAAGATGGAGAGGGATGGGTCATCATCGCTGCTGACGATGCGGTGACACCTATTCTGGCCTACTCCGAGACCGGTCATTTCTGTACAGACAACATGCCGAGTAACATCCGTAAGTGGTTGGGTAACTACAACGACTTCATCCGTCGTGTAGAAGCGGACAGTGTAGAAGCCAGCGAGGAGGCGGCTGCACAATGGAACGAACTCCGAGAGAACGTACGTAAAGCATCCAGCTACGGCAATATAGTGATCGGACCGCTGGTGAAGACAAAATGGGATCAAGATAGTCCCTATTGGAATAAATGTCCGGGCAGTGGAAGCAACAGAGCCTACACCGGTTGTGTGGCTACAGCCATGGCACAGGTGATGAAATACTGGGAATGGCCGAAGCAAGGCAAAGGCAGTCTGACCTATCAGCCTCTAAACCCCAACACGGGTAGAAAATCCACCCGTTACGGTGAACAGAGCGCGAACTTTGGAGCCACCACCTACGATTGGGATAACATGCTCAAATCGTATAAAAGTACCGCTACATCCGCACAAAAAACAGCGGTAGCTATCTTGATGTATCATTGCGGCGTAGCTACGCAGATGATGTACGGGAACGATACTGATGGCGGTTCGGGTACGATGACGGTTAACTTCGGAGATTGGAGCTGGGGACTTAGCGACAATACCGATGGCGGTTGTGCACAAAATGCACTCTATTCATTCTTCCGCTATCAAAAACCGATCGGCTACATGCGAGACGGTTATTATGAATACGGCAAGAGATATTATAATGTATGGACCGATGACGACTGGACGGCGATGATCAAAGAGGAGTTAGACAAAGAGCATCCGATCATGTACGGAGGTGAAGGTTCTGGTGGTGGTCACAGTTTTATCTGTGACGGTTACACCGACCAAAACTATTTCCACTTCAACTGGGGATGGTCTGGTCAGAACGATGGATACTTTAAATTAGATAACTTGGCTCCGGGTAGCGGTGGCGCCGGCGGTGGTTCGTACAGCTTCTCACAGAACCAAGACGCTCTCATCAATATCGTGCCGGACTACAGCCAGGGTATTGAGAATGTAGAGGATGGCGAAAACGCTGCACAGAAGCTGCTGATCGACGGCCGCGTAATTGTTGTGCGCGGGCAGAACATCTATACTATTTTCGGACAAAAAATTCAATAACATATCATTTAACTAACACATCAAACATGAAAAAAATCTTTTTAGGTCTATTGACCATTATGGTATCGGTGACACTTTTTGCTGCACCGCGTACCATGGAAGAGGCTGCGCAGATTGCAGCACAATTTACGAACCAGCAACCGAGGTTGCGCATGGCGCATAAATCACCGCGCGCTGCCGCTAACATGCGTTTGGCACACAAGGCACTCCAGAACAACTCCGAGGCGGCTGCTTACTATGTCTTCAACCAGGAAGGCAACAACGGTTTTGTGATCGTTTCCGCAGATGATCGTACGGCAGAAGACGTGCTCGGTTATACGGAGAACGGTTCGTTCGATATGAACACCGCCAATCCGAACCTCAAATGGTGGCTCAACCGATACGCAGAGGAGATCACGGCATTGCAGAGCATCGACGACAGCCAATTAGAGCCGCGCAAGGCTGTACAGGCGGTAACGGAGATAGATAACTTGCTCGTTAACAGGAACGGTGTATATATTACATGGGGGCAAGATGCACCGTATAACAACCTTTGTCCAATAGACGAAATAGATAACACCCGTTGTGCAACCGGTTGTGTGGCCACAGCAACAGCACAAGTCATGTTCAAATGGCGTTGGCCGCAACAAGGTACCGGTTCGAGCAGCTACACATGGGACAACTGTCTTGAGTTTGAATATGACGAAGAAGAGGAAGAATATGATAGAAACGTATGTGTACGCGCTACCCCTCACGTACTATCCGCAGACTACGGAGTGACAACCTACGATTGGGATCATATGCTTCCGACTTATACGGGCAAAAGTTCTTCTCAGACACAAAAGAATGCCGTAGCCACCCTAATGTATCATTGCGGTGTCTCATCAGAAATGCGCTATGGAGGTGATTCAGCATGGGGTTCAGGAACCCTCACTGATTACATGGCATATGCCTTGAAGACCTATTTCGGTTATAAGTTTGATAAGTTTGTCACTATGTACTCCAGATCCAATTATGGATCAGTACACTCCGGTGTAACAGCAGAGTTTGGTGTAAGCCGCAATCAGATTAAGTCCTATTTCAATGCCGACTTGGAGGCAGGTCGTCCAATCATCATGGGTGGTGAAGGCAATTACGGCGGTCATGAGTTCGTATGTAGCGGACGTGATACCCAAAACCGCTTCTATATCAACTTCGGATGGGATGGTAGCGGCGACGGTTACTATGCTATTACGGCGCTCAGCCCAGGACAATATGATTTCTCTTCTGGTCTTGATGCAATCATCGGTCTACGTCCTGATACTGTCGAGACTCCCGTTGATCCTGATCCGGATCCTGTTACGCCGGGTACAGGTGCTTTCAGTCTGCTCAGTAACCTGAATAATCTGGAAGCAGGCGATGAAGTTATTCTGGTGAGCACGTCCAAGAGCAAAGCAGCTGCGACAATCTCCAAAACAAGTAGCAGTAGCTTCTTCACAGCCGAAGATGTTACTATCAACAACAATACCATCGATCTGAGCTCAAGCAGCAACGTAGTGATCATGACCGTAGGAAAGAGCGGCGACAAATGGACATTCTCCAATGGTGGTCAACTGCTCGTTGCTACCGCAGCAAAGAAAGTTTCCTTTGCTGATAGCGGTAATTCCGGTTGGACGATCTCTATCAGCGGCGGCGATGCGACTATCCAGAATCAGGTTGATGGCAACGGACGATTCCTTTACAATGTCACTAATCCGCGCTTCACAACCTATACATCGGATGCCAGTACATCGATGCTGCTCCCGCAGCTGTTCTACCGTAAAGCCGGTTCGGCAACTGCTATCGACAATGCAGAGGTAGCACCAAAGTCAGTGAAGGTAATGGAGAACGGACAGATTGTTATCATCCGTGACAATGAGAAATATACGATTTTCGGACAAAAAATTCAATAATACATTATGAGAACAAAAATGGTTGCAGGTAACTGGAAAATGAACAAGAACCTGCAGG
>CAMHQP010000071.1 GCA_946187555.1 uncultured Bacteroidales bacterium
AAAAAGCGTGCAAAATTACAACATTTTTCCGATATATGCAAATAAATTTGCAAAAAAGTGCTATAATTCGACACTTTGACCCTTTTGAGGTACCTCTACCTGCTTAAATCCGGCATCCTCCAGATGTCCTTTGTAGGTGGTAGCCGCCTCTTCTTCGCCGTGCACCACAAACACTTTTTTCACCTGCTCGGGCAGCAAGCTGCGGGTGAGATAATCGAGCATCTCCTTGTAGTCACCGTGCCCCGAGAAGCCTTCGAGTTTGGTGATCTGCGCTTTGATCTTACGGTCGAGACCAAAGATGGAAATCCACTGCAGTCCGGGTTCCTGAATACGTGCGCCGAGGGTGGTGGGTGCGCAATACCCCACGATGAGCACCGTACACCGCGGGTCGGAGATATGATTCGCCACGTGGTGCTTGATACGTCCGGCCTCCAACATACCGCTCGCGGAGATGATGATACAGGGTTCATCTTTGTGGTTGAGTGCCTTCGATTCGCGGATGTCCGTGATGTAACGTAGCGTGTTGAAACCGAACGGGTCAGTGTCAAATCGCATGGTGTCCTGCACCTCGTCACTCAGCTCGTCCGGGTACATGCGGAAGATCTGCGTGGCGTTCGTACTCATGGGCGAGTCCACATAAACGGGTATATGCGGCAAGCGGCCGTCGTTATAGAGTTGGTTCAGCACATAGACGATCTCTTGCGTTCTGCCCACCGAGAAAGAAGGGATGAGCAACTGTCCTTTGCGGTACACGCAAGTATCATCGACGATGCCGAGCAACTGCTCTTCGGTCACCATCGGGTCGTCATGCAACCGGTCACCATAGGTGGATTCGCAGATGAGATAGTCGCATTGCGGAAACAACTGTGGACTCGGCAGGATATGCGAGTGCAGACGCCCTATATCACCGGTGTAGGTGAGACGCTTCCATACTTTCTTGCCGGCTTCCTCTTCATAAATCTCCAGCGAGCAGATGGCACCTCCGAGCATGTGACCGGAGTTGGTGAAGGTAAGCAGCACATCATCGAAGAGCCGGAAACGACGGTCGTAACTATAGGTTACGAAATGCTTCATTGCGCGATCGACATCGTGCTGATTATAGAGGGGTTCCACGAAGTATTTCTTGCCCTTCTCCTTATGCGGATTCTGCTTGTCGATCTTCTTGTTGTAGGTACGTACATCCTGCTCCTGGATGAAGGCCGTGTCGGCGAGCATGAGTGCACACAGATCGCGCGTCGCAGGGGTACAATAGATATCTCCCTTGAAGCCTAATTTGACGATATACGGGATGAGTCCCGAGTGATCGATATGGGCATGGGAAAGGACAACGCAGTCCAGCGTAGCCGGGTCAAAACCCAGATCGCGGTTGTCCGCGTCGGTCTCCATACCTTTACCCTGGTACATGCCGCAATCCAAGAGGATTGTGTGGCCGGAATCGGTGGTGATCAGGTGCTTACTACCCGTCACCTCGCGTGTTGCGCCTAAGAATTGTATCTTCATGGTTTTAACGATTTGTGGCACAAAATTAGTAAATAATTTGCACATATGCAAAAAAAATTGTAATTTTGCACCAAAATTCGTGTTTATAATGAAAAAAATACAGATTTGGTTTATGGCAGCAATGACTTTGCTGGGAATGAGTTGTACGAAACAACAGAAAGCGGACGAGGGGAAGGCACCTATCACGAAACCGCAGATCACGATCGAGGGCGGACGTCTGACGCCGGAAGGTCTCTGGGCGATGGGACGTATCGGTAGTGTACAGAGTGATATTGAGACCGGTTGGCTCGCTTATATGGTCAGTTACTACAGCGTCGAAGAGAACAGATCCACTACGTGGATACGCGTTTGCAATCCGTATGGAGAGGTTACGGGTGATGGGTTACAGGTTACGGATGAGTTCGTGGGCTATGACCCGGCATGGTTCGGTTGCAGCGGTTGGCTCGCGTACATGCGCGCCGGACAACTCTATCTGCGTCGTGACGGCGAGGAGATCAAGGTAGAAGGCGCAGACGATATCGACGGTTTCCTACTCTCCCCGATGCGCGATAAGATCATCCTGATCAAGCAAGTGAAGACCGTGCCGCAGACCGTGGACAAATACCCCGACCTGCCGCTGGCAACAGGACATATGCACGAAGACCTGATGTACAAACATTGGGACGAGTGGACAGAGACCGCACCGCAGCCTTTTGTATGCAAGTTGGAGATTACCTATTACGGCGAAGGTGAGCGTATCAAGACGGCAAAGGTCAACGAGGGTGTGAATATTCTCGGGGGTACGGCATTTGAGTGCCCGATGAAGCCTTTCGGTGGCATCGAGCAGTTGGCTTGGAACCCGAACAACGAGGAGATTGCTTATACCTGCCGTAAGAAAGTTGGGCTGGAGTATGCCGTAAGCACGAACAGCGATATCTATTTGGTAAAGGTTACGGGTGACGGGTTACAGGTTACAGAGGAGCGCAATATCACCGGTGACAATAAGGGTTATGACACGAATCCTGCGTACTCGCCGGACGGCAAACACATCGCATGGTTGTCGATGGAGCGGGACGGTTACGAGAGCGATGAGAACCGTCTGATGGTGATGAACCTCGAGACTGGCGAGAAGCATTTCGTCAGCCATTATCTGGATACGAACGTCGATGAGTTCGCCTGGTACAACGACTCCGTGTTGCTCGGTACTGCTGTTATTCAGGGTACGATCCATCTCTGGGCGATGGGACTCGAAGGTTGGTGCGCGAAGATGACCGAAGGTCAGTTCGACGTGAGTCTGGGCGACGTATGCGATCATTATGCGTATCTGCTCAAGCACTCGATGCGCGAGGCGAATGAGATCTACGTGCTGGACGTAGAAGCGGGTTTGGCAAAGATCGACGGTTACGTAGAATTGACCCGCCTGACGCACGAGAACGATAATATCTACGACCAGATCGAGCGCTCGACGGTGGTAGAACGTTGGATGAAGACGACCGACGGAAAGGACATGCTGACGTGGATCATTTACCCGCCGCATTTTGACCCGAATAAGAAATACCCGACGATATTGTATTGCGAGGGCGGCCCGCAGAGTCCGGTGAGCCAGTTCTGGAGCTTCCGCTGGAACTTCATGATGATGTCAGCCGGCGACTATATCATCGTAGCACCTAACCGTCGCGGTCTGCCGGGCTTCGGCAAGGAGTGGAACGAAGAGATCAGCGGTGATTACGGCGGACAATGTATGAAAGACTATTTCACCGCCATCGACGAAATGTGCAAAGAGCCGTATGTCGACAAAGATCATCTGGGATGTGTCGGTGCATCGTTTGGCGGGTTCAGCGTGTATTGGATTGCCGGTCATCACGAGGGACGCTTCAAAGCCTTCATTGCCCACGACGGTATCTTCAACCTCGAGATGCAGTATCTGGAGACCGAAGAAAAATGGTTCGCCAACTGGGATATGGGTGGTGCCTACTGGGAGAAGAATAATAAGATCGCGCAGCGCACGTTTGAGAACAGTCCGCATAAGTTCGTTGATAAGTGGGACACGCCGATTCTGTGTATCCACGGCGAGAAAGACTACCGCATTCTGGCTAATCAAGCCATGGCGGCGTTCGATGCGGCGAAGATGCGGGGTGTACCGGCGGAGTTGCTCATCTTCCCCGATGAGAATCACTGGGTACTCAAACCGCAGAACGGTATCCTGTGGCAGAGAGAATTTAGAGGATGGCTTGATAGATGGTTGAAAGATGAAATATAATTACGAATACGAAATTAAGTACCAGGAGGTGGACGGCGAGAAGAAACTCCGCCTCTTCAACTTGGAGAACTACCTCTTGGAGGTAGCCGGAACGGTGGCCGATGAGTTGGGATTTGGTATCCAAGTGCTGCATCCGCGGGGTTTGACGTGGATCTTGACGCGGCTGAGCGTGGAGATGTATGAGATGCCGACTCATTGCGAGCACGTGCGGTTTGAGACGTGGATAGAGAACAACGTACACATGCTCAGTACCCGTGATTTCCGCATCTACAGCGGCGATAAACTCATCGGACAATGTAAGAGCGTGTGGGCGGTGCTGGACTTGGAGAAACGTGAGATCGTCAATTGTTTCGACGACCCGATCTTCGAGGGTTGTGTAGATGGCGAAGTGATCGAGATGCCACGTGTAAGGATGACCACCATTCCTGAACCCACGGGTTGTGCGCCACATAAGATTGTGTATTCGGACATCGACTACAACGGGCATTGCAATAGTTGCCATTACCTGCAGGCGATGACGGACGCGTACCTACCGGATTACTACGGTAAGAAAGTGCGACTCGATATCAACTACAGCAAAGAGGCCATGCTCGGCGAGACGCTGATGACCCATTATCTCGTCACCGAAGACGGCGTACAATATCAACAAAAGAACGAAAACGGCGAAACGAGTTGTTCCGCGAAGATAACGATGGAATGATGAAATGATGGAATGATGGAATGATGGAATGATTATGGAAACACAAGAAAATACAACCTTATTGAAACGTCCGGCAGAACTGGAAGCGGATGTAGTTCGCTTTCAGAATCAGAAAGACAAATGGATTGCATTCGTGGGGCTGAAGGACGGTCGTCCCTATGAGATCTTCACCGGTCTGGCTGACGACGAGATGGGTATCGCATTGCCCAAGAGTGTGACGAAGGGTAAGATCATCAAGGTCGTTCAACCGGATGGCACCAAGCGCTATGACTTCCAGTTCGTCAACACGCGTGGTTTCAAGACAACGGTGGAGGGCTTGAGTTATAAGTTCGACCGCGAGTTCTGGAACTACGCCCGTTTGATCTCGGGTGTGTTGCGATACGGCATGCCGATCGACCAGGTGGTACATATGATCAGCGGTCTGGAGATGGACAACGACTCGATCAATAACTGGACAACCGGTGTTGCGCGCGTGCTCAAGCGTTACGTTCCGGGCGCGGAGATACTCCCTGAAGACGAATAAAGCCGGCGCGTGCCGGCTTTATTGCTTCTTACTTTTCTGCAACAAATCGTGTCTCGAGCATTCCGAGTGATTGGTTCTCAATCACTTTGATACCATACTTGCGCCTCCATTGGCTGGCGAGGGATTTCCACCATCCGCGCGTAACGTACGCGTAAATATAAGGATGTAGGTGGAGCTGCAATCCCCGTCCGTGTTGGTCGTACTCGTGCTCTATCTGTTCGGCGATGGTGTCGGTGAAGAGGATAGAAGGTTGAATCTTACCTTTTCCTCCGCACGTGGGGCATACTTCCTCGACCTTCACCTCTACGGCGGGGCGCACCCGTTGCCGCGTGATCTGCATCAGACCGAACTTACTGAGCGGCAGCACGTTATGCTTGGCGCGGTCACGCTCCATGAGTTTGCGTACGTAGTCGTACAACTCCTGCTGATGCTCTTTGTCATCCATGTCGATGAAATCGACGATGATGATTCCGCCTATATCCCGTAGGCGCAGTTGGTGAACGAGTTCATCGGCTGCCAGCATGTTGAACTGGAACGCGTTTTGCTCTTGGTCCTCAAAGATTTTCTTACTGCCGGAGTTGACATCAATGGAGAACAGTGCTTCGGTCTTGTCGATGATGAGGTAACCTCCGTGCTTAAAACCGACCGTTCTGCCGAGTCCCGTCTTCATCTGGCGGGTGATGTCGAAATGGTC
>CAMHQP010000072.1 GCA_946187555.1 uncultured Bacteroidales bacterium
CGGAAAGGGTATCGCGAACTTGGCGTTGGAGTTGGTTAGCAAAGTACACGAAGCGTTGCCGCTGGTTATAGCCGGTGACTCGTCTTACCCGGGTTTCTACAAGCAGTTAGAGCGTCAGAACGGCCGCGGGTACATCCATGAGAGCGAGGGATCGGTTATTACCGATGTATGGCGTACGTCGGTGGCGAACTACAACACGGCGCTCCGCAAAGCCGCGGAGCATGAGCCTATCACGCGTAACCGCGCGAACAATAATTCGTGTATCGCGTGCCCGCAGTTGAGTGTGCTGCTCACGGGTACGTTCAGCCAGTACAAAGCGCTCGTGCCATCTATCGAGAACGGTTATTTCTCGCGTCTCTTGACACTCATTGTGAATGACCAACAAGCCTTCTCCAGCCGTTATGTCGAGCCCGCGAACGGTTCGAACGGTGTGATGACGATTGCAGCCCAACAGCTCTTTGACCTCTGTCAGGCGCTGTATAAAAGCAGGCCGATAGAGTTTTCGCTTACAAGCGAGCAACGTGCGCGTTTGGGACAACACTTGGAGACGGCTTATCCCACCCTCATGTCCCTCCTCGGCGATAACTTTCACTCCGTTGTGCTGCGTATGGCGGTGCATATAGAGCGAATAGCGATGATACTTTCCGCGCTTCGTTTACCGTCTTTGTCAAGTGCTCGGGACATTAGGCCCGAGAATGTAGTCTGTTCCGATTCTGACTATGCTACCGCCGAACTCATCGGCAACAAACTCATCCTCCACATGGCGGCGGCGTACCGGATGATCAAAGGTGCAGAGGAAGTGAGTGTACCGAAAGTGCAGGCATTGGATCAACGTCAGATGTTGTTGAGTCTGCTACCGGAAGAGTTTGAGAGCAAGACCCTTATCGCCGAAGCCGCCTCACAAGGCATCCCGCAAAGTACGGTAATGCGATGGTGTAGTCAATGGATTGACCATGGATTATTGCTTCGAATGGCTTATGGACACTATAAAAAAATTGCATGAGAAAAGTGAGAATTCTCAGATTTCTCACTTTTCTCACAGCAAAAAAAATAGCGTTTATGCTTGTCGCATCCATGCGACACCCTAACCATCCGGACACCCAAAATCGTTAGTGATTCTTATATATTCTTAGTCATCCGTTAACGATTACCATGGGTATCACTGGAGCAAATAGGGAGCTTTCCCTGTCAAATGTTTAAATGACTTAATGTAAAAATAAATAAATGAATTATGGCACATTACGTACCTTCAGACGGTTTTGAGAATTTTACCGGTGCATTAAGCAAAAAGAAAATTCAAGGAGTAAATCACATGACTGTAACCCGCCGTAAACCGGTTAAAGATCCGCTGACAGGCGAGGTGGTCGGTTTGGGTCCGAAAGAGATCTACTCACAGGAGCGTCGCGATTACAAGGAACACCCATTGACGCCCAACGAGACGGTTCAGCGTAGCCGATGGCGCGAAGCCTGCCGCGAGGCGGGAGCTATCATCCGCGACAAGAACCATCCTCGTTTTATGGAGATGTACAATCTCTGGCGCGCACAGCTAACGAGCGATGCTCCCTGCAAGCAGTTTCCGAACTTCGTGAGGGCGGTGTTAGCAAGCGAAAAGCGGAACACACTTTAAGTGTGCTCCGCCTCTTGCGATACAATTAGCCTTTTAGGCTATGATTTATTTTACTTCTACGCCTTGTACATTGTAGAGTTTGCCATTACGCTCAAAGATAAAAGACGTTTCTTTGCCATGAAGGCACGATTAACTTCTTTACCCGCAAGGGGTACGATTATTTCGTTTTTCATATAAATTACAAATTACAAACAGCTGTTCACATAATCCATCACCTCCTGCTTGATGTCGGGCGGACAGAGGTTCGGGTCATTGAGGTCCGAGCTGTGCTTGCCCTTCGGGTTGATGATGATCTTTGCCTTCAACCCGAGCTGCGGCGGACGGCCTGCGGTCCAGGGGTCGTCATGGGCATAGAACAGCAGGAGCGGGCAGGTGGGGTTGGGGAAGAAATTATTCAACAGCTCCTGATACATCGCTCCGTCGTAAGTATTCACCAATTCTTTGTCCTGCCCGCGGAGGATAGACGGCAGTACATCTTCCTTGCGGAAACTCGTTCCCTGCAGCAAGTGACCGAAATAGGCATAGCCCTCGTTGAGCCATCCGAGTTGCTTGGCGCACTCCACGAAATAGGGGTAGAACCGATCCTGACGATTCGTATCCAGATAGCCGTAGATACCGGTTATGAGCGAGTCGCTGTGAGCGACATAGTTCGCCAGAATCTGCTGGCGCTGTGCATGATCGGGGGTGTACTGGAAGGTCTGGAAATAGGTGTCGAAGAGATTGAAGACAAACTCCGCAAAGACGGGTGGCCGTTCGCCCTTCGCTTCCATCATTTGGCAGAAATCCTTATATAATCCGTCCTCACCGTCCGTGAGCGCTTGGGTGATACCTTGCCGCATCAGGTCGCGGTGCGCCGGAGAGCCTACTTCCTCGAAGAGGTAGTTACCGAAACGCTGGTCGTCCAAGCTGGTCATAAAAGGACTGCAGAACGAGATAGCAAGGTTCATGTCGTTCGGGTAGTAGTACGCGTAACACATGGAGTTCTCGCCGTTCTTGCTGGTGCCGGAACTGATCCATTTGCCGGGGAAGACGGCCTTAAGGGCCTTGAATACAGCGTGCAGGTCGGCTGCGGCCTGCTTGGTGGTCTGGTAGTTCCACGTGCCGAAATCGGAGTTGGTGGAGACGCCGAAGTTACGGTGCTCCACGTGGACGAGGTTGGCATTGAGGTTGATTCCCAGATCGGTGGCATCTTTGAACGACGGCCAGAAATAGCCGTGCGTGACGAGGATGGTAGGCCGGTCAAAGCCGCGGAAGACGATGCACACGCGCTGTTGGAAGGTCTCGCCGCCCTCGGTATTATGGTCGAGGTCCTGCGTGAAGAGAAGGCTGCACTGCGCCTTATAGTCCAATTTGCCTTCGGCTTTCTGCCTTACCGCCGCTGTGTCGGGATTGGCTTCAATAGAGGAGACGCCGGCAATGTTCTCCAAGGCCTGCTTGAGTTTGATGAACTCAGGATCCACTACCGGGTCGTTGTTTTGACACGAAACGAATGCCAAACAGAGCGCCATAACCAAAGCCGGCAGCCATGCTCGAGATAAAAAGAATCTGTTTCTCATAGTTGTATTGTTTTTAAATTAGTAATTCGGCGGGAAGCCAATCCCGCCGAACTGATTGCGTTAATGAATTAACGCTTTAACGCTTTAGCGCACTTGCACACCCGTCGTAGTGAAGATCTTGCCGTCGCGGATGATATAGATCACGCCGTCCATGAGGATCTTGCGGGTCTTGTCCTTCTCGGTAACAACGACATCCTCGATGCCTTGTTCGCTATCTACATCCTTGACGAGACGAACGTACATACCGCAGCAACGCGGCATGGACTCGATGGACCAATCGTTCTTGTCAATACGAACCGCCTTGGCATTGTCATCGCCGTCGGGCGTAGAAGTCCAGATATGCGCTACTAATGAAATACCATCCGTATCGATATCATACAACTTGTCTCCCTTACGATAACCGGTCAACGGGATGATAACGGCACCGTTCTCCTCCAGCAACTCCCATTCTTCCGGCCAGTAGAGATTCGTTCTGTACGAGGTGGCATGCATATCCAAATGCATTCCTTCCGGCATCTCGAAGGTATCGGGGAGCAGGACGATTATGTCCAAAAAGACGGTGTCCTCATCCTTTACCAACTGGATAAGACCGCCAATAGTGCGCAAATCGGCTGCATTAGGACGGCCGTTGATGATATAATCCCACTCGTCTGCAGTCAAGGTACGCAGGGTACCCGGCTCACAGCTGGTATTGCGGATATCGCTCAGTCCCCAATCTGTGAAGGTGGTATAGGAAGCGAGCGAGTCATACTTCATCAGGTCATCACCCGTTCCCCAACCGAACATGTTCAGCCAGTTGATAAAGGTAGTATCGGAAATATATTTATTTTTTCCGTTCAGCGTCTCCCACTGGTTAGACCCGGTTTGGAAGAGGTCCAGCGAGTGGTTGTACTCCATGGCACCTCTGGTGAAGTTCACCTGTTTGCCGTTTGCGTTCACCGAGAACCTACCCGGGAGCGTATTGGTTACGATTGGGGCATTGGTATCGTCGGTCACATCGATGTTTGCAGCCCATATACCACCTTCACCGAACTCGTCCTTAGTAATGAGCATATTGGCATAATGACCATCGGCGATGAACGATTCGTCGTACACATCCGTTTTATAGCCGAGAATCGGTTTGCTCCTGAGGATACGGCCATCAGCACCATAGGTCTCGCAAGTACTATAGTCGTTGCCGGTATCATGCGAATTTCTATTCAAGAGCAGATGATATTCGTTACCTGTTTTGATAAGACCGTACATCATTGGACGCGTATTCACGCGCATCTCCTGGGCGAAACCGGTAGGGCTGCTCAGCAGCTTGGTTCCATCGGAGAGCAAGAAGCGGTTGAAGTAAATATAATACTCGTCTCTACGGCCGCTAATTCCGCGTGAGACGGCTTCGAAGATGGTACAGGTGTCGCCCTCAAACAGACATGCATGGCTTACATAGGCGCCTATCGAGTCGGTTGCTAATGTGCGGTGTCCGAACAGCGAACCGTCAAGGTTAAGACGGTTGTAGAACAGCGGTGAACCGGACGATCTGGGCGGGAAGCCGTAATAGAGCAGGAAGAGACTTCCGTCCTCCAGTACCGTCATCTGTCGTGGCGCTGCAGATATTTTCCTACCCATTCCGCTTTCCTGTACGATGTTGACATTATCTACATCGGTCGGCTGAGCCCATTTGTACTGGCAGTCCGGACCGAGTAGCTCTGCGGCATAACTCTTTTTATGGCTGGAATAAACGTAATACAGATCGCCGTTTGGAGCAGCGGCTACATCATAGTTGAAGAACTCGGAAACAGAATCAATGCGCTGCGAAATGACATTTCCATCGAAGTCCAAACATGCCGCCTCAAAGTAAATGATGTATCTTGCGGCAACAGAGTCCGGAGTGATTTGCTTGTAAATACCTTCATCGACCATGACAGTTGCATAGATATTGTCGCCGCTGACCGTTACGCGATGCTGCAACATACGGCGCTGGAAGGCATCTTTTTGTTGCGGGATAACAGGCATCTTGGTAGCGTCCGACCATACAGGGTTACCTTCCTGGTCCAGACAATAAACATAAATGCGCTGATCGGTCTTGCCGACGATGGTGGTGTCTCCCGCTCTTTGCTCGGCGCGTATAAGCACTACATTACCGTTGGACAAGGTATCCATTCCCAAGCGACCGTACGAAGCCGATAAGGTATGCTGGTGAGAAATCAGCTTACCCGGTGCAGGCCATACCGTGTTGCCGTTTTTGTCCAACTTCTGGAAGTACAGATAGTAGGTCTGCTTCGCCCCTTTCTGTCCGGTGTCCGGGTTGGTTTGGAGGCCGAGCGTTTCATAAGCGACGAGGGTTGTACCATCCGCTTTACGTATCATAAGCGGATAATAGTGCTCGAGCGTGTCGGGCGTCATCGGAGCCACGGGTAACAGGTTGTTGTCGTCCGCGGGCCATTGTGCTGCCGCAGGCA
>CAMHQP010000073.1 GCA_946187555.1 uncultured Bacteroidales bacterium
CTTGATGGAGAACTTGTTCTTCCATTCCTTCATGTACTCCAACTTCGCATGGAACACATACTGGTTGAAGCCATACGTCGGTGTACTCGTCGGGATGGACATCAAGATATGATCTCGGCTGATCACATCCGTTCGCATACCCGGTTCCTCCACGTCGTATTGCGCTGTCACCTGGATATGATGCCTCAACCCGTCATACGGGTGGTACTTATGCTTGTCGAACGTATAGACGAACGTCGCGCTGTATTTTGGACGAAGATCCTTGATACCGAACGCTGCATAACCGCGGAAGAAGAACTGCGGGTGCAAGTTCGCCGTACTCGTACCGCCGAAACGGAAACGTACACCTTCCAGCATGTTCCAGCTCACGAGGTTATAGATCGGGCCGATATCGAACTTACTCTCGTCCATCACCTTCGCCGGCTTGGTCGGGATATACTCCGTTGTCATGGCGTTGACGAACAGCGCCAGACTGTTGAACTTAGGCGTACTCGTGAACTCATTCACCAGATCAACCACCGAACTCTCATACTTCGTCAGCGGCTCGGGACGTAACGCATCCCATTCGGAACCCACCAACCGCACCGCCGTCGAGTCATTCGTCTGCAGACTCTCATCATCTGCAAAACCCGAGAAGACCTCCTTCGGTATCGGCGTCTCCAAGTCCCAATCCGTGTAGATCTTCGTCTGACGGGCTAACAGACCGCGTTTGTTGTTGAAGATATAGAACTTGGCATAGGTGCTCGTTCTGTCCGGTGCCCAGATGCCGTTCTCCAACTGACGGTAACTTGCCTCAACCGAGTAGTTGCTTACGAAATTAAGGTTGATATCCGGCGGGATGTTGATCGTGTATTTCTTCAATCGATACGTGCTGTCGTTCACGATATAGAGGTGTCCTGTGAAACCGTAACTCTCTGAGTTAACCGGCACAAACGCCAAGTCGATACACGGATAACCGTCCACCATGATCGTATCCATGATATAGTACTGATAGAATGTCACGGCAATCGTTGAACTCAGCGGTGAGACGAAGCGGTTGAACAGCAGATTCATACTGTTCTCCGTGATGTCCACGTCCTTGAAGATCGCGTTCACGTTCTCTTGGAACGATTGCGAGGCGATGATATCCTCTACACCGAATACACGTTTCTTCTTCAGCTCTTTCTTCTCGCGGTGAGGCTTACGCTGGTAGTACTCCTCGCCTATATGCTCGCGGATACTCACCGTCACGTTCGGATACACACCCGTCGTGTCTATGTATTTCTGCACGAAGGCAAAATTCTTCCAGAATCCCTTGTTGAAGTTCATCTTCAGGTTATCCAGCGCGAACGACATGCGGCTGTAGGTCTGCGCCGTGTACTGAGGCTCCGCCGTCACGCAGAACGAGTCTTTACGTGCAATCACGTTCTTGATCAGCTCCACCGCCGGATTGCCCCTACGCTTGTACTCGCGCTTACGGTTCTTCGGCGTCACCACGATATCCTGCAATCCATACACGTCCGGCGTCAACTTCACCTTCACGTTCTTACGGTTCTGACCCTTACGCAGCGTCAGCATCTCCGTCTTATAACCGATCATCTGGAAGTTCAATGTGTTATAACCCGAACTGTTACTAATCGTAAAATTACCGTCTATATCCGATGTCGTACCCACCTCCGAAGCGATCATACCTTTGTTCGTGGTCGATTTGAGGAAGTATATCTGTACGAACGGCAAGGTCTCACCCGTATCGCCGTCCACCACCGTTCCCGATATAGACGTCACTTCCTGCGCCATCACCATCCCGGCGAAGCACAAGAATAAAAATAATATGTATCTAATTCCTTTCATCCTTTCATTCGGTAACCCGTAACCCGTAACCGGTAACCCCTTCATTCATTCCTGTTGTTTCAAACTCTCTTCATGTATGATGTCCCAGATTCGTAGCATAAACTCCTCCGATAACCCGTAACCGATAACCCGTAACCGTTCAACGATAGCCTGATATCGTTCCGGCTGCAGCGGAGCCACACCATGCTCCTTTTTCCATTCGCCTATCCGCTTGCTCACATCCATTCGTGCCGCAATCGTGTCCCATAACCGCTCGTCCAACTCATCTATCTCCGCCCGCAACCAATTGAGCTCAGTATCATTAGGAGCCGTAGGCTCATCATTAGGCGACTTTGTCGCATCATTGAGCACTTTCAGTGCGCTCATTAAGCCATCCGGCCGTATTTGCTGTCTCGCGTCAGATAAGGCCTCGGATGGCTTACAGTGTACTTCGATCATCGCGCCGTCAAGCCCTAACTCTGCGATCTTGCCCATCAACTCAGGCACTTTCTTCGCATCCCCGCTCATATGACTCGGATCGAGCAACATCGGTATGTCCGGCCGAGCTAACCGCACCTTATGCGCCATCCCCCAACACGGCTGATGTCCGCATCCCCGATGAATAGCTATCACCGGTAACCCGTAACCCGTAACCGGTAACCCCTTCACCGCCTTCTCTATCCGCTCTATATTCCCCAACCACAGATCCGCATCCTGATTCACCGGATTCTTTATCAGTACTCCCCGTAACCCGTAACCGGTAACCCGTAACCCCTCTTCAATCGCATTCGCGATTTCCTGCACCGCAATCGGATTAGCACTTGTCCTCGCTCCTATCCACAGATAATCCACGCCTGCTCTCAGCGCCGCCTCTACGTGCTCGGGTGTTGCTACCTCTGTCGCAATTTCCATGCCATAGGTATCCCTAACCTCTTTCAGCCACTCCAGCGCAGGTGCCCCTACGCCCTGGAACGTATGCGGACTCGTACGTGGCTTCCATACCCCCGCGCGAAAAATAAATGGCACGGCGCATGTATGCGCCGTTAACGCGCGTGCGGTCTCCATCACCTGCTCTCGGCTCTCCGCCGAGCACGGCCCTACTATGTATATCCTCCCGTAACCCGTAACCCGTAACCGTTAATACGTCAACTGCATGCGGAACACCATGCTCTCCGGCTTGATAAAATCTCCCTTTCCGTCCGTCTCGTACGCCCAATCGGAGTTAGTCAACTGGATCTCCACATACCCCACTCCCACGCGGTAGTCGATATGCTGCGTGTAGAAATCGCCGCTTCCCGGATCCTGCAGATACAGACTCATCGGCAGCGCTACTTGATACGGTTTGTTTTCGTTATCTACCATCTCGCGCGATACGCTAAACTCCCCATAATCGTACACAGCTGCTGTAATCAGATCCAACTTAAAATGTGCATAGAACTGATGAGCCTCGTCATCGAACTTCCATTCGTTCGTGTTCACAAGCAGGTCGATGGTCTTCTTGTGAAACTCTAATCCCTTGTCGCAACCGGTGAACACCATCGTCACCAGCGCTAACATACTGATAAATACGTATTTTTTCATAAACTCAATTTTGTTTCCAAACAATTTTGCGCCGCAAAATTACTGCTTTTTTTTGACATACGCAAATTTTTTTTCGCTTTTTTCTTGCGTATATCATTTTTTTTGCGTACCTTTGCGGCAGATTTTATAAAATACCATTTGATAAACACGCCAAAAATTATAAAGTAATACTTCATAAATATGGATAAGCAGGTGTTGAAGCAAGTCCTTTTGGACAATGCACAATTAGTGGAGAAATTGGAAGTTTTGCCTCGTGCATATGACTTGGATGAATCAGTGAACTATGTATTCACTGGCGTGCGCCGTGCAGGCAAATCCTATATGATGTATGCGATCATCAAGCAATTGTTGCAGAGCGGTTGTACCATGGCGGATATCCTATATCTTAATTTTGAGGACGAGCGTATAGATCAATTCACTGCAGCGGATTTCAACTTGTTGTTAGAGTGCCATCAGGAGATATACGGTCGTGAGCCGCGTATCTTCCTAGATGAGATGCAAAATATTGACGGGTGGGAGAAGTTTGCGCGCCGCATGGCGGATGGCAAGGCACATATATGTCTAACCGGCAGTAACGCCAAGATGTTGAGCAAAGAGGTACTAACCACCCTTGGCGGACGATTTATCCCCAAAGACATCTACCCCTATAGCTTCAAAGAGTACCTGAACGCGATGCAGGTACCTTACGATAAAAAAGCCCTATTGACTACTGCCGGAAGAGCATTGTTCTTTCAGCACTATCGCGAGTATTTCTTATGGGGGGGCATGCCGGAGTCGGTGGGAATGAAGATCAAACGCGATTACCTCAGCAGCACCTATCAGAAGATCTACCTCAACGATATCGTTTCCCGCAATAAGATCAGCAACATCGCAGCTTTGCGACTGTTGATAAAGAAGATGGCGGAGTCGGTTAAACAACCTATTTCCTATAATCGGATGAGCAATATTCTCTCTACTATCAACGGCAAGATCTCCGTGCCTACCGTGCAGAGTTATATTTCCCTTACCGAGGATGCATGGTTCTTGTTGCGCCTACGTAATATCACCGGTGTGCTGTCTGAGAAAGAAAGTATCTGTAAGTATTATTTCATTGATAACGGCTTTTTGAACCTCTTTTTGTTGGATGGTGAGTCGTCATTGCTGGAGAATACGGTAGCATTGGAACTCTTCCGTCGATATGGCCACGATCCCGAGAATGATACCGTCTATTATTACAACGCTGGCGAAGAAGTGGACTTCTATATCCCGGAAGAAGAGTGGGCAATACAAGTAGCATATAGCCTATCCGAAGAAGAAACTCGTAAGCGTGAAGTGACTGCTCTGTCTAAGATTGCCAACGCGCTTCCGTGTAAACGACGCACCATCATCACTTACGACACCAAGGACTCCATCACCGATGCACGTGGTGATATAGAGGTTGTGCCGTGTTGGGTGTGGCTCATCCAATAGTGACAAATAGGGTGACAGCAATCCTGCGGGGGCTCTTTTTTGTATCCCTAATTCCCTAATCCCTAATCTCTAATCGAAAATTCGTTGAATTTTCTTGCATATGTCATTTTTTTGTTGTAACTTTACGTCGTCCGTTCATCCTTTATCATATCGCCCATCTCCGCGGATTTCTCCGTTCTTTTCTCGCAATTATATGCGGGTTCTCGTATATTTTGCAAATAAATTTGCATATATAAAATATTTTTCGTACCTTTGCACCCGCAAAGGTTTTAAAAACCAATCTGCCGTCAGTTGCCCAAGACGTTAAATCGAGAAAATCTAAAATAAATATTGACATATAGGCGCAAGCGTGCGTCTAAAAAAAAGCGTAATAAGCCGAAAAGCTTGATACTTTGAAACTTCGACACTTCTTAAGTATCAAGGATCGAAAGATCCATTGTTAACACAAGTACGGTTTATGCACGCTCACGTTGATAGCGTGAGTTTTCCGTGTATAAATTTGTGTTAACAAGGTAGTCGAAGACCTCAAAGTATCAAATTGAAGCAAGCGAAAGCCCGCGCTTTTTCGTATCCATATTAGAAAAAAAATACTTACAAATCCATTATACTAATTAAATTTACTTACGCTTATGAAAAAGAAACTCTTCTTCGTATTAGGACTGCTGATGGCGGTCGTAGTACAGG
>CAMHQP010000074.1 GCA_946187555.1 uncultured Bacteroidales bacterium
GACAACGCCTACGGCGATGCCCAGATAGGTCACTATCGTACCACGAATCGATTGCTTAGCGATGACGCCCATAACTAGGTTCCCAGGGTACTAGGATACTAGGGTCCTAGGTTATTTTATCTCAAGAAGTTCAACCGTGAAGATGAGGGCGGCGTACGGAGGGATAGACTGACCGGCACCGCGCTCACCGTAACCGAGGTTATACGGGATATACAGTTTGTATTTCGAGCCTACGGACATCAGTTGCAGACCTTCGGTCCAACCCTTGATAACACCGTTGAGCGGGAACTCGATCGGCTCGCCGCGTTGGTAACTGCTGTCGAAGACCGTACCATCGATGAGGGTTCCCTCGTAGTGCACCTTAACCGTTTGCTCTGCCGTCGGTTTGGCGCCCTTGCCTTCTACCAGTACTTCGTACTGCAGACCACTCTCGGTTACTTTCACCTCTTCGCGCAATGCGTTCTCCGCGAGGAAAGCTTCGCCTTCTGCTTTCGTAGCACCGAATTTCTTGTCGTTGATGACGGTCTCTACATATACACTGGCCGTTTGGAAATCCATTTGCTCGGTGTAGTTATACAGACCGTTGATGAAACCTTGCTTGAGCAGGTCGAAATTGGTCTCCAGACCTTCAATACCCAGCAGACCTACCGGCTCTTGCTCACGGATAGCCTTACCGACATTCTTTGCCATCGAAACCATTTGCGGGTTACGAACCTCTTTTTTCATTCCTTTGTTCACGTTGTCGATAAACTCCTCAACATCCTCTTCGAAGCTGTCTTCTGCCAAGAGATCACCACGGATCTGTGTGCCGTACATGTAACCCATGGCATAGTTGAGCGTATCCAGTACATTGGTCAACTCAACCGTATTTGCTTTGCTCGGACATTTAGCTTTTACCACTTCCGCTGCAGGCATCTCTTTCTGTGTCTGGAAGCAGGTCATTACGAAGTTATCAGCTGCCTCTTTGGTAAGCACCGTGGTGTCCTCATACAACGCGTTGACCAAACCTTGCAGCAGCACTTTCTCATTCAGTGTCCAGCCTGCTTGTTCAGCCAGACCTTTGGTCTCAAATCCTTTGATGGCGGAACCAATCTGACGACCGGCTTGCTCGATGTCGTTCAACACCTCCTCGTTGCCCTGATAAGCCTCATCGAGTGCATCAATGAACTCAGCAACCGTCTCGTCGCTGCTATCGTTGGCGAGGTAATACATCTTGAGTTGCAAACCATTCAACAGACCGAGCGCATAGTTCAACGAGTCGGCCTCATTATTCAACTTAACATCTTGCGCTTTATAACTGTTTCCGCAAGAGATCATGGCCAGTGCGGCCAATAAAACAACACTAAATTTTTTCATAATTTTAATTTGCGTATTACTCAATTCCTAATAATTCTACGGTAAAAATGAGGGCTGCGTACGGAGGGATGGACGCACCTGCTCCGCGCTCGCCATAAGCCAGTTGGTAAGGGATAAAGAATTTGTACTTCGAGCCTACGGACATCAGTTGCAGACCTTCGGTCCAACCTTTGATGACACCGTTGAGCGGGAAAGCAATCGACTCACCGCGTTTGTAACTGCTGTCGAAAACCGTACCATCGATGAGTGTACCTTCATAATGAACGCGTACGCTATCGGTAGCTTTCGGTTTCTGACCCAACGTAGCTTCCAATACTTCGTATTGCAAACCGCTGGCTGTGGTCTTCACGCCTTCGCGTTTGGCATTCTCTGCGAGGAATTTCTCGCCTTCCTCTTTGGCTTTGGCAGACATATTGAGCACGAGGTCAATACCTGCCTTGAACTCTTCATAGTTGAGTTCTTTCTCTCCGTATTGCATCAAATACTGCGCCACGGAGGTTCCTAATTGAAACGATAAAGAATTTTGATTAATCATATTATTTGTTGTTTAATATTGCTGCATAGCGGCTGAGGTACTTGCCGAGGATATCGAACTCGATATTGACGACCGTACCGGGTTGGATATATTTGAAGTTGGTGTTCTCTTCGGTGTAAGGGATGATACACACAGAGACGTAACCTTTGTCGCCCTGAATGTCGGGTTCACAAACGGTGAGGCTGACGCCGTTGATAGTCACCGAACCCTTGTCCACGCAGAAATAACCGCGTTCGATCATCTCGCGGGACGAGTCGTACTCAAAGCGGTAGTACCAACTGCCGTCGGTCTCTTTGGCTTCGATACACGTCGCTTTCTGATCCACGTGTCCCTGCACGATATGTCCGTCCAGACGACCACCCATCAGCATCGAGCGCTCTACGTTAACGAAATCCCCAACTTTCAACAGATCGAGGTTCGTCAGACGCAAGGTCTCTTGCATGGCAGTCACCGTATAGAGATCACCGTCTATCTTCACTACCGTAAGGCACACGCCGTTATGTGCGATCGATTGATCGATGCTGAGCGGCTCGCCAAACGGATTGCGAAGCGTGAAATGTTTATTGGTTTGCTCGGTCTCTATCTTAACGACCTGAGCCATTGTTTCTACGATTCCTGAGAACATCTTTAAATGAAAAATCTAATTTGTTTAATACCAATAGATAAATACCGATCAACACGGTACCGATCGCCATCAGTACCCACATGTTGAGACTCGTGTTGAGTCGAATAGCGTAATAAACCGCCAGCAGGCCGAGGGTCAAAACGGTATAAAGTCCGATACGCTTGAGGTCGTACGGGATGGGTGCTTTGCGTTGTCCGATGACATAGGAGAGCACCATGATAACGAAGTAACAAACGAGGCTGCTGCCGCAACTTGCCCAATACCCGATCAGCGGAACACCCACGATCTGCAGCACAAGCGTGATGACTAAACCAATGAGCGAGAAATAGGCGCCCCACCTCGTCTCGTCCGTCAACTTATACCAGAAGCTGAGGTTGAAATACACCCCTTGGAAGACGTACGTCCAGAGCACTACCGGCACGATCTTCAGCCCCTCCCAATACGCACTGGAAACGATATATCGGAAGATATCCAAGTAGAAGATCACACCTAACAGGATGAGGTACGAGAAGATGATGTAGTACTTCATCGCGTCAGCGTAGGCTTCGATGGAATGGCGGTCTTTATGCTTGGAGAAGACGAATGGTTCGTACGCATAGCGGAAGGCCTGGGTGAACATCATCATCACCATGGCTACCTTGAAGCACGCGCCGTAGATACCTAATTGTGCTTGTGCGTCATCGCCGGTATAGAGGTAGGGGAAGAGGATGCGATCGAGCGTCTGGTTCATGATGCCGGCTACGCCGAGTACCAAGAGCGGCAACGAATAACGAAGCATCTCTTTCAGGGCTACGCCATCAAAACGACCACCCTTCGGCATCGTGAACGGCAGCAGACACAGCGTCTGAATAGCCGTTGCCAGCAGGTTACTGAGGAAGACATAGAACACATCGTTCTTGCCTAATACCACCAAGAAAAGGATATTGAACGCGATGTTGAGGACAACAAACAGCAGTTTGAGCGCCGCAAAGAGGATCGGGCGTTTCTGGTTACGCAGGTAAGCAAACGGAATGCTCGCAAAAGCATCGACTGCTACTGTGACGAACATCATCGCCACGAACTCCGCATGATCGGCATAACCTAAAGCTGTTGCCAGCGGTTGTTGGAAGATGAGCACCATGAGTGCAAAAAATGCACTAGTGCTGAACAACATCCAATAGGCGGTCTTATAGACGGACTTGGCGTCGTAGTCCTCACGATTCGCAAATCGGAAGAATCCCGTCTCCATACCATAGGTCAGCAGCACTAATAGCAATGCTGTCCAGGCATAGAGGTTGGTCACAATACCATAGTCGTCCGTACGCGCTAACACGTAAGTGTACAGCGGCACGAGCAGGTAGTTGAGGAACTTACCGATGATACTGCTCAACCCGTAGATGGCGGTGTCCTTCGCCAAGGATTTCATCTCACTCATCCTCTTGTCCTTTCACACAGATTACTATTTCACCTTTCGGTGCTTTGGTTTTGAAATGCGCAATCAGTTCTGCTAAACTTCCTCGAACGGTCTCTTCGTGCACCTTACTGATCTCGCGGGTCACACTGGCGCGTCGTTCTTCGCCACAGACAGCCGCTAACTGCTCCAGCGTCTTCACAAGGCGGAAGGGCGACTCATAGATAATAAAGGTTTGATCCAGATTTGCCAAGTACTGCAAACGCGTCTGACGTCCTTTCTTCTGCGGCAGGAAACCTTCGAAATAGAAGTGGTTATTGGGTAAACCCGAATCCACGAGTGCCGGCACGAAAGCCGTTGCTCCGGGCAGACACTGGATCTCAATGTCCGCTTCGGCTGCGGCTCTGACGAGGAAAAAGCCCGGGTCACTGATAGCCGGCGTACCCGCATCGGAGATGAGAGCAATGTTCGCTCCTGCTTTGAGGCGCTCCACGATATCGGCGGAAGTCTCGTGCTCATTGAACTTATGATGGCTCTTGAGCGGGGTGTGGATATCGAAATGCTGCAGCAAGACCCCGCTCGTGCGGGTGTCTTCTGCGAGAATCAGATCCACGGACTTCAGCGTTTCTATCGCGCGGAACGTCATATCCTGGAGATTACCAACCGGTGTAGGAACGATATACAGCATTTATCCGAAACGTCTATGAAGGGTAACGATGAACTGCTGATAACTGTTACTCTCCGTGTCCCAACCGAAACGGTTGATGTAGTTCATTGCCTCGTCGAAAGAGTTCAGTGCGTTGAGCTCGGTGAGGGTCTTCTGCATCAACTCGGCATTCTGACTGAAGAGTTCACGTTGATAGAGGAAACGGTCACCCAAGGAGATAGCGAGGCGGATGTCGTCGACGGCCTTGCCATACACTGCAGCCTTTGGAGAAGCTACTTCCTCTATTTGCCCCTTTCCGTCTGGCGTTTCCCCCGTTTCATCGGGGGACACCTCAGGCTCGGGCTCTGCCACAGGAGCTGCCACCTCTACCGGCTTCTCAACGATCACCTCTTTGATAACCTCCACCGGTTTCTCTACCTCCACAATCTTCTCCACGACCTGCGGTTCCGGAGCGGGACGACTCTTCAGCTCGTCCATCTCTGCCTCGAGCGTTGCCAGTTGGGCTTCCAACGTAGCGATACGCTCCTCGAGGCTCTCAAAATATTTAATTAATTCGTTCATATTACTTTGTCGCTTCTTCCAACTTTTTCATGATAGAGAACATAAAGATGGCGGCAATAAGGCAAACGCCAACGAATACACTCCAAACGATCCACAAAGGTATATCGCCCCAGAGTTTACCACCGATACGAACGAGGTAGTTACCGATAGCGGTAGCCACGAACCAACCACCCATCATCATTCCTTTATATTTCGGAGGAGCTACTTTGCTGACGAACGAGATACCCATCGGGCTGAGTAACAACTCA
>CAMHQP010000075.1 GCA_946187555.1 uncultured Bacteroidales bacterium
GATGGTGGTGTACAGGAAGAGATCTCGCAAGGTGCAGGTCGTCTGGCAGGTCACCTCGGTCTGGATAACCTCGTTATGTTCTATGACTCGAACACCATCCAGCTCTCTACGGGCTGCGGTGAGGTAACGAGCGAAGATGTAGCCGCTAAGTACGCTGCATGGGGATGGTTCGTTCAGGAGATCCCGGGCAATGACCCGGACGCTATCCGCGAGGCCATCATCAAAGCCAAAGCCCACAAAGGTCAACCGTCCATCATCATCGGTCACACCACAATGGGTAAGGGTTGTGTCACAGCCGAAGGCGCTAACTGGGAAGGCAAATGCTCTACCCACGGTGCCCCGCTCAGCAAAGCCGGTGCATCCTTCGAGAAGACCATCGAGCACCTCGGTGGTGATCCGGAACATCCATTCCAGATCTTCCCAGAAGTAGCCAAACTGTATGAAGAACGCGCTATCGCGCTGCGCGATTTGTGCAATAAGAAATACGCGCAATACCACGACTGGAAAGAGAAGAATCCGGTAGCTGCGAACGAGTACGAGACCTTCATGGCCGGCGAAGCACCGTGTGTAGACTGGTCGCTCATTGAGCAGAAAGCAGGTGACGCTACCCGTAACGCCAGCGGTAAAGTGCTGTCGTTCCTCGCTGAGAACGTAGGTAACATGATCGTTTCTTCTGCTGACCTCTCTAACTCCGATAAGACAGACGGATTCCTCAAGAAGACCCATGCCTTCACCAAAGGTGATTTCAGCGGTCAGTTCCTCCAAGCCGGTGTATCCGAGCTCACGATGGCTTGCGTCATGATCGGTATGGCGCTCCACGGCGGTATTATCCCCGCTTGCGGTACGTTCTTCGTATTCAGCGATTATATGAAACCGGCAGTGCGTATGGCTGCTCTCATGGAGCTGCCGGTTAAGTTCATCTGGAGCCATGACGCGTTCCGCGTAGGTGAGGATGGTCCGACCCATGAGCCGGTAGAGCAAGAGGCACAGATCCGTCTGATGGAGAAACTGCATAACCACCACGGCAAACCGTCGATGTTGGTACTCCGTCCGGCTGATGCCGAAGAGACCACCCTCGCATGGCGTGCAGCGCTCGAGAACGTAGAGACCCCGACGGCACTCATCCTGAGCCGTCAGGACATCGCGCCTGTGCCCAACGTCAACCTCGAAGGCTTCCGTAAAGGTGCGTACATCGTTTCCAAAGACGAGAACCCGCAGATCGTTCTGCTCGCTTCCGGTTCAGAGGTTTCTACCCTGCTCGCCGGTGCTGAACTGCTCCGCGCAGAGGGTATTCGTCTGCAGATTGTCAGCGTACCGAGCGAAGGTGTGTTCCGTGAGCAAGATAAGAAATACCAGGATGAAGTGCTGCCAAAGGGTATCAAGCGTTTCGGTATGACCGCCGGATTGCCTTGCACGCTCGAAGGACTCGTGGGTGAGAACGGTGCTATCTGGGGACTCAACTCCTTTGGCTTCTCTGCACCGTACAAAGTGCTCGACGAGAAACTCGGCTTCACGGCACAAAATGTATACGAGCAAGTAAAAAAACTCTTATAATATAAATGGATTACAATTTTAGTGACATAGAGCGCAAATGGCAAGAGGCGTGGGCGAAAGATGGTGTCTATACCGTTTCCAATGCGTCCAACAAGCCCCATTACTACGTGCTCGATATGTTTCCCTACCCCTCGGGAGCCGGTCTTCATGTCGGCCACCCGCTTGGGTACATAGCGTCGGATATCTACTCCCGCTACAAACGTCTCAAAGGATTTAATGTGCTCCACCCGATGGGCTTTGACTCCTATGGTCTGCCGGCAGAACAATACGCCATCCAGACCGGTCAACACCCCGAGAAGACCACCTTCGAGAACATCGACCGTTACATCTCGCAACTCAAGAAGATCGGTTTCTGCTACGATTGGAACCGTGAGGTGCGTACCTGCGATCCGAAGTTCTACAAGTGGACACAATGGGCATTTATCCAGATGTTCAACTCGTATTTCGATCCCAAGACCCAGAAGGCACAGCCGATCAGCAAACTGATTGCCGAGTGGGAAGCTAATGACCCAAAATGGGCGGCGATGAGCGAGAAAGAGCAACAGGAGCGTCTGATGAATTACCGTATTGCGTACCTCGCTGACACGAAGGTTAACTGGTGCCCGCAACTCGGTACCGTACTCGCTAACGACGAGGTCAGCGAAGGTCTCAGTGTTCGTGGTGGTTATCCGGTGGAACAACGTGTGATGCGCCAGTGGTGCTTGCGCGTGAGTGCCTATGCAGGTCGTTTGTTGGAGGGACTCGATCGTATCGATTGGACGGAGAGCCTCAAAGAGACCCAACGTAACTGGATAGGTCGTTCCGAAGGCGCAGAGATGCAGTTCAGCATCAAAGGTCAGGACGAACCCTTCACCATCTTCACCACCCGCGCAGATACAATCTACGGCGTGACGTTCATGGTGCTTGCCCCCGAAAGCGAGTATGTACAGCGCGTCATCACGGACGATCAACGCGAAGAGGTAGAAGCATACCTGCAACGCTGCAAGAACCGTACGGAGCGCGAGCGTATAGCAGACCGTCGTGTAACGGGTGTGTTCACCGGTTCGTACGCCATTAACCCGCTCACGCAGGGCGAGATACCTATTTATATCTCCGACTACGTACTTGCGGGTTACGGCACAGGCGCTATCATGGCCGTACCGGCACACGACAGCCGCGATTATGCTTTCGCGAAACATTTCAACCTGCCGATCATCCCGTTGATCGAAGGCGCGGATATCAGCGAGGAGTCGTTCGATGCCAAAGAAGGTAAGATGATCAACTCCGGTTTCCTCAACGGTATGGAGGTCAAGGACGCTATTCAAGCGATGAAAGAGTATATCACGAACACGGGCATCGGTCGTGTGAAGGTGAACTATCGTCTGCGTGATGCCATCTTCTCTCGTCAGCGTTACTGGGGCGAACCCTTCCCTGTTTATTACAAAGACGGCATGCCGTACACAGTGGACGAGAAAGATCTGCCGTTGACCTTACCCGAGGTATCAGATTTCAAGCCCACCTCAGATGGTCGTCCGCCGTTAGGCAATGCCAAAGACTGGACGTATAACGGTCATCCGCTCGAGCTCTGCACCATGCCGGGCTTTGCGGGGTCTTCTGCTTATTATCTCCGTTACATGGATCCGCATAATGACGATGCGCTCGTCGGCAAGCAAGCCAACGACTACTGGCGTCAGGTGGATCTGTATCTTGGTGGTTCAGAGCACGCGACGGGACACTTGATCTACAGCCGTTTCTGGAATAAGTTCTTGTACGACCTCGGTTATGTATGCGAGGACGAACCGTTCAAGAAACTGATCAACCAGGGTATGATACAAGGCCGCTCGAACTTCGTGTATCGTTATATAGGCGAAGGCGCTACAGGCAACCTCTATATCTCGTACAACCTCATCGAGAACCCCGAATACAAGGACAAAGTGCAGCCGATTCACGTGAACGTGAATATCGTCAACAACGACGTGCTGGATATCAACGCTTTCCGCGCATGGATGCCGGAGTTCAAGAACGCCGAGTTCGTTTTTGCAGACGGCACATCATCCGAACTGACAGGCTACACCGCCGGCGCAAAGCAATATATCTGCGGCTGGGCGGTGGAGAAGATGAGTAAGTCGATGTTCAATGTGGTCAATCCGGACGATGTGATTGCCAAGTTCGGCGCCGACACGCTGCGTCTCTATGAGATGTTCCTCGGTCCGCTGGAGATGTCCAAACCGTGGGATACCAACGGTATCGACGGCGTGCACCGTTTCCTGCGCCGCCTCTGGAACATGTACGAGAATATCACCGACGAGGAGCCGACGAAAGAGGAACTCCGCAGCCTGCATAAACTGATTAAGAAGATCACGTGGGACATTGAGAACTTCTCGTTCAATACCTCCATCCCTGCCTTCATGATCGCGCAGAACGAACTGTCGGCACTCAAATGCAATAAACGTGCGATACTTGAGCCGTTCGCTATCTTGATGGCACCGTATGCACCGCACATCGCGGAAGAAATGTGGCATCGTTGCGGTAACGAGAGTTTTGTAGTGAACGCCGAATGGCCGGAATGTAACGAAGCTTATCTTGTAGAAGATACGCAGAAATACCCCGTGCAGTTCAACGGCAAAGTACGCTTCACTTTAGAGTGCCCGAAAGACACGCCGAAAGAGGAGGTGGAGAAACTTGTCCTCGCGCACGAAGATACCGCTAAGTACCTCAACGGAGGACAACCCAAGCGCGTCATCGTAGTACCCGGACGTATTGTGAATATCGTGATGTAACGAATGGCAAAGAAGGCGGACATAGAAAACCCGTACATTCCGGAGTTTGAAAAGTATCTTCGAACTCCGGAGCCATCTGTGCGCGAGCGTGCGGATTATTGGCGTACGGCTATCGGTCTGCAAGCTGTTGATCAACTGACCGTTTCTGATTTCCTCAAGCAAACCGCCCAAGAGCATATAGAGGGGCAGATTAGTGCTGATGAAGCGGAACAAAGGATTAAAGCGTACTACCAAGCGAAAGAAATCCGTTTGCCCGATGATGATGAGAAAGAGGAAGCGGATAAAGTAGCAATGAATATCACTAAGTTACTTAGTGAGCAATCATTTACGTTCAGTGTGGCAGGTTTTGCGTCCATCCATCGGCAGATATTCAAAGGCGTCTTCAAGCACGCAGGGCAGTTCCGAGACTACGACATTACCAAAAAAGAATGGGTTTTGGACGGCGACACGGTGCTTTATGCCAGTTGTACACAGTTGCAAGCAACGCTGGAGTATGATTTGGAGCAAGAGAAGCAGTTTGACTACTCCAACCTCGCGCTTCCCGATGCTATTCGTCATATTGCTGCTTTCGTGGCGAATATCTGGCAAATCCATCCCTTCCGTGAAGGCAACACACGTACCACCGCTGTTTTTACTATCAAGTATCTACGTTCGATAGGATTCCAGAATATTGATAATACGCTCTTTGAGCAACACTCATGGTTCTTCAGAAACGCGCTCGTGCGCGCCAATTATAAGAACGCGCGACTTGGTGTCAATAACTCACCGCAATACTTGGAGCGTTTCTTCCGTAACCTGCTGTTGAACGAACAAATGCCGCTGCATAACAGAGATTTGCATATATCAAACATGGACGTTCAAAGCGCGGAGACCGAACAAGTTCAGGACAAGTACAGGACAAGTACAGGACAAGCACAGGACAAGTTCGGGACAAGCAGCCTAATAAGCACTGGAAATCAGCTATATACGGAAGACGAGAACACTATTCGTTTGGTTATGTCTATAGGGCTTGAAAAACTATCTATTAAAGAAATAATGGGTAAAATAGAATTGAAGCACC
>CAMHQP010000076.1 GCA_946187555.1 uncultured Bacteroidales bacterium
TTTTATGCGCATTCGCGCTGTTGGCCTGCAACAGACCATCGCGAGTCGAACAGTACAAAGCCGACAAACATCGGTCGGATAGTATTCACTTGGTAGAACAGACGACAAGTCTGGCATATTACCAATCCCAACTGGAGTCCTTGATGCCGCAAGCAGACAGCCTGTTGCCGTATTTCAAGTATGAAAAAAACGAGAAATACCAAGATCATGGGTACTATGTCGTAAACGGAAAACAAGGACTCCGCGTTAAAGTGCGAGACGATGGAAAAGAACCGATACTATTGTATCGTGATGGCAAACGAATAGAGAAAACAGACGACCCGATCTATGAACGCGCGGAGCACCTTCGAATCGTGATTTCCGACATTAAAGAATGCGAGAAACGGATCGCACGAACTTCACTCGAGGTGCAAAAATACGAGAAAAGATTACAAAAGCAATAAAATATTTGCATGTTTGCAAAATATTTTGTAATTTTGCGCCGCAAAATATGTGTTGACGTATGTCTGAAAGTAAATACGAAAGTAAAATCACCTCCGCTCCTTGCTCTGCTTCGCAGATTTACCGCGTGCTGAGTAACTTGGAGAACTTGGAGCGTGTGCGGCAATTTATTCCGCAAGATAAAGTGCAGGAGATGGAGATTAGTGCCGATCGCGTGCGGCTGAAAGTGGACGGTTTGGCGCAGAAAATTACCATCGCCATAGTGGATCGCATCGAGAACGATACGGTGAAGTTCGGTGCGGAAGGGGTACCGATGGATGCGAATTTCTGGATTCAACTCAAAGAAGTCAGTCCGACGGACACGCGCATCAAATTGACCGTGAAGGCCGATATCCCCTTTATGTTCAAGATGATGGTAGATAAAAAACTGCAACAGGGATTGGATCAGGCAGCTGATATGCTCGCCCAATTCCCTTACGCCTCGTGGCAATAAATCAGAATTATGAAAAAACCTCGTATACACAAAGAAGGACGCGGTTTGATCGTGGGTACCGTGCTGCTCCTGTTTTTAATCAACATTCCGGTGTACCTGTTAACGACAGAGGTACATATGCAATGGATTTTCGGCATTACGCTGGCTTTGACGGCCATGCTGCTGGTGTTCGTTACCTATTTCTTCCGTAACCCCGTGCGCGTGTTGGAGATTGATGACCCTAATTTTATTATCGCGCCCGCGGACGGACGCGTAGTGGTCGTAGAACCGACGGACGAGAACGAGTTCTTCCATGAGCGCAAACTCCAAGTGTCTATCTTCATGTCGCCCTTTAACGTACACGCCAACTGGTATCCTATTGAAGGAACAGTTCTCGTGTCCGAGCATCAGAAAGGTCGTCACAAAGGCGCATGGCTTCCCAAGTCCAGTACGGAGAATGAGCGCTCGCTCGTGGTCATCGAGACGCCGTCTAAAGTGCAGATTGCTGTTCGTCAGGTTGCCGGCGCTATGGCCCGGCGAATAGTTACCTACGCCAAACCCGGTCATCAGGCGCATCGAAACACCCACCTCGGATTCATCAAACTCGGCTCGCGTGTAGACATGTACCTCCCGCTTAATACGGAGATGTTCGTCACGGTTGGTGAAGCTGTGCGCGGTAACGAAACCATCATCGGACGCCTGCAGGATGATCCGACCATCAACACCAATGAAGAAGTTTAACCATTAAATACCAAAAGTATGAATTTTGAAGAATTATTTGCGCAGTATCCCTGCCCGTTTACCGATGAGCAAGTAAAAGCTCAAGTGGCTGACATCGAAGCAAAGCATTTTGCTGAGAACAACAATATCGAGGTTTGGAAAGAATGCCTCCATCAGATTGACTACACGACTCTGAGCGCAGACGATACGATCGCAAAAGTAGAGTTCATGGCCAACGCAGTCAATACTTTCGAACAGAAGTTCCCGGGCGTGCCCAATGTAGCAGCCATCTGCGTTTATCCCGCTATGGCGGAGTATGTTCGCAAAGCGCTTAAAGATCCGAAATTCAATATCGCCTGCGTGAGCGGCGGTTTCCCTGCTTCGCAGACATTCCTGGAGGTCAAGGTGGCAGAGACCGCGATGGCCATCAAAGCCGGCGCAACGGAGATAGATATCGTTCTTTCTGTCGGCAAGTTCCTGGAGGGCAACTATCAGGAATGTTTCGATGAGATCAGCGAACTCAAAGCCGTGTGTGGCGACAAACACCTCAAAGTGATTCTCGAGACAGGTCTGCTCAAGACGGCAGAGAATATCTGGAAAGCATCTATCCTCTCCATGGCTGCAGGTTGCGACTTCATCAAAACCTCTACCGGAAAGATCAGCGTCAACGCTACGCCGGAAGCTACTTTCATCATGTGCCACGCCATCAAGGCTTGGAAAGAGAAAGCGGGCATCAAGATGGGTTATAAACCCGCCGGTGGCGTCTCCACGACCGATGAGGCAGTACAACACTTCACGCTTGTAAAAGAAATCCTCGGCGAAGAGTGGCTCAATAACGAGTGGTTCCGTTTCGGTGCTTCCCGTCTGGCCAATAACCTCCTCTCCTCTATCGTAGGAAAAGAAACCAAGCATTTTTAACAACTATCCTAGGTTCCTAGGTCCCTAGGCTCCTAGTTGTATTACAATGAATAAGATTCTTTCAAAGAAATTTTTCTCTGACAATGTAGCGGAGCTCGTAGTGGAAGCTCCGCTCATTGCGCGTAGCCGTAGAGCCGGCCATTTTGTCATCATCCGTGTGGACGCCCTTTCCGAGCGCATCCCTCTGACCATTTCCGCGGCTGATATCGAACGCGGTACCATCACCCTCGTTGTTCAACAAATCGGCGTTTCTACGCGCAAACTCTTAGCAATGGAACCCGGCGAATGTCTTCACGATATCGTCGGACCGCTCGGCCGCGCTACACGTATTGAGAAATACGGCACAGTCGTTTGCGCTTGTGGTGGAGTAGGAGCTGCGCCGATGTTGCCTATCGCGGAAGCCCTGAAGAAAGCCGGCAACAAAGTGATCACCGTTCTGGCGGCACGAAACAAAGACCTGCTTATCCTTCAGGATGAACTCGCCCAATGGTCCGATGAAGTGATCATCATGACCGACGATGGTTCAGCTGGCCAACAAGGTGTGGTTACCGTAGGAGTAGAGCAAGTCATCAATCGCGAGAAGGTCGATAAGTGTATCACCATCGGCCCGGCGATCATGATGAAGTTCGTCGCTTTAACGACAGCCAAATACAACATCCCGACGGAGGCTTCGCTCAACACCATCATGGTCGATGGAACCGGTATGTGCGGTGCATGTCGTGTCACTGTAGGCGGAAAAACGAAGTTCGTCTGTGTCGATGGACCCGAGTTCGATGCCCACGCAGTGGACTGGAACGAAATGCTTAGCCGAATGAAAGCTTTCAAGGCAGAAGAAACCGCTGCCCTCAATGCATACCAAGCCCAACAAGCATCCAAGAACGACGGTCAACCGACGGTCAACCGACGGTCAACCGACAGTCAAGGCCAAGGTGAGGCTTCTGTAACGCCTGTAGAACCCTTTGAGGGAAAACCCAAAGACCGTGTAGCCATTCCCCGCGTGCAAATGCCGGAACTGCGTCCGGAAGTTCGCGTTAAATCGCTCCACGAAGAAGTCAACCAAGGCCTCACTTTCGAACAGGCCGTCACCGAATCCCACCGTTGTCTGAACTGTAAGAACCCGACTTGCGTTCAAGGCTGTCCGGTCAATATCAACATCCCGGGTTTCATCAAGACCCTCGAGACCGGCGATATCCTTGGCGCTGCGGCTGTCATCAAAGAGTCTTCTTCTCTGCCCGCAGTCTGCGGCCGCGTTTGTCCGCAAGAGAAGCAATGTGAGTCGCAATGTATCCATCTCAAGATGGGCCACCCGGCCGTCGCTATCGGTTACCTCGAGCGTTTCTGCGCCGACTTCGCCAATCAGCATACTCAGATTGATCTGAATAATCCGAAAACTCCGACCGGCCCGAAAATCGCCGTCGTGGGTTCCGGTCCTGCCGGCCTTACCTTTGCCGGTGATGCCGCCAAATACGGCTACGAGGTGCATGTCTTCGAAGCGCTGCACGAGATAGGCGGAGTACTCAAATACGGTATTCCGGAGTTCCGTCTTCCGAACGCTATCGTGGACACAGAGATAAACGGCCTTCGTGCGCTTGGTGTGCAATTCCACACGGACACGATCATCGGAAAGACTATCTCTGTCAAGGAACTCGAAGAGCAAGGTTTTGCAGGCATCTTCGTAGGTTCAGGAGCCGGCCTCCCGCGCTTCATGAACATCCCTGGTGAGAACCTCAATGGTGTTATGTCGTGCAACGAATACCTGACGCGCGTCAACCTTATGGACGCTTCCAATCCTGCGACCGACACACCGCTCCTCTATGGCAAGAACGTAGCTATCATCGGTGGTGGTAACACCGCGATGGATGCTGTGCGTACCGCCAAACGTCTCGGTGCGGAACACGCGATGATCATCTATCGCCGCTCCGAAGAAGAGATGCCGGCGCGTATCGAAGAGGTACATCACGCCAAACAGGAAGGAATCGAATTCTTGACGCTCCACAACCCCATCGAGTACCATGCCGATGAGAACGGTCGTGTATGTGAGGCCGTACTTCAAGTGATGGAACTCGGCGAACCTGACGAGTCTGGTCGCCGTAGTCCGGTGCCTGTAGAAGGTAAGACCATCACGATACCCGTTGACTTAGTCGTTGTTGCGGTCGGAGTCAGTCCTAACCCGCTGATCCCGTCTTCCGTAGAAGGTCTTGAGATTAGCAAAAAAGGAACCATCGTCGTCAACGAAGGCATGCAGTCCGCTATCCCGACTATTTTCGCCGGAGGCGATATCGTTCGCGGTGGAGCAACCGTCATCCTTGCGATGAGTGACGGTCGCAAAGCAGCCAAAGCAATGCACGA
>CAMHQP010000077.1 GCA_946187555.1 uncultured Bacteroidales bacterium
GGCGTAACTACATCATCCGCCGCTCAACGAACCTCAGCAAAGAGAGTCATATCCTAGCCGCCAACATCGACCAAGTAGCATTAATCGTTACGGTCAACCATCCTGTTACTTCTACTACTTTCATCGATCGTTTCCTCGCTACCTGCGAGGCCTATCGCGTACGCGCGATCCTTATCTTTAATAAGATAGACCTGCTCACGGAAGAAGAGCATGCGCAACTCGCCGAACTCCGTGCCCTCTACGAGTCGATCGGCTACGATACGATGGAGATTTCCGCGATCAGTTGTCAGCCATCCGATATCTTGCCGCTTCTCGCCGGCAAAACAACCCTGCTCTCCGGTAATTCGGGTGTCGGCAAATCTACCCTACTCAACGCCTTATTCGGGCGCGAGATGACCCGTACCGGCAAGATTTCCGATGCCCATGACAAAGGTATGCACACCACCACCTTCTCCGAGATGTATTTCCTTCCCGACGGCGCTATCATCGACACCCCGGGCATCAAAGGCTTCGGTACCATCGATTTCCAGAAAGAAGAAGTAAGTCATTATTTCCGCGATATTTTTGCTGTGAGCCGTGACTGCCGTTTCGGTAACTGTACGCACACGAACGAACCAGGTTGTGCCGTACAAGAAAAAATCATAACGGGAGATATTGCTATCTCCCGCTACGAATCATACTTATCATTACTCGGCGATTGTACCGAGTCCAAGTACCGTTAATTACATTTCCCAGCTCTCAAGCGTACCGGTCAGTTCATCGAAGGTCTTTGCCTTCGATTTCTCTCTAACCTCCGCTATCTGCGCGTTCACCGCACCGTCGTAGGTCTCTGCCTCTACGTCACGAATCACACCTAATGCCACCGGCAGGTCGTGATCTTCCTGTCCCATCAATGCCAACATACGATGGAGCGTCGTATCCGCTTGGTGAGCGTCATGCACGAGTACACGCGGGTCATCTGCCGGTACGACAATCATCTTCGGCACAAAAGTCACAGGGTCGATCTCCACCGCCAAGCCTTTGTCTTTATCCTTACCGAAGATCATCTTCTCGCCGTGCTTGAGGATGATACTATGCTCTGCGCGCTGCTCACGGTCGGCAATCCACGCATGCGTGCCGTTATTGAAGATCACGCAGTTAACAAGGCACTCTACGATCGAACAGCCCTTATGCTGCTGCGCTGCCACAAGGCAATCGACCGTCGTCGGCATGTCCACATCGAGTGTACGGGCGAAGAAGGTACCACGCGCACCGAGCACGAGTTGCGCAGGAATGAACGGACGCTCCACCGTACCGAACGGACTCGATTTGCTCACAAAGCCCTTTGGGCTTGTCGGGCTGTACTGACCCTTCGTCAGACCATATATGCGGTTGTTGAACACGCATACATTAAGGTCTACATTACGACGTATCTCATGGATAAAATGGTTACCTCCGATAGCAAAACAATCGCCGTCACCGGACATCTGCCAAACGGTCAGTTCCGGATGACTGGTCTTCACACCCGTTGCTACAGCGCCACCACGACCATGGATCGTGTTGAAACCGTACGTGTTCAGATAGTGCGGCATACGACTTGAACAACCTATACCCGATATCACTGCCACCTCATGAGTCGGGATGCCAATCTGCGCCATCGATTTCTGCAGCGCCATGCAAATGGCATGATCACCGCAACCCGGGCAGAAACGTACGTATTGATCTGATTTAAATTGACTTGCTTCCATACTTATCATCCTTTCACATAATTAACAATACGTTCTACAGCAAACGGTTGACCTTGAATCTCATTATACTGCTCAATTGGCAACTCAGGGAATTGCGTGCGAAGATATGCAGCAAATTGTCCGGTATTCAGTTCGCATACGACAATACGCTTATATTGACTCAGCACCTCGCGCGTATTCTTCGGCAGCGGGCAGATATAATTGAACTGCGCGAGCGCACAATTCAGTTCGTCAGCTGCCGCATGGAGATGTCCTTCCGTACTACCCCAACCAACCAGCAACGTGTCACTTGCGGCATTACATTGTACTTTCAACTCAGGGATCCGATCGGCTATCTGCGCTATCTTATGCAGACGCGCTTTAACCATCACTTCGTGGTTCTCCGGATTGGTCGAGATTGTACCTCGTTGTGCATCGCGCTCCAGACCGATATTACGGTGCTCATAACCTTCCATACCCGGGTACGCCCAGTAACGCACGCCGCGCTCATCACGCAGCGCGGGGTTATACTTGCCTTTCAGTTCTTCAGGCACGCTCTGCGGGTTGATTTTCGGCAACTCTGCCAGTTTCGGGATGCGCCATAATGCCGTTCCGTTCGCCAGATACGTGTCCGTCATCAGAATCACCGGCGTCATGTTCTCCAGTGCAATCTTACATGCCTCGTACGCAAAGTCGAAGCAGTTTGCACTACTCGATGCCGCCAGTACCACCGCCGGACACTCTCCGTTGCGACCATAGAGCGCCTGCAGCAAGTCCGTCTGCTCGGTCTTCGTCGGCAGACCGGTTGAGGGACCGCCACGCTGTACATCAACGACTACGAGCGGCAGCTCAGCCATGACAGCCAAACCGATGGCCTCGGATTTGAGACTCAAACCGGGTCCGCTAGTCGTTGTACACGCCAGATCGCCGGCAAAAGCCGCGCCGATAGCCGTACATACACCGGCAATCTCATCCTCCGCCTGTATGGCCATGACGTTCATGTCCTTGCGGGCTGCGAGTTCGTGCAATATATCCGTCGCCGGCGTAATAGGATACGAACCCAGGAACAGGTGCTTGCCTGCTTTCTCTGCCGCGGCAATCAATCCCCATGCCGTCGCTTTGTTGCCGGCGATAGAGGTATAACGTCCCGGTTCCTGATGCTTGGCACCTGACTCCTCCAGATGAATCTGCGCGATATTGAGCGCCAGATTCTGACCATAGTTATAGCCATCCACCATCACCTTTGTATTCGGGGCGATAAGCGCAGGTTTCTTCTTGAACTTATCCTCCAGCAGGTGGATCGCTTTCTCCATCGGTTCATCGAAGAGCCAATAGATCAGTCCCAACGCGAACATGTTACGACATTTGAGTACGGACTTATTGTCCATCTCACTGTCCTTCAATGCCTCTTTGGTGAGCGTCGTTAATGCCACCGGCACAATCTGAACCGTCTCGGGGATACCTAATTCCGTAAAGGGATTATCCGTATGATACTGCGCTTTCTCTAAGTCTTTGTCCGTCAGACTGTCCGTATCCACGATTACGATCGCGTTACGATGAAAGAGCGAGAACTGCTCATCGAAATGCGCCTGCGGATGGTTAAAATGCGAACCCAGCGTACATACTTTCAGCGCCGCGGCGTTCATCGCCACAATCACATCGGCTTTGTCGCCCGGCGTATACACATCGGAACCTAACTCTACTTGAAATCCGCTCACGCCGCCAAGCGTACCCTGCGGCGCACGAATCTCTGCCGGAAAGTCCGGCAACGTGGAGATCTCATGCCCCAACTCCGCGCCTAACTGAGCAAACATATTACCCGTCAGCTGCATTCCGTCGCCGGAGTCTCCACAAAATCGAACTACAATTTTCTTCACGATATAAATAATTGTTAAATTTTGTGCAAAATTACAAAAAAATTTTTATATGTGCAAAAAAAGTTGTAACTTTGTGCCCGATTATGGATAAGATACGTAATTTTTGTATTATTGCGCATATAGATCACGGAAAAAGTACGCTGGCCGATCGTATGTTGGAGTTGACGGGTACCGTTGACGTACGGCAGATGGAGAACCAGGTACTGGACGACATGGAGCTGGAGAAAGAGCGTGGCATCACGATCAAGAGTCACGCCATTCAGATGCAGCATAAGGGTTATACCCTTAACCTCATCGACACTCCGGGGCATGTGGACTTTTCGTACGAAGTGAGTCGTTCTATCGCGGCATGTGAAGGGGCAGTACTCGTAGTAGATGCTACGCAAGGCGTACAGGCGCAGACGATTTCCAATTTATATATGGCTATTGAGCACGATCTGGAGATTATTCCGGTGCTCAATAAGTGCGACATGGACAATGCCATGCCCGAGCGTGTGGAGGACGAGATTGTGGACTTATTGGGTTGCAAACGCGAGGAGATTCTTCGTTGCTCCGCCAAGACAGGCGAAGGCGTTCCGGAGATTTTGGACGCTATCATCGAGCGCATCCCGGCGCCGGTAGGCGACCCGAACGCACCGTTGCAATGTCTCGTTTTCGACAGCGTGTTCAATTCCTTCCGAGGCATCATCGCCTACTTCAAGGTAGTGAATGGTACGATGCAGACGGGCGATAAAGTGCGCTTTGTCAATACGGGCAAGGAGTATGACGCCGACGAGATAGGTATCCTTAAGCTCGATATGAGTCCGCGCAAGAGCATCAGTGCCGGCAATGTAGGTTATATCATCTCGGGTATCAAGACCAGTACAGAAGTCAAAGTGGGCGATACAATCACCCATGTAGCGCGGCCGTGCGATAAGGCGATCGATGGCTTTGAGGAGGCCAAACCGATGGTCTTCGCGGGTGTCTATCCGATCGAAAGCGAGGACTATGAGGACTTGCGCGCATCGCTTGAGAAACTGCAACTGAATGATGCCTCTTTGACCTTCCAACCGGAGAGTTCGATGGCACTCGGCTTCGGTTTCCGCTGCGGATTCTTAGGGCTTCTCCATATGGAGATCATCCAGGAGCGACTCGACCGTGAGTTCGATATGGACGTCATCACCACTGTTCCGAACGTAAGTTACAATGTCTATACCAAGGACGGCGGCATGGTGGAGGTACACAACCCCGCCGGCATGCCCG
>CAMHQP010000078.1 GCA_946187555.1 uncultured Bacteroidales bacterium
AGTTCGGGGTGCGTGACGTGCGCCATAAAACTGACACCGACGATGGCGATGGTCTTGTTGTCGAGGGTCGTCAGACGCGGTGCCTGCTCGATATGCGTGACCATACTGCGCCCGACGGGTGATACGACCGCGAAATTACGGAACTCATCTTCGGGCGCATGACAAGCCGTGTCGCATATGACGCGCCCGAAACTCGGAATACAGAGCACAAGAAGTGCCAAAGGAAGAGGGATTCGTTTCATATTACCTTGTGTTTGAAATTGTCTCACACTTGTAAGATGCAACGAACCCGCAAAAGTTAAAAACTATAAAATTGAAAATATATTGAAAAATATTTGCATATGTGCAATTTTTGTAGTAATTTTGTGCCCGATTTTGTAAATTAACGTCATTATGGCTTTAAGAGATAATATACAAGCGCTGCTTGGGCAGGTGAATGAGTTGAAGGCGAACAACGCCGAGGAACTCGAGGCTTTGCGTATCAAATACCTTAGTAAGAAGGGCGAGATCACGGCGCTGTTCAATGAGTTCCGCAACGTCGCTCCGGAGGAGAAACGCGAGTTGGGTCAGATGCTGAACCAGTTGCGTCAGACGACCGAAGGTCGTATCAACGAACTCAAGGAACAGTTTGAGGCGAAGAAAGCGGAATCCGAGAAGTTGGACTTAACCCGTACGCCGGATCCGATTGCGCTGGGTACGCGTCATCCGCTGTCGCTGGTGCGCGAAGAGATCGAGGAGATCTTCTCCCGTATCGGTTTTACGATTGCGCAGGGACCTGAAGTGGAGGACGATAAGCACGTGTATGGCATGCTGAATTTCGCACCGGAGCACCCGGCTCGCGACATGCAGGATACGTTCTTCGTGGAGAAAGAGATCGGTGTTCAGAAGCCGACGGACGTGTTGCTGCGTTCGCACACGAGTTCCGTTCAAACCCGCGTGATGACCTCGCAGAAACCGCCGATCCGTGTGCTCTGCCCGGGTAGGGTATATCGTAATGAGGCTATCTCGGCGCGTGCGCACTGTTTCTTCCATCAGGTAGAGGGATTGTATATCGACAAGAATGTCAGCTTTGCTGACCTGCGCGAGGCGCTGCTGTATTTTAGCAAGGAGATGTTCGGCGCGGAGACCAAGATTCGTCTGCGTCCGAGTTATTTCCCGTTCACGGAACCGAGCGCGGAGATGGACATCTCGTGTAATATCTGCGGCGGAACAGGCTGTTCGTTCTGTAAGGGCACCGGTTGGGTAGAGATTCTTGGTTGCGGAATGGTCGATCCGAATGTGCTGGAGGCCTGCGGCATCGACAGCAAGGAGTACAGCGGGTATGCGTTCGGCATGGGTGTGGAGCGTATTACCAACCTCAAATATCGCGTCAAAGACCTGCGTTTGTTCTCCGAAAATGACGTGCGGTTCCTCAAACAATTTGAGGCGTGCTAAAAAAAATATTGCAAAATATTTGCGTATATCAAAAAAAAGCAGTAATTTTGCAGCCGATTTTGCGTAATGAGCGAAAAAGACCACTATATCATTGACTTGAAACGCCTTCCTGTAGGCCGTCATAGTTTTGATATTACGTTGGATGACGCGTTCTTCCAGAGCTTGGAGAAAACGGAAGTCTTAAGCGGACAAGTGGAGGCAAAAGCTACGCTTAATCTCCGGGAGGAGGACTATCAGCTCAACATAGCGGTTCACGGAACTGTCTTTGTTGTGTGCGATAGATGCCTCGACCCGATGCCCCTTGAAATAAACGACGAGCAGGAGATCTGGTCGGATGAGGAAGAAAATGACCAATCACCAATGTCCAATCACCAATTAGACCTGACCTGGCTCGCGTATGAAATAGTAAGTATCAATATTCCGATCGTTCACAGTCACCAAGCGGGTGAGTGCAATAAGCAAATGGAACTTCTCCTCCATGATCACCTTTGTGACGACCCGGAGCCCGAAAATTGATAATTTATAAATTATAAATTTGAAATTTTAAAATTGTAAAATATTATGGCACATCCTAAAAGAAGACAAAGCCACACCAGACAAGCGAAGCGTCGTACCCATGACGTAGTGAAAGCTCCGACATTGGCAACATGCCCGAATTGTGGCGCACTGCACATCTACCACACAGTTTGCCCGTCTTGTGGTTATTACCGTGGTAAATTGGCTATCGAGAAAGCAGAAGCCTAATAGCGGTGAAAAGTGAAAGGTTAAAGGTGAAAGGGATAGCCCCTTTTGCCTTTTCACCTTATATTTATTAACGCGTGCGTGACGCACGTACGTAACTCGGGAGAGTTACTTTGGGAAGTTTAAAGATTAAAGATTAACGATTAAAGAAAATGTTCGAGAACAATTTCAACAATGGAGAGCGCAGACCTCGTCCGCGTTTCCATAGAGAAGGAGAGCCTGTAAGTGCTCGTCCGCGTTTCCGTCGTGAGGACGGAGAGAGAAGTGAACGTCCGCAACGGCCGTTCAGCAGCGACCGCCCGCAGAGACCGTTCGGTGGCGAGCGTCCGCAGAGACCTTTTGGAGGTAAACCTAAACGTAACAATAGTGTCTATTCGCACCACAAACAGCAAGTCTATCGTGAACAAATGGAGGATCCGACCAAGCCGGTACGTCTCAATAAGTACCTGGCCAATGCCGGTATATGTTCGCGCCGTGAGGCCGATGATTTCATTCAGGCAGGTGTGATCACAGTCAATGGTGTGACGGTAGATAACCTTGGCGCCAAAGTGCTGCCGACGGACGATATCCGTTTCCATGACCAGCCTGTTCGTCGCGAGCGCAAGGTCTATATCCTGCTCAACAAGCCGAAGAACACGGTCACCACGACCGATGATCCGCAGGAGCGTCACACGGTGATCGATATCGTACGCAACGCTTGTCCGGAGCGTATCTATCCGGTAGGTCGTTTGGATCGAAACACCACGGGTGTGTTGCTTCTCACCAATGACGGTGACCTGGCAGCCAAACTGACCCATCCGAAATTCAATAAGAAGAAGATCTACGCCGTGACCCTTGATAAGGACTTGGACGAGGTGGACGAGGCAATCGTTCGTGCAGGTGTTGTACTGGATGACGAGCGTATCATCCCCGATGCCTTGGAGTTCCCCAAGGAGGATCGCAAGCATATCGGTCTGGAGATCCACTCCGGCCAGAACCGCGTTGTACGCCGTATCTTCGAGAAAGTGGGCTATAAAGTGGTGAACTTGGATCGCGTTTCGTTTGCCGGCCTGACCAAGAAGAATGTCGGTCGCGGTAAATGGCGTTTCCTTACCCCGAAAGAGGTAGCATACTTACAAATGGGAAATTGGTAATTTGAAGAGAAGTCTGCATTACATATTATTCTCCATCACGGTGGCATTGGCTATCGTTAGCGGCTTTATGATGTTCCGCACGAACGTTAATGCCGACATGACCAAATACTTGCCGGATGACTCGCAGATGAAGCGGGGTCTGGAGATCGTGATGGATGAGTTCGGTTCATCGGCACAGATGTCAGGTACGGACGTGCATGTTATGTTCGAGGGGGTGACTCCTAAAGAAGTACCGGGTATCCGAACGCTGTTAGAGGCCTATCCGGACGTACATGGTGTGTCCTATCGCTATTCGACGGACAGCACGCACACGGTTTTTGACCTGGATGTGCCCAAGTCCGTTGATCAGAAAGCCTTAGGTAAGCAGATCAGTACGCGTTTTGGTGGTAACTGCGTGGTGGAGACGAGTCAGGACGGTGCGACACCGCCTGTGTCCGTCATCATCGTTGCGGCGTTCATCATCATGGGCGTGCTGTTCCTCATGGCGCAGAGTTGGTTTGAACCGGTGGTGATCTTAGTGACGGCGATGCTGGCTATCCTGCTGAATATGGGTACAAACGCGCTCTTGCCGTCTGTCTCCATCACCACGAACTTCATCGGCTCGATCCTGCAGGCTGTGCTATCACTCGATTACTGTATCGTGCTGCTCAACCGCTACCGTCAGGAGCAGGATGAGCACACAGACAAAGAGACTTCGGTCTTGGCGGCTAATCGCGCCATCAAACGCGCCGCACCGTCTATCTTGTCGTCCGCTTTGACGACGGTAGTCGGTTTGCTGATGCTCTGTTTTATGCGCCTGAAGATAGGTGCCGACATGGGTATCGTGCTGGCCAAAGGTGTCGTTTGTTCGCTCATCTGTACGTTCACGGCGCTACCTGCATTGATGATGCTCTTCCGCCGCACGATTAATAAAACGGCCAAACGGGCGTATGTACCGCCTACCGATCGGTTGGCACGCTTCATATCCCGCCATAAACTGCCGATTACCACCGGCGCCGTGCTGCTCTTCGGAGCATCCTGGTACCTGAGTCGGCAGACTACGATCTTCTTCTCCGCGGCCGCCGAGTCGCAGATAGAGAAAGTGTTCCCGAGTCCGAATCCGTTCGTGCTGGTCTATGACACGCAGGACGAAGACTCGATCTACGGGCTGGTGGACAGCCTGATGGCGCAGCCGGGTATTCAGTCGGTGATCTCGTATCCGACGC
>CAMHQP010000079.1 GCA_946187555.1 uncultured Bacteroidales bacterium
GGTTCTCGTCCAATTCGATGCCGTCCGAATACAGATCGAGTGCCACTACCGCCGCCGTGGAATCGTAGTAATGCCCGTAGATCTCTTCGTACGCCAGCGTGTATTCCTGCGGCATCTTGCGGCGCTCGTACGGCGTGCCATAGTGACACGCCTGCAGCATGAAGAGCGGCAGCAGAAGGAGTGCTATCTTGAGTTTGTGCGCAGGATACCATGCCGCGATCCAACCGAGGGCGAGCACGATGACCGCCACCAGCAGGACGTCCGATACCTGCACCAGCACCGGATAAGCCGAGATGATGTACTCGCCGCCGTTGCCGAGGGTGAGCCAACCGAAATGTTGTTGTCCGAGACAGAGCAGCACGCCGATGATAAGGCCGGCAAGGGTACCCAGCGATGAGATAAACCAACCCTCCAAAAGGAAGATACGACGGATGGTCGGTGCGTCTGCACCTAAGTCAGACAGGATACGGATATCTTCGCGTTTGTCGATCATCAACATCGAGAGCGAACCGATAATATTGAAGCTGGCGATGAGCAGAATGAAGACGAGCAATAAGACCGTCAACCATTTTTCTATACGCAGGATACGGAAGAAATCCGCCTGCTGTTCATATCGGTCGAGCACTCGAAAGCCCTCTCCGAGTTCTTTCGATATTTGTGATTTGATATTGGTGATTTTTGATTTGTCTTTCGGCGTGATGCGGAGCGCTGATGCAGTCTGTGCATCGTAGTCGAAGAGTCGTTGCGCCAACGGGAGAGAGACGAGCATCAGTTGGTCGTCGTACTCAATCTGGTTGACGGCAAACGTACCGGCGATAAACGCATGCTCGTGCCGTAGAGACAAATCCGGACGCAGCATGTTGATCTTCCCCGTTCGTTCCGGTGCATATAGATGCAAAGCCCCCGTGAAATGCGCATTGATACCGATCTGTGCGGCTAATCCCCGCCCTAAGACCGCGCGCTCGAAAGCACCGTCCCAGACCGAGTAGAAACCATCCGTGATGATCGAATCGATATGTGCCGTGCACTTGAAAAGACTGTCCACACCCATCACCCGCGCCGGTAGTTGGTGGTCTTTGTAGCGAATGAGTGCGGTCTGCTCCAGTTGCATGGAGATGGCCTCTATGTCCTCGCGCGCGTACAAGGAAGCAATCGGGAGGGTGTCGGTGCGAAGGGTCTGGCCTTCGGCAGGAACGACCAGCAGTTCGGCATCGAACTCTGAGAACATCTTCTCTACCAGTGCCCCGAAACCGTTCATTACCGACAATACACAAATCATCGCTGCCGTCACGACCGCTACTGCAGCGGCACTGATGCCGGAAACGATGTTGATGGCGTTATGCCCTTTCTTCGAGAAAAGGTACCGCCATGCGATATGGGATTCGAGATTAGCCATGGAGCAGCTCATCGATGCGTTCCATCCGATCGATGGTCTCGTCCAAATGGAAGACTATTTCAGGGATAATACGCAACTGATGGCGCTCTAATGTGCCGAGTTCACCGCGAAAACGGTGGGCGTTCTCTTCGATCAGCGCCATGGTCTGCGCTACCTTGTCTTGCGGGAAGATAGACAGATAGATATGCGCCAAAGAGAAATCAGGCGTTACGCGCACTTCGCTTACCGAGATCAGTGTCCCGCTTAGCGTGCGCGCGTAACGTAGAAGGATGTCGCTCATGTCCTTTTGGATCAAGCGAGCAATTTTGTGTTGTCTAGTTGACTCCATTAAAATTTGTGGCGACCTTCGTCAGCTACAGTCAGTTTTTTACGACCTTTAGCACGACGTGCAGCCAATACACGACGACCGTTAGCGGTTGTCATTCTCTCCAAGAAGCCGTGTTTGTTACGACGCTTACGTTGGGAAGGTTGAAATGTACGTTTCATTGTCTTATTTGTTTTTGAGTCTTCTCACGAAGACGGGTTTATACGTCAAAAAGCCTAAATCGGTATTTTTCTCAGAAACGTGTGTTTCTTCGATTAAAAAGCCTGCAAAAGTACTGCTTTTTTTTGAATTGACCAAATTTTTTTGTATTTTTTTTGCTTTTGACGTCGTTTTTAGTCAAAAACCTCCATTAAAATGTCCAGCGATTTGGGTTCACGCCACGTTTCGACGTGTTCATCGAAGTACTGGCACAGTTGGCGTAAGGTCTTCTGTCGAGCCGTCCTCGTTAGGGGTGTTTCTGGTTCTTTCTCCATCGCAAAACCCAACTTAGCCGCCAAGCCGATGAGGAACTGCAGATGAAAATTCTGCGGTGCTTCCGATCGATCCAAGTCCTCGATGGCCTGCGCGATGAAGTCGTACATCGGTTCGTCCGGCATAGGGTGGCGTAGCACATGATAGAGCACCTCGCTGAGGAAGAGCGCGATCGTCCGTTTATATGGGTCGGCAGTCAGAGAAGCAGGAACAAAGGTCTGTTGCGCTGTTCGGATAGAGCGGTCGTCCGCCGTGATCTGAATGATGGAGAAAGGGGTGTACGTACCGATGGCGTTCTTGCGTCCCAGGCCATACACCATATAATTAACACGCCCGCCCGCGCGAGTGTACGCGTGAAGGACATGCGCTTTGTCGGAGTGCGGTTGAAGCGACAGAACGATGGCGTCAGTCGTGTGTAACATACAAACTGTCGATGACCTGTCCGTCGCTCAGACGATAGGTCTTGAAACGCATAGCAGCCGGAGTAGCACTGATCACCCCATAGACGGATACGGTGTCCGTCACCTCCGGTGTGTAATGAAAATGTTGTTGTTTAGGTTTGCCGGACGTGTTGAGTACCACGAACGGTCCGCGGCGCATGTAACTGTGGTCATGACCGGCGAGCACCAGATCGGCTTCGCCTAATGCATGACGGAAAGCGGCGTACTCCAAAGTGTTCGCCCGTCCTTTGGCAACCGATAACACCGGATGATGCATCATCACCACGATATACTTATCGCCTGCGCTGTACATCGCTTGACGCAGCCACGTCAGGGTACGGGTCAGATGAACCATACGAACCAACGGATTGGTGTCAATAGCAATCATCCGTACGGACGGCAGGTCAATGTAATAACTAACGCCCGGTACGTCTTGAGGCCCGTTGTTCGGATGCGTGAATGCATGCTCCCATGTCTCGGAGAGAGTCTTATGGACTCCTTTCGTGTACTCGTGATTACCCGGCGTGGCGATGACCGGCATGCCATAGAGCCCGCTGTTCGTCCACTCGCGGAGGAGTAACTGATAATAGTAGTTCTGCCCTCTGTCCATCCAATCGCCTATCTGCGCCACGACATCCGCTTGCGGTACACGCGCAGCCAAGGTATTGTAATCATCACGTGTGAGGCGGCTGTGGATATCACCCAAGACGAGGATATCTAATGACTCAGGCGTGGCATCTTGCTCGAAGGCAGGGAACGTGTAATCGAGTGTCTCGCCGTTCCATTGAGGTTCAGCAGGCATCCCGAACCACGCTTGCCAGCGGATGACGCAAACGATTGCGCCACCCGCTACCAAGAGTGTTATCAATATGATCCAGATCCACTTCCGCATTAGAAGGGCAGATCACTCGTGCCGTCACCGGCCGATGCATCAAACGGATCGACGTTAGCGGCCGGCTCCATCGGCGCTGCAGCGGGTGCAGCCGGAACGGCAGGAGCTGCTTGTGCAGGAGCAGCTGCAGGAATAACACCGGCTTGCGTGGTGTCACCTTGCTGGATCTTCCATGCACGGATAGAGGTGTACCAACGGCCGTTGAACTCACGGCTCTCGATATCGAAACTAACCGTAACAAGTTGGTCAATCTCGCAGGGGTTCATCTTGATACGATCTTCACCGAACACCTCGAAATGCACCTTGCGGGGGTATTGATCGAGGGTCTCGAGTACGTATCCTTGTAACTTCCACGGGTTGCCGTTACGGCCTACGCCTTCCTGTAAAGGAAGGACTTGAATAATCTTACCTACTACTTCCATAATTCATTCATCCTTTCATTCATTCACTCATTCACTCATTCACCCTTAATAGCAGCTACACCCGGAAGAATCTTACCCTCGATAGCCTCGAGCAATGCACCACCACCGGTAGAGATATACGAAACCTTGTCTGCCAGACCGAACTTGTTCACGCATGCTACGGAGTCACCACCGCCAATGAGCGAGAAAGCACCGTTAGCCGTTGCCTCTGCGATCGCCTCACCGATAGCGCGGCTACCGTCGCAGAAGTTATCGAACTCGAACACACCTGCAGGACCATTCCAGAGGATGGTCTTAGCGCCCTTGAT
>CAMHQP010000080.1 GCA_946187555.1 uncultured Bacteroidales bacterium
GTATCTTTGCACGCTTTTTATGTTATGGCAAATAAACGTAAGATCATAAACGACCCGGTATTTGGTTTTCTATCTATACCCAACGAACTGATTTACGATGTGTTGCAGCATCCGTACGTGCAGCGATTGAACCGTATTCGTCAGTTGGGACTTTCTTATCTGGTTTACCCGGGTGCGATGCATAGCCGCTTCGGTCACTCGTTGGGTGCGATGCACCTGATGCATGAGGCGATCGCTTCGTTGCGTCTAAAGGACGTGGAGATCACGCCCGAAGAGGAAACGAGTGCGATGATCGCCATCTTGCTGCACGATATAGGTCACGGACCTTTCTCGCATGTATTGGAGCACACGATCGTTGATGGCGTGACGCACGAGGATATCTCGCTGCTCATGATGCAACGCATCAACGAGGATCTGCACGGTCAACTCGACATGGCGATCGCTATCTTCAAAAACGAGTACAAGAAGCATTTTCTGCATCAGTTGATATCGAGCCAGTTGGACGTGGATCGAATGGATTACCTGTGCCGTGACTCGTTCTTTACGGGCGTGCAGGAAGGACGTGTGGCGAGTGAGCGACTGCTGAAGATGCTGGATGTACGGGATGATAAACTGGTGGTGCAGATCAAAGGCATCTACAGTGTGGAGAAATTCCTGGTAGCCCGCCGGTTGATGTACTGGCAGGTGTATCTGCATAAGACGAGTGTGGCAGCGGAGCAACACTTGATCAAGATCCTGAGTCGTGCCAAAGAGTTGGCGCACAGCGGTAAAGAGCTCTTCTGTTCGCCGGCATTGAAGTATTTCCTCTATCAGCATGTGACTTTCGATGCGTTCGGGACACATAGCGAGGCGCTGGAGCAGTACGCGCTGCTGGACGATAACGACGTGCTGTCGGCTATCAAGACCTGGATCTCGAGTGGCGACAAAGTGCTGAGCCTGCTGAGCGAGAGTTTTATCAACCGTCGTCTGTTCCGCGGGGAGTTGCAAAGCGAGCCTTTGACGGAAGCACAGAAAACGGCACTCAATAAGCAGTACGCGCAGGCGCTGGGCATCAGCGAGCAGGATGCGGAATATATGTGGAGCGAACATGTATCGACGAGTAACACCTATAGTGAGAAAGATGACTCGATCGATATCTTGTACTCCGACGGCACAGTGCGTGACATCGCGGATGCGAGTGAGATACTCGACCTCGAAGCCCTCACGCGCAAGCCGAAAAAATTGTATATCTTTAAATATCGAATAGATGGAATTTAGTGCACAACAAATAGCTGCCTTGTTAGGCGGACAGTTGTATGGCAACGCGAATGCCAAGGTAAGTGACGTAGCTCCGATAGAGAGCGCGGATGCGAAGCATTTGACGTTTATCACGGATGAGAAATACTTACCGTATCTGCAGAACACGAAAGCCGGCGTGGTACTCATCACACGCAGCCTCGTAGAAGGTAAGATCGCTTTCCCGGAAGGCGAAGGCAAGGCCGGCGGCGCCGTCATTTTGGTGGACAACGCCCGCGGCTCGATGGGACAACTGCTGTCGATGGTGTCGAAGGCGATGTTCCCCGCCAAGAAAGGTATTGAACAACCCTCGTTCGTTAGCGAAGGCGTGGCTGTACCCGAGGACGCGTACGTAGGTGCATTCGCATACATAGGCAAAAACGTGCGTCTGGGTGCAGGGGTGCAAATCTACCCGAACGTGTATATCGGCGACAACGTCACGATAGGCGACGGAACAATCCTCTACGCAGGTGTCCGTATCTATGCCAACTGCAAGATAGGCAAACAATGTATTCTGCATGCGGGTGTAGTGATCGGCGCAGACGGATTCGGTTTTGAACCGGACGCACAGGGCGTGAACCAGAAGATCCCGCAGATAGGCAATGTCATCATCGAGGATGATGTGGAGCTGGGTGCTAACACCTGTGTCGATCGCGCGATGATGGGTAGCACTATTGTGCGCAAGAACGTGAAGGTGGATAACCTCGTGCAGATCGCGCATAACGTGGAGGTGGGCGAGAGCTCGTTCCTCTGCGCACAGGTAGGTATAGCCGGCAGCACGAAGGTCGGCAAGCATTGTATATTAACCGGACAAGTAGGCGTAGCCGGCCATATCGAGATAGCGGACAACTGTATCTTCGGTGCGCAGTCAGGTGTATCGGGTTCGGTACGCAAACCGGGTATGTACATGGGTTCGCCGGCTATCGATGCCAGCATCTGGCGTCGCGCTGCGGTGAAGTTCAAACAATCAGGACAGAGATAATAATTCATAATGAAACAACACACCATCAAAGAGAGTTTTTCTCTCAGTTCGGTAGGCCTCCACACAGGCCTTCAGATCACGGCGACCTTCCAACCGGCGCCTGCTAATACAGGCGTACGCCTGCGTCGCATTGACCTTCCCAAACAACCTTGTTATCAGGCTTTGGCTGACTACGTGTCGGGTACAGAGCGCGGTACGGTGTTGGAGCATGGTAAATGGAAGATCTCCACGGTAGAGCATGCGCTGAGTGCGTTATACGCCATGGGCGTGGACAACTGCCTGATCGATATCGACGCACCCGAGATGCCTATTCTCGACGGTAGTGCGCGTATGTTCATCAAGGAGATTCAGCGCGTGGGACTGGAGGAACAGGATGCCGAGCAGAATGTGTTTATAGTGACCGAACCGATCGAGTACATCTCCGAGCACGGAAACATCATGCGTATCGAACCGTGTGACCATTATGAGGTGGACGTGACGATCGCTTTCCCGTCGCTCTTCCTGCGTGAGCAGCACGCTACGCTGACGGACTTGACCAAGTACCCCAAAGAGATAGCTGCGGCGCGTACGTTCTGCTTCGTGCGCGAGATAGAACCGCTGTTGCGCGTGGGACTCATCAAGGGTGGTGACCTCAAGAACGCCCTCGTGATCTACGAGACCGAGATGTCACAGGATGGTATGGATTATTTCTGCGACAAGATGGGTCAGCCGCATCTGGATGCCAAGAAACTCGGTTATCTCTCGCCGCTGAACTATCAGAACGAACCGGCTCGGCATAAACTGCTGGACGTCATCGGTGACCTGTCGCTCTTGGGTATGCGTATCCAAGGCCGCATCGTCACCTACAAGCCGGGACATACTTTCAACACACAATGTGTGCGTAAACTTAGAAACCAAATTTTATCAGAATAATGATATCTCCTTTAGCTTCCATTCATCCCGAGGCGAAGATCGGTGAGAATGTAGAAATCGGTCCGTTTGTATTCATCGACCGAGATGTAGAGATCGGCGACGGTTGTATTATCGACTCGAACGCCACGATCTGCCAGTACACTAAATTAGGCAAGAACTGCCATGTGTTCCCGTCGGCTGTCATCGGTGCCATCCCGCAGGATCTGAAGTTCCATGGCGAGGTGACTTGGACTATCATCGGCGACAACTGTGTGCTGCGTGAGTTCGTGACCGTTCACCGCGGTACGTTCAGCAAAGAGAAGACCGTCATCGGTAACAACAACCTCATCATGGCGTACTGCCACGTGGCGCATGACTGCGCGCTGGGCAATAACATCATCATGTCTAACTGTACGCAGTTAGCCGGCGAGGTGGTCGTAGATGACTTCGCGATCATCGGCGGTGGTACGCTGGTGCACCAGTTCAGCCATATCGGTGGTCATGTGATGATTCAGGGCGGTTCGAAAGTGAACAAAGACATCCCGCCGTTCATCATCGCAGCCCGCGAACCGATCGCTTATTGCGGTGTCAACTCGGTAGGCCTCAACCGTCGCGGCTTCACACCCGAGCAGATCCACACCATCCAAGAGGTGTACCGCATGATCTATCAGGGCGGAATGAACACCACCCAGGCGCTGGAGCATATCGAGGCGAACATGCCCGCATCGAAAGAGCGCGATATGATTCTGGAATTTGTTAAAGGATCCACAAGAGGTATAGTAAGAGCATAATATGGAAGAGCAAGAAAAAAGTCTCAATTTCATTGAGCAAATCGTAGAGCAAGACTTGGCAGAAGGTAAGAACGACGGACGTATTCAGACGCGTTTCCCGCCAGAACCGAACGGATACCTGCATATCGGTCACGTCAAGGCCATCTGCATGGACTTTGGCATCGCGGAGAAGTACAACGGCGTTTGTAACCTCCGTTTCGATGACACGAACCCTGCCAAAGAGGACACCGAATA
>CAMHQP010000081.1 GCA_946187555.1 uncultured Bacteroidales bacterium
TTCGTGTTCTGTGTTACAATCATCATCATTTCCCTAATCTCTAATTCACTAATTCGCTAATTCGCTAATCCCTAAACGTTAATTATAGAAATGCCATGCCAAACCTGCTCGGAAAACATCTCGGTTGGTCGGATAGTTCGGCATAGTCAAATAGTCGATATTATTTTTCATAAACAATCTGTTTATGTGTTGGTATTGTACGAAGAACTGCAAATGGATCGATCGTACATAAAAGTTCGCATACACGTTCATCCATGGGTAGTTTCCTACCTTCACGTCCTGTTGGGTAGCGAACATACTGGTCGCCGGACTGAGTACCGGCGCATGATAGCGCGTGAAATAGCGCAAGTCCACACCGATCTGTGCGTCCAGCGCCTTGAACCACGTACCATGGTAGTAGAGCCGGTGTTGCAAGATAGCCGTCGGAACAGGCATCACGCTATCGTTCGTGCTATGTTGTATCACCACTCGATTCTCTAAGTTGATCCACGGGGTCGTGAGATCCAAGCCCACATCGCCCGTGATCACTTGCACGTGTCCGCCATACTGCCGCGGTTTCCAGTCGGAAGCGGAGGCATAGATGGGCTTCGTAATGTTCTCAAAACTGAAGTCGATCCGCGGCTTCAACCATTGATAGCCGTAGGCTACCGTCGCTCCGCCGAGGAAACGATAGGTAAAGCCGAAATCGTTCTCCCACGTAAGGTGGTTCGACTTATAATGCTGCAGGTACCAACTTGGCGTCACGCTCTTGGCATAAGCCCGCGCAGAGATGGACAACGGGTACTTACCCGCCATGAACTGCGTCTGCAACCTTCCGTTCACGTCGAACTCACCGATCTTATAACCTAACACGCACACCTTGCCTTCCACATGATACCGCACGTTGGTACCGCTATGCTTATGGAGCGCACCGCCCACGAACGTGTTGTTCGTCCATTTATACGCATAATTACCGTCATACGGCACGCTATCCTCGTGCAGGAATCGCTGGCACTCGTTCATTGCAAACGCCGTAATACCGAATTTCAGTTTCGTGTTATACGCCTCGCAGAACGTTACGGCCAGCGTGTTACGGATAGTCAACACATCCGTCGTGTCCTTCGTCGCGATCGAGTCGTAGTTGATCTGCGAGTAGATTACCGTATCCACCTGCTTCTCGATATACCGGCGGTTCGAGTTATTGCACTCGAAGAGGTGACTGAACGTCATCAGCGGGATATATTCCACTTTCACCGTGTCGCGGTACACTCTTCGGCCGTCCTCGATCACCTGAATCGAGTCGTGGTACTCGCGTTCCTGCGTGATGGCGTACTGGTTGTGCAGGTAACCGCTCAGATAACGATAACCCAGCATCCCGTTCATGTTAACCGGCATGTCCTCCGGATCGAGCGAACTGCCTAAGTCAGCCGGGTCACGCAGACCTCCGTTATCAAAACTGTTTAACTGACTCCAACTGAAAGCCGCATGCATCGTGTAATGCGGCCCGTTATAGCTGCCCCATACCGAACCCCTAAACAGTTTACCGGCCGTGTTGGTGTAGTGACCGGCAGAATTCAGATAGTCCATCTCCAGACCTAAGTTCAAGGCCTTGTTGAGGTTGCCTGTAAACAAAAAATCAACGTCGTTCTCCTCGTGTCCGGACACAAAACCTTTCTTGTAAGCCACGGTTGAGAAAGGCGTTGTCGTGTTAAAGAACCGCTGTTGTTGCGGCGTCACCACATACGGTGTCAGTGACCATGCAAACGGGTCGTCGATCGTATAGAGTCGGTCGTTAACCACGCGGCTCTCGATGGGCGAGACAAGCACGTTACCGTTCGTCACGCTGCTGATAGAGTAGAGCTGCTGTACATCGACATCATGGTAATTGAGCATTACCGTGTCCGCAAACGGAATCGTATCCGCTACAACCGTGTAACCCGGTAATTGCCAGGTCTTCACCTGCGTACGCGTACGAGGCGGTTTGGCAGCGGCCACAAGGGTCGCTGCCAACAGCACTAATACTATCAAACTACGTTTAAACTGCAAATTTGAAATCTCAAATCTAAAATCTCAAATTACTTCTTCTTCTTAAGCTTTGCTTGAAGAAGTTGTATCTCCTCCTCTTGATTGCGGATGGTCTTCAGTAACTCATTGAGCTCCTCGTTCTCGATCGTGGTCGGGTACTGCTCTTCCACGCTCTGCAGGAAGTCACTCAGCACGTTCATGTAGTTGATGAACGCATCATAAGCGGACTCAAACTGCGTTTCGCCCTGATCGATATGATTCATGTAATGGAGGTAGTTCACATCCTGCAGACGCAACCAGTTGGTCTTCAGGTTCTTGTCCTGGCAAAGATGAACGCGCTCGGTTACTGCATAGAGCTTATTCAACGCCTCTTGCTGCAGGTCATTACCCGTGTAAACGCTCAGGTCTTTCGCCTCACCGCTCCAAGTCAACGGATAAGGACTCGACAGTACATCCTCTGCGGCGAGCTTCTTTGCTGCCTCAGCCGGCGTAGCAAAGCCCATCTCGCGCTCCAATGCGAAGTACGGCAGAGCCTTCAGGAAGTCGAAGATACCCGTTCCGGCGTTCTGACGAATACCAAACGTCTCAGCACCTACCCAGATATTGATGATGTCCTCGCCTTCCGGCAGCGCCTTCAACTGGTCTGCGTATTTCTCTGCATCGATCGGGAAATTAGCCCAACCCGGATCCGAGAAATGGAAGCTGAGCTCGTCACTCAGGTTCGTGTTGCGGAGCAGCACTTTCATCTTCGGTGCGCCTGCACTCTGGTAAACCTTATTCGGGGTCTTCCAGCTGATCACATGCTTAGCACCTTCGGTCAAAATCACCTTATAACCCATCTTGTTCAGGTTATAAGCCGTCTCGTCCGTGTACAGCAACTCCGTGTTCCATACACTCTGTGCCTTCACACCCAAGATGTTCTCCAGCAGGTCGCCCTGGAACTTGAGCTGACGCTTAAACTCATCCTCGTTGTACTCCGAAGCCAACGAATAAGCGTACGGGGTAGCCAGGAATTCAACGGCCTTGGTGGCTGCCAGCTCCTTGAGGATATCGATCATCTCCGGGTTGAACTGCTCGAACATCTCCAGCATCGTTCCGCTCACGCTGATAGCGCAGTGGAACTTACCCTTACTGAGGTTGATCATGTCGCGGATGGTCTGGCACAACGGCAGATACGAGGTCTGTACCAACCAGTTAACGTGCTCTTCGGTTGCCATGTCATCGTAGTAGTAATGATCATGACCGATCTCAAAGAAACGATAGCGCTTCAGACGATACGGTGCGTGCATCTGGAAGCATAAACATATATTTTTCATAACCTTAGAATTTTTTTATGTTTTTTTCTATTATGGATTTACAATGTGTGATTAATAACTCCGTCATAAATCCGACGCACTTTAAGACCTGCGTCAGACCACTTGATGTTATTCACCTCGGCCATTCCAAGCTCATGCAGGCTCTTGTACATCGCCGGGTACTTAACGATCGCGTAGATGGCATCGGCCATCGCATCGATGTCCCAGTAGTCGGTCTTGATGGCATGCTGCAGGATCTCTGCGCAACCCGACTGATGACTGATGATCGACGGACAACCTACCTGCATCGCCTCCAGCGGACTGATACCAAACGGCTCACTCACACTCGGCATGATATATACGTCACTCATCGCCAGCATCTCCTGAACCTGCTTGCCGCGCATGAAGCCCGGGAAGTGGAACTTATCAGCGATACCGCGTTTGGCAACAAGGTCGATCATCTCCGCCATCTTGTCACCGCTACCTGCCATCACAAAGCGAACACCGTCCGTCTTGCTCAGCACGCGGGCTGCGGCTTCAACGAAGTATTCAGGTCCCTTCTGCATCGTGATACGACCCAAGAAAGTAACCAACTTATCCTTGCGCTCGGGCTTCGTGAACTCTTCTGGATGAGCTAACGGCTCTACGGCATTATGTACCGTACTTACCTTACGCGGGTCTTGACCGTATTTCTCGATCACCGTCCGACGCGTCAGGTTACTTACACACATGATATGATCCGCTTCGTCCATACCGCGCTTCTCGATCGCATAAACGGTCGGGTTCACATTACCGCGACTACGGTCGAAATCGGTCGCATGAACGTGGATAA
>CAMHQP010000082.1 GCA_946187555.1 uncultured Bacteroidales bacterium
CGATACGCTCCGTGTTGGTAGTACCAATCGGCATTGACGTGCCACGGCCTAACCTGTACGATCTGCGCCGCCATACTCGGGTTGGCAAAACAGCGATCCAGATAACCCGCTTCGCCCTTGAAGATATACGAATAGTCGTTCTCCCCGCCCAGCGGTAGCATGTCGGCATACCCCGCACGAACGATCTTCTGGATCGGGCCTTCCTGCGTATAGCAGTTATAGTCGCCGAGCAATAACACGTCTTCGTCACCAAACACCTCCACTGCTTTCGGCAGCATCGCTAACAACGAATCGGCGTTATCCATCCGTTTCAAGTGCGTGTCGTAATTACCTCTTCCTGCCCGTTTGGACTTCAGATGGTTCACGCCGATAATCAACTTCTCCCCGCTCGCTATCTCTTCGAAGCCCACGGCGAACATACGTCCGTAGTAATGACTCGCCGTGTCCCGATAGGCCGACAGCGGTTGCCCGTACACGCGTACGCGTTCCGTATTATAAATGAAACATCCGCCGATACGATCCATATTCTCCAGCGGCATCGACACGTATGCATATTTCTTGCCGTCTTTGTTCAGTGCCTTCAGCAACATCGCCGGTGCTTTATCACCCACCTGCATCTCGCAGCACGCAATGATATCCGCCTTCATTGCCCGCAAAGCCTTCACTAACTTATCGGTCTTGAGCACCTGCTGCTCCGGTGTCGTACGCTTGGTGGCATACCCGCCTAAGTCCGCGAAGTAATTCTCTATGTTCGCCCCCACGATACGCAACTCCCCTTTCTTCGGCGCTTTCAGTCGATCCACCGGCATATGCTTCGTAGCAATCGGTTGACCCGTCAGCAAGTGCCGCTCACTCGTCACCCGCGCCTTAAAGCCCTTGACGATATCCCCGCAACGAACATTGTAGTAGTTATTCCGGCAATGCACCACGATACTCGCCGCTTTGTTCGCTGCAGCCCACGCATAATACGCCGTACTATCGCCGTCCGCCAAACCTACTGCCCGCTCTTCCGGACAGAATAAACGCTGAGGTGCTAAGACCAACGAGTCATAAAAACTACCGCATACAACAAGCGGAGTAGTGACTTGAACCATATGGTTCGTGTATGCCGACCAATCGGCTTGAAGCGCTTCTAACGAAACACGCTCTACCGCCGAAACGGAGAGCGCGCTAAGCAGAAAAAAAATAAAAACTGCCTTTTTCATAGTGTTGCGGAGGATGGGATCGAACCACCGACCTTCAGGTTATGAGCCTGACGAGCTACCACTGCTCTACTCCGCGATATACACCGTTATTTCTCAAACGGGAGTGCAAAAGTACTGCTTTTTTTTGACATACGCAAATATTTTTGCATTTTTTTTGCATATTTCATTTATTTTTCGTAATTTTGCGGCATAATTTGGAAAAATATGGCAAGATTTATCATCATGGCGGAAGAGGGTGAACGCATTTTGCTCGATAAAGCCCAACAAACATTAGGTCTCGATCTGAGTGATGCTGAACTCATCTTCACCGGTGTCGGAGCAATCAATATCATCCGCTCCTTGCAGCATCTCGACCGCGAGGCGGAACTTATCAATATCGGTTATGCCGGCAGTGCGAACTTCGATCTCGGTACCTGGGTAGAGGTCACTGGGGTGCGCCTCAACCACCCCAACGTCACGTACCCCGAACCGGAGCTGAAAATCTCCAATCTCCAATCTCCAATCTCCAATGTGATACAGGCTCCCTGCTACACCAATTGCGATTTTGTCCTCGCCTCCGACTACAAAGACTGCGTCTTCGATATGGAACTGGCGTTCATTGCCGCACTCGGTTTTAACAACCTGCATAGCTTCAAATACGTGAGCGATAACCTCTCGCTCCATGCCTATCACGATCTAACCCACGGTGTAGAATGACCACTATCTACCTCAAACCGCATAAGGAGGAATCCCTCCGCCGTTTCCATCCCTGGGTCTTCTCAGGGGCTATCGCCCGCGTGCTCCTCGATGCCGGTCATCAAGGCAATGCACCTGCCGAAGGTGAACTTGTCTCGGTCTATTCGTCGATGGGTGAGATCCTCGGTGTTGGTCATTGGCAGATAGGCTCTATCGCCGTGCGTATCCTCGCTTTCGGTGTAGAGACCCTGCCTGCGGATTTCTGGAACGAACGTATCCGTGCGGCCTACCTAGTACGCGAGTCCATCGGACTTATCCGACCCGATAATAATACCTTCCGCCTCATTCATGGCGAAGGAGACTTCCTGCCCGGACTCATCGTCGATGTCTATGCGGACACCGCCGTCGTTCAGGCGCACTCGATTGGTATGCACCTCTGCCGCAAGCAGATCGCGCAAGCCATCATCGCCGAGGTGCCGCAAGTGCAGAACGTCTATTATAAATCCGACGACACCCTGCCTTTCAAAGCACCCGTCGAAGGTGATAAGATTGGTTATCTGGCGATGACCGATTGCGAGAAAGCGGAAGACTTCTGGAGCACAGAAAATAGCCTGCAGTTCCGCATCGATTGGTTGCGGGGACAGAAGACAGGTTTCTTTATCGACCAGCGAGAGAACCGTGCCCTTGTAGAGCGCTACGCTAAAAACAAAGACGTACTTAATATGTTCTGCTACACCGGTGGTTTCTCCCTTTACGCGCTGCGTGGTGGAGCGAAGAGCGTGGACTCCGTTGATGTGAGTCAGAAAGCCATCGATCTCGTCAATATCAACGTGGCGCGTAACTTCCCCGAGGCTACTAACCACACCGCCGTAGCGGCGGACGCTTTCGAGTACCTCACGGCGCAGAAAGCAGCCGGTAAGACCTACGACCTCATCATCCTCGATCCGCCGGCTTTTGCCAAGCATCGCGATGCCATCAAAAACGCCCTGCGCGGTTATCAGCGTATCAACGCCAAGGCCATCGAGATGATCCGTCCGGGTGGTATCCTCTTTACGTTCTCCTGCTCGCAGGCTGTGGACAAAGAGGCGTTCCGACTTGCCGTCTTCAGTGCCGCCGCGCAGGTGGGACGTAAGGTGCGCATCCTCCACCAACTCCATCAACCCCAAGATCACCCCATCAATATTTACCACCCCGAAGGCGAATACCTCAAGGGATTAGTACTATACGTAGAATGACACTCGTTTGTTTTGATACCGAGACCACCGGTCTTGACGTCCAGAAAGAGCATATCATCCAACTCTCGTTGGTTAAGTTCGACACCGACACTTGGTCTGTTCTCGACCAGCGCGATTGGTATATCCTCCCAAAAGGGGAGTTCACCATCCCGGCTGAGGCAGAAGCCGTGCATCATATATCCAAGGACTTCCTGCTCGAGCATGGCGTATCGCTGCGCAGCGTCTATGACGACTTTATGGCCTTCGTCGGCAACCACGACATGCTTTCTTATAACGGCAACGGTTACGATGCCCCGCTGCTCCATTATAACCTCCAACGCGCCGGACTGTCCTTCGATTTTAATAATCGCACCTGGTACGATGCCCTGGTGCTTGAGCGGATCCACACCGCCGGACAAGTCGATGAGAACGGCGAGAAACTGCATAATAACCTCACCTCCGCTTATACCCGTTACTACGGTCATCCGTTCGAGGGTGCCCATAACTCCCTCGACGATGTGATGGCAACCATCGAGGTCTTCAAGGCGCAGGTGGCAGCACACGGTTGGGAGTGGGCGCAGCGCGAGGAATTCTCCTTCATCTCCTACGACCGTTGGCTTACCAAACGCGGCGGTTATTACTACCTTAGTCAAGGCGGCCACAAAGGCGAGTCGATCGAGTCGATGATGCGTATAGACCGCTCGTACTTGGAGTGGATCGTCGATAAGTGCCAATGGACGGATGACCAGACCCGCGAGATTATTAATCCCTATATCGGCCGCTATACTTCACCCTTCGCCCCCGTAACCACTAACCCCTCACCCCTTAACCCTTCTCGCGGCAAAAAACGTCCGAAAGGAACCATCACAGACGCCGATTTGTGCCTTTTTTAAACAAAAAGTGCAAAAAAACGCGCAAATATTTGCACATGTCAAAAAAAAGCAGTACTTTTGCACCCGCTAAAAAAAAACGGCCGGTTGGATGAGCGACTTAGTCAGCGGTCTGCAAAACCGTTTAGAG
>CAMHQP010000083.1 GCA_946187555.1 uncultured Bacteroidales bacterium
TTTTACCTTGGATAGGGTAAGCGAGTTGCTTCAAGCCCCACTCCTCACGGTTCAGGATGGTACCGCCATTCTGCGTGAGAAGATTCTCGAATTTCTCTACAGCCTCCTTTGTCTGCGGCTCAGACAAAACGGGAGTCAATACGAAGGCTGTTTCATAATGATTTACCATTGTAGTAAACTTTAGTTTAATAATTTGTTAATACTATTTCTGCTTATGTACGCGCACCCTGCGCGAAAAAGCGTGCAAAATTACACTTTTTTTTTGATATGTGCAAATATTTTTGTAAATTTGCAGCGTTTTTTTGAAAAATGTCATTATGAAAGAGCAAAAACGTTATTTTTTGACAGAAGACGAACTGCCTCGGCAGTGGTATAATATCCAGGCAGAGATGGTCAATAAGCCCTTACCTCTCTTGGATCCCAAGACCCGTCAACCGCTTACAGCCGAAGACCTGTCTCATATCTTCGCCCACGAGTGCGCCAAGCAGGAACTCGATACTGAACACGCATGGATAGATATCCCCGAAGAGGTACAGCGTCGATATCGGTACTACCGTTCTACCCCTCTCGTGCGCGCCTACGCGTTAGAACAAGCATTAGGTACGCCCGCGCATATATACTTTAAGAACGAGAGTGTCAACCCGCTGGGCTCGCATAAACTCAACTCCGCCATCCCGCAATGTTATTACTGCAAGCAGGAAGGCGTCACCAACGTCACCACCGAGACCGGTGCCGGACAGTGGGGCGCGGCGCTCAGTTATGCCGCCAAGACCTTTGGTCTCGAGTGTGCAGTCTATCAGGTGAAGATATCCATGCAGCAGAAACCCTACCGTAGTTCGATCATGCGCACCTTTGGTGCGACGGTCACCGGCTCGCCGTCTATGTCCACACGTGCTGGAAAAGATATCATCACAGCCGATCCCAACCATCCCGGTTCACTCGGTACCGCTATCTCAGAAGCAGTCGAATTGGCAACTACTACACCTAACTGCAAGTACACACTCGGCTCCGTGATGAACCACGTCTCGCTGCATCAGACCGTTATAGGTCTCGAGGCAGAGAAACAAATGGAGAAAGCCGGTGAGTATCCCGATACCATCATCGCTTGTTTTGGCGGTGGCAGTAACTTCGGCGGACTCGCCTTCCCCTTCATGCGCCATCAACTGCGCGGAGACAAGAAGATCGACTTCATTGCTGCTGAACCTGCTTCGTGCCCCAAACTGACCAAAGGTAAGTTCGAGTACGACTTCGGCGATGCGGCCGGCTACACCCCGCTTCTCCCCATGTACACCCTCGGGCACGACTTCAAACCCGCCAATATCCACGCCGGTGGCCTGCGCTACCACGGCGCCGGAACCATCGTCAGCCAACTGCTCAAGGACGGCTACATGCGTGGCATGGATATCCCCCAACTGGAGTCTTTCGATGCCGGTCTGCTCTTTGCTCGCACCGAAGGTATCATCCCCGCACCGGAGAGTTGTCACGCGATCGCGGCAACCATCCGCGAAGCCAAGCGTTGCATCGAGACCGGTGAACCCAAAGTCATCCTCTTCAACCTCAGCGGACACGGACTCATCGACATGACCGCCTATGACAGTTTCCTCAACGGCGATCTGATCAATTATGTTCCGAACAACTAATTAACCAACAGTCTGATATATGAAAAAAACAATCATTCTTATGCTTTCTGTAGCATTAGTCGCTTGCTCTGCCAAGCAACCCAAAATGGAGGACGAATGCCTCTATAGTCCCGCAAAAACGCAATTTGCCTTCTGGTCGAACGTAGCCGAACAGATGGAGATTCATCTCTATGAAGCCGCAGATGCAGCGGAGTACGAGACCGTTGCCCTCAAAAAAGGTGAGAACGATTTCTGGACGGCCTCCGTCAAGGGAGACCTGGCAGGTAAGTTCTACACCGTCCGCTCTTTCCAGAACGGCGAGTGGGCACCGGAAGCACCGGGAATCTTCGCCAAAGCCGTTTCGGTTAACGGCCAACGTGCTGCTATCCTTGATCTCAAGGCAACCAACCCCGACGATTTCGACAAAGACCTTCGCCCTGCGATGCCGGACATGACGGACATCGTCGTCTATGAGACCCATTTGCGTGACTTCACGATGTCGCCCCTTTCCGGTGTGACGAACAAAGGCAAGTTCATCGGTCTCACCGAAGAAGCACCGCTCAATTACCTGCGCGAACTCGGTATCACCCACCTTCAGATCCTGCCTTTCTTTGACTACGGTTCCATTGACGAGACCACCCTCGACCAGAATCGATACAATTGGGGTTATGATCCCGTGAACTACAACGCCCCCGATGGCGGTTATTCCACCAACCCCTACGATCCTGCTTGCCGTATTCGCGAAGCGAAAGCCATGATTCAGGCGCTCCACAAAGCCGGCATCCGTGTCATCATGGATGTCGTCTATAACCACACCTACGATGTCATGGGATGCTCTCTCGGTCGCGTCGTACCCAAATACTTCTACCGTCTCAACGAAGATGGCACCTATGCCAACGGTTCCGGCTGCGGTAATGAGACAGCTTCTGACCACGAGATGTACCGCCGCTTTATGGTAGAGTCTGTTTGTTACTGGGCACGCGAGTACCACATAGACGGTTTTCGTTTCGACCTCATGGGTATCCATGACCAAGAGACCATGCGCCAGATTCGTGCCGCATTGGACGAGATAGACCCCACGATCCTCACCTACGGTGAAGGCTGGGCAGCTATGTCGCCGGCTTATCCTTATGACTCACTCGCTATGAAACAATGGACGTACAAAATGCCGCGCGTAGGCGCCTTCAGCGATGATATCCGTAATGCCCTCATTGGTTCACCTTTCGACCACGAGCGCGGTTTCGCTTCCGGCAACCCTGCAGGTGTTAAGGACGTAATGCGTGGCCTGATCGCTTGCCCCGAATGGAGCGGCGAACCTATGCAACACGTCTCTTATATCACCTGCCACGATAACTACTGCCTCCGCGATCGTATAGCCGTTTCTGCATCCGAAGAAACCGAAGAGACCCGGCTCCGCATGAACAAACTTGCACAGACAGCCGTACTCGTTTCGCAAGGTATGACCTTCATCTACGGCGGCGAGGAACTCTACCGCACCAAACAAGGCATCGACAATAGTTACCAGAGCCCCGATTCGATCAATACGATTCCTTGGGAGAATAAGTCCAAATACGATCTCTGGGAGTACTACCGTGAGATCATCGCTATCCGCCGTGCGCACAAGGGTTTCCGTCTCGGATCTGCTGAGTTGGTCAAAGACCATGTGGAGTTTATGGATACGGATAACGAACATCTCATCATCTATCGCATCAAAGACCTCGAGGGTATCGATTTTGCCAAGTCGCTCGTTGTCCTTTTGAACGGCGGTGCAGAACCGGCTACGGTGGAAGTACCGGAAGCCGATTATACGGTGCTGGCGCATGACGGTGAGGCGAATAACAACTTAGGTTTAGGTGTCATTCACGCGAAATCGGTTGTGGTAGAACCTTATTCGGCAACTATTTTAGCGGAATATGTACTGACAGAGGCTGAGTAATCAACCCTGTATAGCCTGAAGGCGATTTTGCATCTCGAGCATCTCGTCTCGGAGGAAAGCGGCGGTCTCAAAGTCCGTCGCTTTTGCTGCAGCGAGCATGGCTTTGCGTTTGTCTTCGATCGCTTTTTCCAACTTCTTCGCGTCCATCTTCTGCCATTCGGCATTCTTCCAACCGGCTTTGATGGATTCGGTCAGTTTGCGTTTTTCCTCCTCCGGATCTTTGTACAGACCTGCGAGCGCAGAGGTGTTGATCTCTTTCTTGATCGGCGTCGGTGTAATACCGTGCTCCTCGTTGTACTTCATCTGAATCGCCCTGCGCCGGTTGGTCTCATTGATTGTTGCCTGCATCGCCGGTGTGATTTTATCACCGTAAAGGACAGCCTTGCCGTGCACATGTCTCGCTGCACGACCCACCGTCTGCGTCAGACTCCGCTGATCCCTTAAGAATCCCGTCTTATCAGCATCGAGGATCGCTA
>CAMHQP010000084.1 GCA_946187555.1 uncultured Bacteroidales bacterium
TGGAAGTAATTCTTATTCAAGACCTGGCTAATCTGGGTTTCAAGAACGACATCGTAAAAGTACGTGACGGCTACGGACGTAACTACCTGCTGCCGCAGAAGATTGCTATCATCGCTAATGAGAGCAACAAAAAGCAGCTCGCAGAGAACCTCAAGCAACAAGCTCACAAAGCCGCTAAACTGTTGGCTGACGCTCAGGCACTCGAGGCAAAACTCGCAGAGACCGTAATCGAGGTAAAAGTAAAAGCAAACGAGGACGGCAAGATCTTCGGTACTGTTACCACCGCCGCTATCTCCCAGGCACTCGCTGCACAGGAGATCAACATCGACAAGAAGGTCATCACGATCGCTGAGCCGATTAAAGAGGTAGGTGAGCACACCGCTCAAGCACGTCTCCACCGCGAGGTGAAAGCTGACATCAAGCTGAACGTAGTCGCTGAGTAAACTAGAGTATTAACCAAAAGATTTATGAAGGTTCGTGCAAGTCGAGCGTAAGCTCGCTTACGCAGCTCGACGAAGCCGAAACTCCAGAATTTAAATTTCAATTTAAATTATGAAAAAAGGAATTCATCCTGATAACTACCGCGTAGTAGTTTTCAAAGATATGTCTGACGGTACTCAGTTCTTCAGCCGCTCTACGGCAGCTACGAAGGACACGATCGAAATCGACGGCGTTCAGTATCCGCTGATTAAGCTCGAGATCTCGAACACGAGTCACCCGTTCTATACCGGCAAATCGAAGCTGGTGGACACCGCCGGTCGCGTGGACAAGTTTATGTCTCGCTACGGCAATCGCAACCGCAAGTAATACTTGTGTGGGCAAGGGGCGAGCGCATGCTTGCCCCTTGTTGTTTTTTAATCAGAAAAATCGGATTAATCAGAAAATTCAGATATCATGGAAAATCAACATCTCTGGCGCGCCTTAGGCCGCAATTTAGGACTCTCCATCCTTATGTTCGCAGTGATCTTCGGATTACTATGGATCGCGGAACTGATCTTCCCGTCCATCACCTTATTGAAATGGCATGACCCCGCCTGGTGCGTCGGTATTCCCGCATCGATCATAGGCGTAGCATATATCCTTACCATTCGTGACCCGCAGAACTATACAGGTTTCTTCGCCGGAATAGTGATGTCCGCCCTGCTAGGCGTGCAATTCACGCTGCAGAAGAGTTACGATAGTACCTTCCTTTATTTCTTCGTCTTCATCCCCTTCCAGATGATGAGCATCTACAAGTGGAGCCGCAAGAAAGATGACGGAGGTGCCAGTTTTGAACCGAAATTCCTGGATATACCGCGTTTCTGGTTGTCTATCTTCATCGGCTTGGCAGTGACGGCAGGTGATTATTTTATCCAAACACTCGTATTCCAGCACAACGGATTCGCCGATAACATCGTTGTGAAATTATGCAACGGATTAATGATCTCGTCCTCGTTCCTTGCTAACTACTGGCTCATCTATCGCAAGAACGATTCGTGGCTCTACTGGTTTATCTATAGTGTGGCCGGTATAGTGTTGTTCATCTATCTCGGCAATATCTTCTCGCTCGTACTCTTCTGTTTCTTCCTTGTCATCAATTCGATGGCGGGAATCGCATGGATCAAGAATACCAAACCCGAAAACCTCTTCTGGGCCGCTCCGCTGCTCGGTAAAAAGAAATGATTAAACGTAAAGCTGATACAGTTCTGAAAGTGAGCGAACCCGCTCCACTGATGGATTTTCTCATCGCGAAGATGGGAGGAATGGCGCGTTCATCGGTTAAGCAACTGCTGGGCCAACGGCGTGTCAAAGTAGGTAACGCTATCCAGACGCGGCATGACTTCGCCCTTAAGGCAGGCGATGTGGTGACCGTCAGTTCCGGTTGCGGCAACAGCCAACTGACGCATCCGAAGTTAAAGATCGTCTATGAGGACGATGATTTAATTGTCGTGAATAAGCAGCCGGGTTTGCTGACGGTAGCCGCTATGCCGGGCAGTTCGGAGACCACCGCCTTCTCCATCCTGCGCGCGTACGTAAAAAAACAGAACGCGCGCGCAGGCGTGTACGTAGTGCATCGTCTCGACCGTGAGACATCCGGTTTACTCGTCTTTGCCCGCTCGGAAGAGTTGCAGCACTACATGCGTCAGTACTGGCGGGATCTGGTGACCGAGCGCACCTATATCGCTCTGGCGGAAGGAACACTCAATCCGCGCGAAGGACAAATCCGCAGTTGGTTTACCGAAGACAAACGCAACGCGGTGGTCTATTCGTCGCCCGTCGATGACGGCGGAGACTTGGCGATCACCAATTATAAGACCCTGCGCACCTCGGTGGACGAACAGTATTCGCTCGTAGAACTGCACCTCGAGACCGGTCGCACCAACCAGATTCGTGTACACCTCGCCTCAAAGGGTTGCCCGGTAGTCGGCGATCGCAAATACGGGCATGGCAATGAGTCGAGTCCTATTGACCGACTCTGCCTGCACGCCAAAGTGCTGGCGTTCATCCATCCGGTGACCGAGAAAACGGTTCGTTTCGAGAGTCCTGTACCCAAAGAGTTTAATCGCGTCATATTATGAGAAAAATCATCCTTTTTACGCTTTGTTCCTTGTGCTTCGTTCCGGTTTTCGGAGCGAAACGCAAAGTGCATACCATTGGCGACAGCACGATGTCCAGTTACCAACCCGCCGCGACACCAAAACGCGGATGGGGCATGTATCTGCAGGCATTCTTCAATGCCGACTCTATCGAAGTGAATAACAGAGGAAAGAGCGGTGCCTCTTCGCGTACGTTCTACGAGACAGAGAACCTCTGGCCATCCGTCAAGACGCAGATGATGGCAGGCGACTATCTCATCATCCAGTTCGCGCACAACGACGAGAAATGTAAGGGAGAGGATGTGTACGAGCAGAACGCCAAACTGCGTGCGGAAGGAAAAGACACCCTCACCGACATGCGGGGTACTGAACCCAACACGACCTACAAAGACTATCTGCGTAAGTATGTAAACGAGGCCCGCGAGATGGAGGTGACTCCTATCTTGATGTCGCCGGTATGTCGTGCTTATTTCAAGGACGGAAAGATCAATGCCGAAGGGCAACATGATTTGAGCAAAGACAGCGTCGACAAAAACTATGTGCGTTGTATGCGGGAAGTGGCGGAAGAACTCAACGTGCCCTTCCTCGATATGACCGCACGTAGCATTGAGCAGTTTGAGACGATGGGGCAAGAGTACTGCATGGAGCACTATTTCAACTGCGGTGACAAGACGCATACCGGGCAAGAGGGAGGCATGGTGGTGGCGCATTTAGCCTACCGCCTCATCGCCAACAGTCCGGACTTGGCGGAACTGCATCACCTTGTATCTTTACCGCCGGTAGAGCAATACGCGGCGTATGTCCGGAATATCGAGGAGCAAGGCAAAAAGGCGGCTTTCGAAGCCAAAGGAAAACCTTTCGCTAAGACGCTAACGACAACTAAGATCCAAAACCTGAAAGCAGAGAATGGCGCATACATGCCCGCAGACGGTTTATGGCCGGCCGGCGAGATAGACGAGGTAGCCAATCGCTATATTGAGTATACGCTTCCCGTAGATAAGAAAAAAGGCCTCGTCATAGAGACCCTTTATCTGCCCGTACGCGGGAAGGGCGGAGACGGAATGAATATCCACATCAACTATGGTTTCGGCGAGCAGTTCCGCGGAGTGACGACTATCTATGAGAATACCGCGCTGCCTAAGAATCAGTGGATAGCGGTGAAGCTAGAACAGCCCATCTTGGTACCTGCCGGAGAAAAGATTTATATCCGTGTGTTACCTTGGTACGACTCCAATGGTAAGCCACAGAAAGGCAAGAAACTCGAACTGGGAGAACTGAGGATCACCGGAAAGAAACTATTATAAAAAAAGCCGCTCAATCGAGCGGCCTTTTTCTTAATAACTTGTTCGCTGTGTAGCAGCGTAACTGATC
>CAMHQP010000085.1 GCA_946187555.1 uncultured Bacteroidales bacterium
GAGAACCCGAGTCCGGGTAACAAAGCCGGCGGTATATCGACGCTCGAGGACAAAGCCCTCGGTTGTACGCAGAAATGCGGTAAGTCCCTCGTACGCGGCGTGATGCCTTATGGCGAGCGTCTGGAAGTGAAGGGACTCAACCTGCTCTCTGCACCGGGTAATGACCTCGTGGCCTCGACCGCACTCGCTTCCTGCGGATGTCATATGGTACTCTTCACCACCGGTCGCGGTACGCCATTCGGAACCTACGTGCCGACGATGAAGATCTCCACCAACTCGAACTTGTATAAGAACAAACCGAACTGGATTGACTTCAACGCAGGTGTCATCGCCGAAGGCGAACCGATGGACGAGGTGGCAAAACGTTTTGCTGAGTTCGTGATCGAAGTGGCTAACGGAGCCAAGACCAACAACGAGAAGAACGGCTACCACGAGATAGCTATCTTTAAGAACGGTGTTACTCTCTAGTCTCTTCTTCCCGCGCACGTGTCCGTTCTGCGGGAGGTATATCAGCGACCGGCAGATCCGTGAAGAGCATATCGAATGGATCTGCGTGGATTGTTGGCTGCACTTACCTCGCACAGAACAGGACTACCTGCGGGAGAACAGTACGGAAACGACACTCACGGACGGCATCGTGTCCCGTCAACATGCGATGCATCTGGAGCGGGCGTGGGCGTATCTCTTCTATGAGAAAGCGCATCCCATCCAGCGCGTCATTCATCGCATGAAGTACAGCGACGAACCGGAGTTGGGTTTCTGGCTCGCACGACAGGCGGTGTTGGATACCCGGCACGAGGAGTTTTTCGATGACATCGATGTCATCATCCCCATGCCCTTGCATCCGAGACGTCTGCGGGAACGCGGGTACAACCAGGCCGAGTATATCGCCCGAGGGTTGAGTGAGATAACGGGTATACCTATTGACACGACGCACGTGACGCGTGTGAGGAACACACCCAAACAGGCGTTGCAAGACGGCGAAGGACGACGAACGAACGTAGCCAAGGCATTTGCTGTGAACCACCCGGAGCAGATGTATAACAAACATATTTTGGTGGTAGATGACTTGATTACTACCGGCGAAACGGTCAAATCATGTCTGCACGCGATGAAGCGATTCAGAGGTGCACGATTTAGTGTCTTTGCGCTATGCAAAGCAAGGTAATATGACAAAAAAATACGATTTTTTGATTATCGGCGGTGGTGTAGCCGGTATGAGTTTTGCACTCAAAGTGGCGCGCGCGGAGAAGTACCGCATCGCGTTGTGCTGTAAGACCACGCTCGAGGAGGCGAACACCGCCAAAGCACAAGGAGGTATCGCCTCCGTGACCAACTTGTTGGTCGATGATTTCGAGAAACATATTCACGACACGATGGTGGCCGGCGATTGGTTGAGTGACCCGGCGGCAGTCGAGCAGGTCGTTCGTAATGCCCCCAAAGGCATCGAAGAACTCGTTAAATGGGGTGTTAATTTCGATAAGAAAGAAGACGGCGCTTTCGATCTCCACCGTGAAGGAGGCCACTCCGAGTTCCGTATTCTCCACCATGCCGATGATACCGGCGCAGAGATCCAACGCGGACTCATGGAAGCCGTGCGGCACAACCCTTATATCGATGTGCTCGAGAACCATTTCGCAGTCGAGATCATCACCCAACACCACTTAGGTGTTCGTGTCACACGCCGTACACCGGATATCGAGTGTTACGGAGCCTATATCCTCAATCCCAAGACGCAGAAGATAGACACTTACCTGAGCCGAATCACGCTCATGGCAACCGGTGGAACAGGTGCGGTCTATGCCACCACCACCAACCCCGAGATAGCGACCGGAGACGGTATAGCCATGGTCTATCGTGCGAAAGGGCAGGTCAAGGATATGGAGTTTGTTCAGTTCCACCCGACGAGCCTCTACAACCCCAAAGAAACCCATCCTGCCTACCTCATTACCGAAGCCATGCGCGGTTACGGAGGTATCCTGCGCTTGCCGAACGGTGAGGAGTTTATGCAGAAATACGACCCGCGTCTGAGTCTCGCGCCGCGTGACATCGTAGCACGCGCGATAGATAATGAGATGAAGATCCACGCCATCGATCATGTGTGCCTTGATGTGACTCACAAAGATCCCGAAGAGACCAAACATCACTTCCCCAATATCTATGCGAAGTGCCTGTCTATCGGCATCGATATCACCAAACAGTATATCCCGGTAGCGCCCTGCGCACATTATATGTGCGGCGGCATCAAAGTCGATCTGGACGGACAGTCCTCTATCCGTCGCCTCTATGCCGTGGGTGAGTGTTCGTGTACAGGCCTGCATGGCGGTAACCGTCTGGCGTCCAACTCGCTTATCGAGGCAGTTGTGTATGCGGACGCTGCGGCTAAACACAGCTTGAGCGTGATAGAGAACTACGATTTCAACGACAAGATCCCCGCATGGAATGATGAAGGTACGTTGAGCAACGAGGAGCGTGTGCTCATTGCGCAGGATGTCAAAGAGGTGGGACAGATCATGTCCACGTACGTGGGTATCGTGCGTTCAGACTTACGTCTGCGTCGTGCATGGGAACGACTCGACTTGCTCTACGAAGAAACCGAAGACCTCTTCAAACGCGTCAAAGCGGACAAGGAGATCTGCGAGTTGCGTAACATGATCAATGTCGGTTACCTCATTACCCGCCAAGCCATGGAGCGCAAAGAGAGCAGGGGACTGCATTACTCGATTGACTATCCGCGTAAGGAGTCGGAGCACCCGCAGGAAGTATGGTAGCGATCGCGTTACATAGCGTCATCCCTGTGCGCACAGAAGCGCGCGAAGGAGCGGAACAGAACACGCAGATGCTGTTCGGTGAGTTGTGTCAAATCTTAGACGAACAACCCCGTTGGAGACGTATCCGCTTGGAGTCGGACGGTCAGGAAGGATGGGTCGATGCGAAGATGATCACGCCCATGACGGACAAGGAGTATGCTACGCATAAGAAAGCGCTGAAGACGGCTGCAACGGTGGCGTTCCCGATGGCATATGCCATGAGCGAGAACAATGGCCAGACCATTCCGCTCACCGCAGGAACCAAACTCACCAATTACCAATCACCAATGACCAACGAAGCGAGCCCAGCTCGCTTTGAGGTGCTCGGTGTCGGTTTTCGGATAGACCCTTCGATGGTCATCACCGCTCCACTGGAGATGAACCAAGAGAACCTACTCAAAGCCGTACGATTTTTTATCAATGTACCCTACCTCTGGGGCGGGAAGAACGCGCTGGGTATGGACTGTTCGGGTTTCACGCAGACCGTCATGAATCTGTTTGGCAAAACCCTCTTACGCAACGCTTCCGAGCAAGTGACGCAAGGCAAACCGATTAAGGATCTGAGTAAGGCTAAGGCCGGAGACCTCGTTTTCTTTACTAAATCACCAATGACCAATGATCAATTACCAATCACTCATGTTGGCATCGTGATAGATCCCGAACGTGTCATTCATTGTTCCGGCCGCGTGAAAGTGGAGAAGCTCGACTCCCAAGGTATCTTCAATGCCGAAACCGGCGAATATTCGCATCATCTGGTAGCTATCCGCAGAGTATAGAAAATGAAAAATGACGGCTCAATGAGTCGTCATTTTCGTACCGCGAGTGGGACTTGAACCCACACAGCCATCACTGGCCAAAGGATTTTCGTACATCCGCTGTTGATCAGTCAGCGACTGCTTGGACTATGTCTTAACCGTGTCCGTAAGGATGTAGGTTGTGGGTATATAGTCTCTACACATTTAGGCGTTGCCGCCACTTAGCTCGGCGTTCTGAACATTTAAAGGCTGTTCCCTTCGCCGAATTAGCCCACTTCTACTTCAGGCCTTTCGCCCTGAGCACTCTTTACCTTTGTTCTTACCTCGATAATTGTCGGTTAGCGCGTGGC
>CAMHQP010000086.1 GCA_946187555.1 uncultured Bacteroidales bacterium
ATCTCCGACGGCGAGCATGGTTTCGAAGTAGCCGGTCTGCCGGTTTTGCAACTCAACGAGAAACTCTTCGATTGGATGAAGGCGCGGAAGATTCAACACGTCATTGTCTCGCCGCTTAAAATGCGCGAGATCAATCCGGCCAAGGACTTGCAGATTTTCATTGACCATAATATCCGCATCTTAACGACTCCGTATTTTACCAGTGTAGACAACCCGAACGATATCGATGCGCAACGAATCGGCCGCATTGATGCCATCCGCATCGAGGACCTGTTGGAACGTCCGCAGATAGAAGTGAGCACCGAGAATGTGCGCCAAATCATCCAAGGCAAAGTGGTTCTCGTCAGCGGCGCCGCAGGAAGTATCGGTAGCGAACTGGTTCGGCAGATTCAGCAATACAATCCGCAGGTGACGATTCTCTTGGAGATAGCCGAATCGCCGCTGCATGACTTGAGTTTGGACTTGCAGAAACAATTCCCGGAAGCGCGGTTTATTCCGGTTATTGCAGACGTGCGAGACAGAGAACGTATCGAGCAGATTTTCAGCGAGTTACGTCCGGATGTCGTTTATCACGCTGCCGCGTACAAGCATGTGCCGCTCATGGAAAGTTATCCCAACGAAGCCGTGCGCGCGAACGTACTCGGCACGAAGAATATGGCCGACATGGCGGTCAAATACGGAACGGAGCGCTTCGTGATGATCTCCACCGACAAAGCTGTTAACCCGACGAACATCATGGGGGCCAGCAAACGTATCGCGGAGATATACGTACAATCCCTCTTCCATAAACTGCAAAAAGAGAACCCGCAATGCACGAAGTTCATCACCACGCGTTTCGGTAATGTGCTCGGCAGTAACGGATCCGTCATCCCGTATTTCCGCAAACAGATTGCAGCAGGAGGCCCCGTCACGGTGACCCATCCGGAAATCATTCGCTATTTCATGACCATACCGGAAGCCTGTACGCTCGTCATGGAAGCCAGCACTTTGGGTAACGGCGGTGAGATCTTCGTCTTTGACATGGGCAAACCGGTGAAGATCCTGGATCTGGCACGTAATATGATTCGCTTGGCAGGATACACTCCGGAGAAAGATATTCCGATTGTCTTCACGGGCTTGCGTCCGGGCGAGAAATTATACGAAGAGTTGTTGAACCAAAAAGAACTCACGCTCCCCACCAGCAACAGCAAGATCATGATTGCCCGCGTACGCGAGTTCGACTATAACGAAGTAAGCCAACGCATCGACCTGCTCATCGAGACGAGTCACCAGGACAAGTCCTTTACCACCGTCAAGATGATGAAAGAACTGGTACCGGAGTATATCAGCAAGAACTCTATCTACGAGCAACTTGACCCGAAATGATGCAAAACGCGCTGATTGCACATAGTTATCTGATCGGATTGCTGAGTTTTATCCTCGGCGCACTTTTCATGCCTGTGGTCGTTCGCGTAGCGAAGGCGAAAGGCTTCGTCGTGCGCCCGAACAAACGTATGAGCCATGACGGAGCAATACCCAATATCGGCGGGTTGAATATTTGTTTCGCGTTCATGCTGACCTATCTGCTGTGCACGCCGATGGAGCAAAATCCGTTCTTCTTGATCGGCTTGTTCATCATCATGGTGGTCGGCTTCACAGACGATGTGTTGGTGTTACGCCCCGCAGCCAAACTACTGGGTGAGGCCCTCGCCGGCCTTGCGCTGATCGGCTTTGCGGACATTCGTATCACCCACCTGCACGGAATTTTCGGCATCGCCGAGATAGGCGTCATTCCGAGTTATATCCTCTCGCTTTGCATCCTGCTGGCCATCATCAACGCCATCAACCTCATCGACGGCATCGACGGTTTAGCCAGCGGTCTCGGCATCCTGTACTGCCTGTTCTTCGCAGTCTATTTCGGTCTGGCGAATGAAACCGGTTGGTCCAATATGGCGATAGCGATGATCGGTGTTCTGGCGGTGTTCTTCATCTATAATGTCTTCGGCAAACGGGATAAGATCTTCATGGGCGATTCAGGCAGTCTGCTGTTGGGCTATCTGCTCACGGCTTTTGTCTTCCGTTTCTGCGAGATCAACGCCTACCATATCGTCCCAGAAGCCTTGCATATGAGTGCCGCACCGGCTGTCGCCGTGTGTGTACTGACCGTTCCGCTTTTCGATGCCATCCGCGTCAGTCTCACGCGTATCAAACAACGCCGGCCAATCTTCGAACCCGACAAGAACCACATTCATCATTTGTTGGTTCGCACGGGTCTGAACCATATCCAAACGACTTGCGTATTACTCAGCGCAAGTGTGCTCTTTATCGGATTGGCTATCCTCGGACGGAATTGGAACAACTGGCTGCTTTTACTGGCCGATTTCGGCTTAGCGACTATACTGACCCTGCTCCTTTGGAGAGTTATTAACCGTCAAATCGTTCGTGCGCATGCTGACCATTGATCACGTAAGTATGGAGTTCTCGGCGCGTCCCGTGCTGGACGACATCACTTTCCTTATCAACCGTAAGGAACGTGTAGCGCTGGTGGGCAAGAACGGAGCGGGCAAAACGACCCTTCTGCGACTCATCGCAGGGGAGTACCAACCGACCAGCGGACGCATTGCCCGCGAAGCGGACATGACGATCGGCTATCTGCCGCAAGTCATGCTCTTCCATGACGACCGAACGCTGCGCGAAGAAGTGATGACTGTTTTCGCGGGCGAAGACGAGGCGCGGTTTATTGCCGAGATGGACAGAACAATCATCGGTCTTGGCTTCGAGCGCAAAGACTTTGAAAGACCCTGCTCCGAATTCTCCGGCGGATGGCGAATGCGTATAGAGTTAGCCAAGATTCTCTTGCGTCATCCGGACTTATTGCTCCTCGACGAGCCAACCAACCACCTCGATATCGAGTCTATCCAATGGTTGGAAGACTTCCTCAAAGCCAGCCCATCGGCCGTACTCATGGTAAGTCACGACAGGGCATTCATCGATAATGTGTGCGGGCGAACCATAGAAATAACACTCGGACGAATATATGATTACAATGTTAATTATACTCGTTTTGTGGCGTTACGTAAAGAAAGGCACGAACAACAAGTGAGGGCGTACCAGAACCAGCAGAAGATGATTCAGGACACCGAAGAGTTCATCGAGCGTTTCCGCTACAAAGCGACCAAAGCCGTACAAGTGCAGAGTCGTATCAAGCAACTCGAGAAACTCGAACGACTGGAAGTGGACCTCGAAGACACCTCACGTCTTAACCTCCGTTTTCCGCCTGCCCCGCGCAGCGGAGACTTCCCGCTCATCATCGAAGACTTGCGCAAGGATTTCGGTTCGCACAACGTCTTCCATGATGTGAATTTCACCATCCGTCGCGGCGAGAAAGTGGCCTTCGTCGGCAAGAACGGCGAAGGAAAAACGACGCTCGTCAAGTGTATCATGGGCCAACTCGACTACTTGGGTAACCTCAAGATCGGTCACAATGTCAAGATCGGCTATTTCGCCCAAAACCAAGCGGCGCTGCTGGACGAAGACAAAACCGTCTTTGAAACGATCGACTATGTGGCAGTAGGAGATATCCGCACAAAGATTCGCGACATCCTCGGCGCCTTTATGTTCGGCGGCGAAGCGTCCGACAAGAAAGTCAAAGTGCTCTCCGGCGGCGAGAGAAGCCGCTTGGCGATGATTCGTCTGCTGCTCGAGCCATGCAACCTGCTCATCCTCGACGAGCCGACGAACCACCTCGACATGCAATCCAAAGATGTACTCAAAGCTGCGCTGCAGGCCTTCGACGGCACACTCATATGCGTCAGCCATGACCGCGATTTCCTCAACGGACT
>CAMHQP010000087.1 GCA_946187555.1 uncultured Bacteroidales bacterium
GTCAGATTGAGGGTGCCGGTCAGACCATCGGTCAGATGGATATAATCGTCCGATGCGATCGCATGTTTATAGTTACCTTTGACGGTAAGCGTACCTGTTCCGGAGGCAATGACCTGTCCTTCGCTGAAGAAAGCGGCCTTGCGGTCTTCGGTTGAGGAGGCGTACGAGCTGCCGTCGGTCAGCGTGTTTGTGCCGTTGATGACCAAGTAACATTTCTTATGACACTGGTTATTAATGGTCGGGCCATTGGAACAGGTCAGCGTGAGGCCGTTCAGCGTGATGTTATGGCGGTAGGAACCGTAGATAGACAACTGTCCGGTGCCATTACCGGATAGCAAGTACACGATATGCGTACCGGTAACCGATGAATTAATGGAGACATAGCCGTTGGAGTTGCTGATACTAAGGCTGTCGTTCTTGCCGGTTACTGTGGCCGATGCTCCATTCCACACAATCTGAATCGTATCCGACCAAGTCTGATCATCTACATCATCATCGGCAATACCGGAGTCACCCGACGTATCGGATGTGGTGTCGTTTATTACGACATCCTCTTTGTAATTGCAACTTACTTGGAAGCACGCCACACAAGCGATGATTCCTAAGCAAAGAATATTCTTTTTCATAACCTAAATAAATTAAAAATCAAGATTATAAGCGACACCGATTGCATGAACAAACGTTTTCTGTTCGGTCAACTGGATGTAGCCTTTCGTCTTTGTGATATTGATATCCCGATCGTAGCCGTACTGGAAGCGGTAGAAGAAATCGAGGCTGCTGAGTTTGCTCACGCGCCATTTGACACCCGCTTGTGCACGTACATGACTAATATACTGCATTCCATTCTTACGCTGGTACTCGGGCACGTTGAGCGTGTTCTCCACTTCCAACCAAAGGTAGGGTTTGACGGGTTTGCCGGGGACGGTGAACTCTGAACCGAGACGGCTGCGGAGCAACCAGTTGTATTTATTTTTTTCCAGCAGGTTGACGCTATCCGTACGCATATCGCATACTACCCTTTCGCGCAAGTATATCTTGGCTATTCGGCCGCTGTAACTGCCCCTTACGCCGAAGAAGACACGATGCCGAAGGAACTCGTTAGGGTCGCTCCACCCTTTGTTGCCAAACAGACGTAAGGTGTATCCCGCATCCAATCGGATGTATTTGAACTCCGGGTGTGCGTATGACAAAGAGAGCGTAGTGTAGGACTTGCTGAACGAAGCACCATAGGATGTATCAACCGCTATATTCTTCGCCGTGGTACCGCTTTCTACATCATACAGATTGAAACGGAGTTCTTCAGAAAGAGTCAGTTGGACGCCTTGTCTCCATTTCTTGGTAAAGTTCGCCCCGACGCGTAGTTGCACCTCCTGCTCGGTGGTTGATCCGGAGGAGTTGTACGTGGTGGCTGCTAAAGGAAGCGCCGACAGAACCACGATTGCTATCAGTATGAACTTTCTCATTTGAATTTCGTTATTTGGTCAATACTGTTGTTTGTCTTGCCTTTCTCCAGCGCGTACGTGACATTGATATATGCTACGTCGCGGAGGAAGTCGATATGTCCGATTTCGATGTCGAGCACCTTGAGGCCTGTACGCTCTTCGAGGTCGGCAATGAGTGCGGCGCGGTTCTCCGGTTTGATGTTCTCTATCTTCTCGTAGAGGATGATCTTTGTGGAGATACGCTTGCGTCCGTTCCAGAGCTCAAAGCCCCATGCCAAAGCGAGCATCAGGATGTTAGCAAAAAGCAGCAAATACCATGCCAGACCGTCGGCCTTAAGACTCAGTGAGTTGATGACCGAGATGGCGATGATGAGGAACATATAGTTCATCTCGCGGATAGGCACGGTCTCCGTACGATACCGGATCATGCCGAAGATAGCGAACAGACCGAGTACGAAGCCGGTCTGGATATCGAGTATCTGCATCAGCCACAGCAGCAGGAACATACCGCTGGAGAACAGCATAAACTGCACATAATAATCGCGGCGACGGCTGTAACGATAGTAGATGGCATAGATGAGAATCCACGACACCAGCAGGTTGAAGAGGAACATCAAGGGCATGGTGATCAGGTTCTCACTCACCCCGAGGAAATCGGCTATCGAGTGCATCACGTACGAAATACTGTCGCTGGTACCAAAACGGGCAGCGATGTCCGGGTCGTTCTCAAGGAACTCCAAGGTCGGGTTAGCTAAATCAACTTGAAATAACATATTATAGGCCCCCTCCAACTCCCCCATAAGGGGGGGAGAGACCAATTAGGGCATCGGGTCTTTAGTTATTATGTAACATCTTTTCTATTAAGCGGATCTTTTTCTTGAACCGGTTGGCTTTTATGCCAGGGGTAGTGAGGGCAGTACCGATGCAGTACTTGCTGATCTTGAGCGGATGGAGACGGTGGTCGAGCATGATATGCGTCATCTTAGAGGGCACATTGCCGTCTCGTTTAAGTTCGATGATAACGAGGTCGCTGAAGGTCTTTTTCTCTCCATTCACCACGTTATCCCATACGAGATCCATATCGATCGTCAACCGTTCGGTCTTGGCTTTGTTGACGAGCGTGATACGGTGAAATTTTGTCCATAGATGCGGGGATATTTCTGACCATTCATAACGGCTCTTGGCGTCAATAAAACTTTTGACGGTAACCGGTTCATCTTCGCCTTTCTTATGTTTGAGCACGGATGGCGTGTCGGCTGTGATGTCAAATCCCGGCACGACGATGCGTTTCTTCTTTGTGCGGCCTTTGTTGTTCTTGCGCTTGATCTCGAGGAAGGTGAGGTCACTATCCACATACTGGCGTACACGTATCTTCTGCCGCACGAGTTGGCGGTCATGGTGACGAACGTACATATCGAGCGTGTCCGTGTCGTAATACATCGTATCGTAGGTGGCAATCCGTTTGCCGTCTATCTCCTGCACGAAATAGTCCGCTTTGGCTGCCTCCAAGATAAGCGGAAGAACCGCCATCGGCACCGCATATTTGGTGTCGATACGATTCATCAACTTCACACTCTCCATCTGCGCCAGACTAATCGGCTCAAAGGACTTTAATATGGTTGCAATCTTCTGCATATATAAATTTCCGCTGCAAAATTACTGCTTTTCGCGCACATACGCATTACCTATTTAGGAGTAATTATTAACCAAAAGTAAGATTTTTGTAAAAAAACCTTGCATATATCAAAAATTTGCAGTACTTTTGTGCCCAAAATGACGATACATGGAAACAAAGCAGAAATTTGAAGAGGCGCTAAGCACTATCGAAAAATCAGAAATGGTTGTGCTGCGAGACATTCATAGTTTTCCTGTTTACGGGCAGGATATCATCTTTCCATACCTGATGATTTTTATCTGTCATACAGGTTCTTCACGGGCATTATATGATATGCAGGAGATCCGCTTTCAAAAAAATGAAGTAGCAATGATTCTTCCTAATCATATTATCCATCCTATAGAAAGCAGTCCGGATTATACCATAACGGTGATTATGCACTCGTTGGCTTTTGAACAAGAAATGACCCAACGAAGGATGACACATGACCGTTATAAATTTCATGAAACACCTGCATGTATGTTGACGGATGAGGAGATGGCGCAATACATGAAAGCGGTAGATATGTTGGAACTTATCAGCAATATGCCTGTTTCCCGTTATCCGCATCGCCACGATATGCTTATGGCGCAGACCGATATTATG
>CAMHQP010000088.1 GCA_946187555.1 uncultured Bacteroidales bacterium
GCTGAACCTAAAAATTACGGTAACTAACATGGCAAAGATTCGTAGAAATGAGAAACGTGAGATGCCGGCGCTCAATACGTCGTCTCTCCCTGATATTATCTTCATGCTGCTCTTCTTCTTCATGTCTGTTACGTCAATGAAGGAAGTAAGCTATAAGGTGCAGTTCCAAAACCCGCAGGCTACAGAGCTCACCAAGCTGGAGAATAAATCCCTTGTGCGTTATATCTACGTAGGTACGCCGACTGCTGAGTTCCGTAAACAATACGGTGCAGAGACGCGTATCCAGTTGAATGACCAATTCGCAGAAGTGAAGGAGATCGGCGAGTATATCGTCAATGAGCGTTCGTCCATGAAGGAGAGCGACCAGGGTCTGATGACCGTCTCCATCAAAGCCGACAAGGAAACCCGCATGGGTGTCATCGCCGACATCAAGCAGGAACTCCGTCGCGCTTACGCACTCAAGATCAGCTACGCTGCAACGCAGCGCACAAGCTACTAAAAAGAGAAGCCGCTCATCGAGCGGCTTTCTTTTTTATTGTAATCTCTTTCCTGTTACCTTCAGCTCTTTGAGTTGGAGGTATTTCTTTGTTTGTGGCATACCGTTGGAGTCGTACCACGGCAGAACCCGGATATACAGCGTCTCGTTTGCAGGAATCAGAATAGGCTGATCCAATTTCACTGTGATCCATTTGTTCTTCGGCAGCGCCGTGTTCTCGTAAATAGTGGTCACATCGCGGAAAGCATCGCCAAAACCGTAATTAATATGTATGTTCATGCCATTTCCTCCCTTGGCGCGAACAGGAAGAATCAACTGCTCCACTACCAGCGCGTGCTTCTTCGGGGCGCTTAAACTGAATTCTACATACCGATTAGCTACCTCATCGATCTCACCTGCCGGCCATTCCAATGACGCTGGCAGATAACCTTTGTTCGTGCCCCACATATTTACAGCACGCTTCGACTCCAACGTGACGGTGAAAGACATGCCGCTGGCAGCGAAAGCTGCTTGCTTGCCTGCATCCTCAATGCGCTGCGAATAGGCGGCGCACTCTTCCTTACTCGGCCATACCAACCAGGACTGCATCTCCGCCAACTCCGCACTCTGGCTGATCAACTGGTACGCCAGCATCGCAACCGCCATACCGCCTTCAGCACTCGTGTGCGTCTTGTCGCCGCAGTTGAAATAATGCGCCATGCAGTAGTCCTTGCCGAAATACTCAAACGCCGCTTTGCTCTCTGCCGTCATATCAAGGAAAGGCACCCACATCTCTTCCGCCACCTCTCGCATACAACGCACGTAGTCCTTGTTCTCCGCAAGCACATGCCGTCCCTCGTCGTTGATCTTGCCGTCCTTGAAATACGCGCGGCAAATAGGACTCATCAGAATAGGCGTCACGCCTTTCTCACGCGCCTCCGTTATATACATACGCAAATAGGCCTTATACGTCGTGTTCGGCTCCGTGCCTCGCATGTCGGTCAACGTGTCCCTTCCTTCAGCGCGTAACTTCGCATTCTCTACATACACATCCTCGCCCTTGCATTTTTCGTCGTTGTGGGCGAACTGAATAATGAGGTAGTCCCCGGCGTGCATCTGTTTTTTAACACTCGGCCACAGGTTCTCCGTCTCATAGAACGTACGCGTACTCGCGCCGCTCTTACCGCGGTTATTCACGCTCACCGAGTCCGCATTGAAAAATGCCTGCAGGTACATGCCCCAGCCGCGCTTGGGCGTTGCCGCAGGTTTATACTCCGACATCGTGCTGTCGCCTATCGTGTGTACACGCCGCTTGGCTGCTGAGATTGGCAATGCGCATAGCGCGCATATGAGAATAATGAACGTTCGTTGCATAATATCTCTCGTCTTCTAGTATCCTAGTACTCTGTTAAATTCTTTCGGAACAGGACTCTCGAAGCGCACCGTCTTCTCCGTCACGGGATGGATAAACGCCAGCACTTTGGCGTGCAGACAGAGCCGGTCAATCGGACTGTTCTCATTGCCGTGACCGTACTTACGGTCACCCACCACCGGACAACCCTTGCTCGCCAGATGCACACGGATCTGATTCGTGCGTCCGGTCTCCAGGTGCAACTCAACCAGCGAATACTCCCCGTCGGCCGAAGTCCGTAAGGTCTTATAATTCGTAATGGCGATATCGCCTCCGTCATCTACCGGCGACGAGTACACCACCGCATTGCGCTTGTCCTCCGTCAACCACGTCGTGATCTTGCCTTCGCGCGGATTCAATGTACCCTCCGCCAACGCGATATACGTGCGCTCCTGAACCAACTCGCGCCAGTACTCACGCATGTAATGCTGCAGCTCTTCCGAACGGGCAAAAACCAACAAACCGCTGGTCTCCCGATCCAGACGATGCACCACATAAATCCCCGCGCGCGCGTTCTGTTTCTTAACGTACGCGCGCAGGATAGAGTAGGCAGTCGTCTCGCTGCTTCCCGGCGTTGCCGCTACAGTCAGCAGACCGGGTTGCTTATTCACCACAATCAGGTCATCGTCCTCATAGACGATCTTCAACTTCGGATGCGTCAACTGACTATTGCCACGACCCGAACTAACCGTCACTACATCGCCGACCTTCAAAGCAAAATCATGCCGTGTCTGAACGGCGTTTCCCACTTTTACACGACGTTGGCCAAGCAACTGCTTGACCGACGAACGTGCCATACCTCCCATCTTCGCGATCAGGAAGTCCATTAACTGCGTAGGCTCCGCTACGCGTAATATTGTATCTTTTTTACGAATCATTTCTTACCTAAAAACGGCGCTGCCCAGTACATATTCTCCGGCTTGGTTGCCTTGATCCACGCAATACCGGCCATCGAGTTGATCACCAGGAAGAACGTGAACAGCACGATCGAGAAGATATTGCCGAGGATGACGAAGAGGCCTATACCGGCGACGCTATAGATGAACCAGTAGATCCAAGAGTCGGTCTTGCGGTAGATGAGCCAGTAGTTAGCCAGGAAGGACGAGGAGATCAACAGACCGTTGAGGATCTTAATGACGATATCGTCGGAGAGGCTATCGTGGCGCAGAGCGAATGTGGAAAGGACATAGTCTCCCGCGGTAATGAAGATCAGCATAGCAACCGACATGATGAGTCGCGGGGTGTCCAGGAATTTGGGTTCGAAGCTTGCTCCTCCGTCATCCTTAGCCCGACTCCATTTATAGATACTCATCATCTGGAAGGGGATGAAGACGAGGAAGAAGAGGAAAGCGCTGTCGTATGCGCCTTGCAGCAGGAATTGTATGCCGAGCAAGATGGACATCACGATGCCGGCGAAGAAACCCGTGTAGTTCTGCGGGTCGCGCACCGTCAATATATATGCCACACCGATGATGCTCGCCGGAATGCCGACTACCCAGGCGGGGTCGTGCCATTTCAATAACGTTAACGACGGAAAGATTATTTCCGCCAACCAGAGGAGCCCTAATAACGCTCCGAATAATACAACTGAGATTCCGAAGTTGCGGCCTAAAGCCTTCCAAAGATGTGCGTTTTTCATAATATCTAAATTTCAAATATCCAATTTCCAATCTCCAATAACAATAAGGGGCAAGCACATGCCTGCCCCTTATATCTCCCCGCATTACTTGCGGTTGCGGTTGCCGTAGCGAGACATGAACTTGTCCACACGACCTGCGGTGTCCACGAGTTTGGACTTACCGGTGTAGAACGGGT
>CAMHQP010000089.1 GCA_946187555.1 uncultured Bacteroidales bacterium
GCACCCCGAAGAAATGCTCGAGGACGTTATCCATATGCTGAATAACGCCCCCGATAGTCTATTGCATTTCGCGAGCCACCTCCAGTAGGCAAGCTCTGCAGAGACAATCCGAATAATGCGTGCGCAGGAATGTGCGCGCTTTTTCGTTTAATTCGATGCCTACGCATTGGCACAGCGCATCGTGCGTACATACAAAAGATGCCCCGCAACGAGGGCACACTTTTGCTATTCTTTCATTCGTTAATTCGTTCATTAACTCATTACTTAACGAGTTTAACGATCATCGTACTCAGTTCCGGAATCTTGAACTCTCCGTTCATATCGATGTGCTCACCCGTCATCACTTCGAAACCTACCGGCTGATAGTGACGCAGGATCTCCTTGTAATGCTCAAAGGGAATGACACGCGGTTCTTCCGAGGCGTTGGCGAACACGAACACTGCTTCTTCATCGTTGTAACGGAAGAAAGCGTAGGTGTTATCGCGTGCCATGAAATGCATCGTCTTTCCCTTATGCAGCACTTTCTCGTCCTTACGCCAGTTAAAGAGTCGGCTCTGGAACTCGAACATATCGATCATCTTATCCGTCACTTGGTCACCCAGCGGCAGCGGAGCACGCAGATAACTGTGGTCATTCGGGTTCTCTTTGTTCGCCGAGGTCATGGCGTACTCATCGCCGTACAGCACTTGCGGAATACCACGCATCGTAGCCAGCAGCACGTAAGCCAATTTAACACGGCGCAGGTCTTTGTCCTTCACCACGTCCGTTATACGTGCCATATCGTGGTTTCCGAGGAAGGTCAGCACGTTATTGATATCGCCGTACATATAGTCCATCGTCAGCGCGTCATACACACGTGTCAGACCGTTACCCCATCCTTGACCATCGTTCTCCAATGCCTGACGAATAGCCTCTTCGGTCGGGAAATCCATTACGCAGGGTAGGTTGGAATCAAAACCGTCGAAGTTCTTCGTGCCGCTCTGCCAGTACGCTACAGCCGGAGCCGGACGTGTCCAGCACTCGCCCACGATATTGAGGGTCGGATACTCCTCGCGGATCGCTTTGAGCCACTCGCTGCCCGGGATCTTCTCGATATACGGATAGGTGTCCACACGCAGACCGTCGAGGTTAGCGTATTCAACCCACCAGATAGCCCACTGCTGGAAATACTTCAGCAGGTCAGGGTTCTCCAGATTCATGTCCGGCATCGGATGATCGAACCAACCGCGGTTAGAGAGCTTGCGGTCGTACTCCGACGCGTTGATATCGTAGTTCGCTGTGAAGCAGTTATTGGTGTTAGTGAACTGCGGGAACTGATTGATCCAGTTTTGGTATGGCAGATCTTTCATCCACCAATGCGAACCGCCGCAGTGATTCGGAACCATATCCATCAAAATCTTCAGACCCTTCTCATGCGCCAGTTGCACCATCTCCACGTACTTCGCATTCGAGCCGTAACGCGGGTCGATATGATAGTAATCCGAGCATGCGTAGCCGTGATAACTCCATGCCTCTTCGTCGTCACCTAACATCGGCGTCGGCCAGATAGCCGTACATCCGAGCTTCTTGATGTGGTCAAAGCTGTTGATAATACCTTGGATATCACCGCCAAAACGACCGTTCACATTGCTCTTGTCGGCTTTCTCACGCGTGTCTTTCGTGCTGTTGTTCGACGGATCACCATCTACAAAACGGTCACTCATAATGAGGTACACCACGTCCGATGCATCAAAACTCTTGCGGTCACGGCTGCCACGACGGCGCTCTGCGATCACGTAGTCATAGGTAGCTTTCTTGTTACCTTTCTTCAAGGTAATACGATACGTACCCGGTTGGTTCACACCGAAGTCCACGAACAGGTAGTTCGGACTCTCGGCATTGTGCTGGCCGCGTGCTACGAGACCCGTGCACTCGCCTTTCTGTACTTTACCGTTTACCACTGCCTGCACACTCACTTGAGCGTCACGCAGGTCTTGACCATGGAATAGCACCGTCAGTGGCATCTTCATGTCTGTCCACCAGCATAACGGTTCTACCTGCTCAATTTTCGGTGCTGCAAAAGCCATCTGGCTCATCAGCAGCACGGCTGCAAAAAAGAAACTTTTTTTCATATCTGTTAATTGATTTGTTTATTGCTTCATGATCTCGGACACCAATATGTCTTTCACCGGCTCTTGGGCTATATCGCCGACACGTTGGTATTTCTCCCAGAACGCCTGCATCTCAGCCGAAGGTGCTTGCAAAAACTCCTCTGAACCCTGCGACTCAATCCGCTCAAACACCATGCCTACGCTGATCGTATGCGTGTCCATCGCCGGCTGATATGTCCGCTCTTCCTCACCCTCTACATACACCTCGCGCAGTATGCCGGTCTCTACCATCCGACTCAGTAACTGATTCACTACGCGAATTGGCAGATTGTCGCGAATGGCGAGTTCGTGCGCTGTGAGAGGTGCTTCGTCTGCTTCAAAACGCTTAATAATCACAGACAGCAGATAGATCATGATGAAGTCTTTGTATCGCCGCGACATCGTGTTCACGTCTTTCTCGTACTCAAACTCTTCGTTGTTCTGGATCGCGTACGACATCTGTGCACCGATCAGAATCAAGAGACTCGTGTACTGCAACCATGTCATCAAGATAGGTATCGTTGCAAACGCACCGTACACGATGCTCGTGCGGCTCAACAGCGCAATCAGATAGACCGACAGCATCTGCAGCAGCTGGAACAGCGTACCCATCAAGATACCAGGGATCAGCGCACTCATGATTTTCACACGCGTGTTCGGTACCGCCAGATACATCATCGTGAACATAAACCATACAATCACGAATTGCATAAACCGCACACCATCCAATTCTCCTACCATCGAGTGGATCATAATCGTAATACCTGCGCTGCATACAATCAGTACCGGGATCAGCACCACAATCGCGATATAGGTGGTCGCCTGACGCAAAATCGAACGCGATTTCTTTACGTTCCAGATGCGGTTAAAAGCCGTCTCTACCGATTGGAAGAACGTATAAATCGCCCATAACAGAATCAGAATACCGATGCCGATGAACACCCCTCCTTGCGTGGTCTCCAAGTACCGCTCCACCATCTCCATGATCGTCGGTACCATACCCGTCTCACCCAGGAAAGACGCGTTCAACTGCGTCTCGATCACATCTACTACACCGAACCCTTTGGCGACCGCTACGATCATCGCAAGGATAGGCACTACGGCGAAAATAAGAGAGTAGGTGAGCGCTTTGGCGGTGTCGTTCAGGTTCTTACTCGTGAACCCGCGCACCACCAGCGCGATCGTGCGGATAATACGGTAACCTAAACGCTTGTACCACGTATCTAACTCCGTCGTCGTCCGCCGCCACATGTCGTAGCGTACAAAATCACCTATTTTGGAAAACTTTGTGTCTTTCATTCCTTCATCCATTCATCCCCGAAGGGAAAGAGCAAGCCTATAAGCCGGGTTCTGTACCCTTGCGGGCGTCTGCCATTAATCTAACGCTTCCTACCCTCCGACTCACGCGAGCAACGCTCAAACATCGGTTTACTTGGAATTGCAGCCCACAGTGTGCTCGTTTCACCTTTCTCGTCTCTGTAGCAGGGACCAAACATTGCTGCCTGACGGCCGTTAACCGCTGTGGTGCTCTGTGCTGCCCG
>CAMHQP010000090.1 GCA_946187555.1 uncultured Bacteroidales bacterium
TCGAGTTCGAGGTACACCGTCCGCTGTACGACTATTTCCTCGACCAGATAACCGGTGAGAACTTCGCAGGTCTGAGTCCTTATGGACCCGACTATCGTCCGAAACAGCGTGAGTTCAACCGCCTTAATATCACTTACACCGTGATGTCGAAGCGTAAGATGCTGCAGCTCGTCAAGGAAGGTCTCGTGGCCGGTTGGGATGACCCGCGTATGCCGACCGTTTGTGGTCTGCGTCGTCGCGGTTACACCCCGCAAGCCATCCGTACGTTCATGGATAAGATCGGTTATACCAAAGTGGAAGGTATGATTGACCAAGGCCTCTTGGAGCACGTCATCCGCGAAGATCTCAAAGAGACCGCACCGCGTGTATGTGCTATCTTTGATCCCGTGAAGCTCGTTATCACCAATTACGAAGGCGAAGGCGAGACGCTCATTGCGGAGAACATCGACGGACACGAAGAACTCGGTACGCGTGAGATGAAGTTCGGTAAGGAGCTGTGGATTGAGCGCGGCGACTTCCTCGAGGAGGCAGATAATAAGTTCTATCGCCTCTCCCCGGGTGGTCGTGAGGTGCGTCTCAAAGCCTCGTATATCATTCAGGCTACGGGTTGCGAGAAAGATGCCGATGGTAACATCACTACCGTTTATGCCACCTATGACCCGGATAGCAAGTCGGGCACCGAAGGTGGTAACCGTAAGACGAAGGCGACCATCAACTGGGTAGAGTGCAACAGCGCTATCGATGCGGAAGTACGTCTGTACGACCGTCTCTTCGCCGTTGAGAACCCCTCGGCTGAGGAAGGCGACTTCCGCGATCTGCTCAATCCGGACAGCCTCAAGGTAGTGACCGCCAAAGTGGAATCGTCGCTTGCCAAAGCGCAGGTACATGACCACTTCCAGCTGCTCAAACAAGGTTACTTCGTGGTCGATGATGATGCTACTCCCGAGCATCTGATACTCAACCGTACGTGTTCGCTCAAAGACAACTATCTCAAGTAATCGTGCCCTTGCGGCTAAGAAATAGTGCGAACAAGAGTTTACAACAATAAGGAGCAGATCTTTTGCGAATGGCGTCATCGTTGGGTGCGCTTGACGCCCGAGGAGTGGGTGCGCCAACAATTGCTTCACCGGATGGTGGAGCAATTTGGCTTTCCGGCCTCGCTCATAGCGGTGGAAGCGGCTATCAAAGTGGGTGAAGTGCAGAAACGGTGCGACGCCGTGGTCTATGACCAAACGACCCAACCGCTCATGCTCATCGAGTGCAAAGCCGAGACGGTGCCCCTCACGCAAAAGACGCTGGATCAAGCAGTTACATATAATCGAAAACTCAATGTGCCCTATGTGCTGTTGCATAACGGGGTGCAATCCATTTGTATTCATGGAAACAGTACTTACACTTCTGGACTCCCTCGATACACCGACCTTTTACGGTGTGAATAACCAAAATATCCTCTGTCTCAAGAACCAGCATGCCGATGTGCGGGTGGTCGCGCGCGGCTATCAGGTGAAGGTCACGGGCTCGGAGAAAGCGATTGACAGCTTCGAGAAATCGCTGCGGCGTTGCGAGGAATTCTGTATTCGCAATAACCGCCTCACGGAGCAGGATATCCTCATGCTCATCCGCGGCGACAAACCGCAGGAGCAGACCACCGATAACCTCATCCTGCACGGCGTGAACGGTAAGTCCGTTTATGCGCGTTCGACCAACCAAAAAGCCTTGGTCGAGGCATACGAAGAGAACGACCTTTTGTTTGCCGTAGGACCCGCCGGTAGCGGCAAGACCTACACGGCGATCGCGCTCGCCGTACGGGCACTCAAGAACCGCGAAGTACGCCGTATCATCCTCTCCCGTCCCGCGGTGGAGGCAGGCGAAAAACTCGGCTTCCTGCCGGGCGATATGAAGGAGAAGATCGACCCGTATCTGCAGCCCCTCTATGATGCCTTGCAGGACATGATTCCGGCGGCTAAACTGACGGAGTTCATGGAGAAAGGAACGATCCAGATAGCCCCGCTCGCTTTCATGCGCGGACGTACGCTGTCGGATGCCGTGGTTATTCTCGACGAGGCGCAGAACACGACCGTGCTGCAACTCAAGATGTTCCTCACCCGTCTGGGTTTGGGCGGTAAGATGATTGTCACGGGCGATATGACCCAGATAGACCTGCCGGCAACGCAGAAATCCGGTCTGCGGGACGCCCTCGAGCGCTTCAAGGGCATCAAGGGCATTAAGGTCATTGAGTTCAATGAGAAAGATATCGTCCGCCACCCCTTAGTCAAACATATCGTGGCGGCTTACAAAGAGAATAAGTAGTCGAAAGCCTCGTTGGCTTCGTCCGGTGTGATAACCTGATTGATGACGGGCTCACCGACAGAACGAATGAGCGTGCAGTTGATCTCAGCGGCGCGCTCGTTCTTTTTATCCTGCTGCATGAGACGAATCAGTTGCTCGCGCTCGGAGCACTTGCATTGCGGTTTACCGTAATAATGGAGCATGATCTGCGTCAACTGCTGCAGCGGTTCTTTGGGACACCCGAGCTTGATCACACTCAGGTACAACTCCGCAATCAAACCATATACCACGGCATAGCCGTGCGGCATCGCTCCCGTAACCTGTAACCCGTCACCCGTAACCTCTTCGAGTGCATGTCCGAACGTGTGACCGAAATTGAGCACCTTCCTCAACCCTTCTTCTTTCGGGTCAGCAGCTACGATGCGTTCTTTGACGGCAATCCCTTGTGCGATGAGCGGTGTCAATTCCTCTATATCCATCCGGTCAAGGTCATACTGCAAGAGTTGGTCCCATAACCTGTCACCCGTAACCTGTAACCCCTCATCTATCAACCCCGTCTTGATTAGTTCGCCAAATCCGCTGAGGAATTCTTTTGCCGGCAACGTCTTCAACCATCCCGGCCAGATGAGTGTCTCTACCGGTTGCGCGAACGCACCGATACTGTTCTTGAGTCCGTGGTAATTGATACCGGTCTTGCCGCCCGAAGAAGCATCGATCATTGCCAGCAGCGTCGTGGGGATATTGACATAGTCAATACCGCGCTTGTAAGTAGCCGCTGCAAAACCTACCATATCCGTCAGTACACCGCCGCCGATGGCAATCACCAGCGCACGGCGCGTGAGACCCTGCGCAAAGAAGAAATCCCAGATCTGCTGAACCGTCGCCAGAGACTTAGCGGTCTCTGAGACCGCTATGCTGTAGGACCGCTTCGCTGAAAGACCGCTATGCTGTAGGACCGCTTCGCTGTAGGACTCCAGATTCCGGTCATAGACAACCACAATCTGCTCGCGGTCATATCGCGCCAAAATGGGCTCCAAGGCACTATGTATATCGCTGCAAAGCATGTTTTTGCGTCAAAATCGATGCAAAGGTACAACTTTTTTTGCGTATGACAAAATTTTTGGGCTAAAAATGCATTTTAAATATTTTTCGGGGGATTCCTTTTTTTGTTATTTTGTTTGTTCTCGCGGCATGGTATGCCGCCTTTTCTTCTCCCTTCTCCTCCTTTGTTGTTGCAGAGCTCGCGGTGTTGTATGTTTCAAATATTTTTATTACCTTTGCAGTCGAT
>CAMHQP010000091.1 GCA_946187555.1 uncultured Bacteroidales bacterium
TCTTTCTTCTCGCCGGCAAATGCTTGCTCAGCTACTTTCAATAAATCCATTTCGTTTCCTTTTTATATGGATCCTTACTAACGTTTGGAGCATTTACTACTATTCGTTCACTAACTCGCTAATTCACTAATTCACTAACTCGTTAATGCCTAATGCAATCGCCAGAGGCTCAAAACGGACGACAAAAGTACTGCTTTTTTTTGAATTGACCAAATTTTTTAGCAAAAAAATGCAAATTTTGTGATTTTATTTGCGGGTACGAAAATATTTTCGTACCTTTGCACGCTAAAAATGCACGCGTGTGAAGCGATTTCTGTACATAGTAGCTGTAATCCTCGTCAGTCTCTTGCTGGTGAGCGCGATGCTCATCGGTGCGCTGATGAGCGATAAGGTGGAGACGGCAGCCGTGCAGTTGGCTACTAAAGAGCTGTCGCGCGCGTTAGGTACAGAAGCCCGTGTAGGTAGGGTGGAATACCGCTTCCCTGCGCGTCTCGCCTTCCGGGATATATACCTCGAAGACCAACAGGGCGACACCCTCGCCTTCGTCGGTGAACTATATGCGCATTTCAGCCCGCTCGCGTTGCGCCACAACGAGATCCGCTTCTCTCATGTACGCCTCCAAAACGTTGTGGCGGATATACACCGCCTTCCGGACAGTACATGGAACTACCAATTCTTGGTAGAGGCGTTTGCAACAAAAAAGAAAGAGCAGAGCGAACCTCTCAAGAGCCTCATCGCCGTCAAGGATGTACAACTGGACTCCATTCGTCTGCGCTACGAAGACTACAACCTCTTCCTCTCGCACGCCTCGATGGATTTGCATGAACTGACCGAGACCACCCTCGATGCCGAGATCTCCGAGTTGGCGATGCAAATCACCAATCACCAATCACCAATCACCAATCACACATCGCCTTTCATCGTCGAAGACATGAAGGCGCATGTCATCCTCACTGATACATTGCTCAGTGTCCCGACCCTTCGTGCACAACTCCCGCAGTCCCGCATGGACTTAGGCGGAATCACCGTTCGTTTCCCTGCCGGCGACACGCTCTACTTGAGCAAGTCTGCGCACGAGATATCTTTCGCCCTGCGTTTCAACGAAGCAGAAGTTGTGCCTGCCGACGTGGCACTGTTCATTCCCCGTGTGGCGCACCTCAAGCGCCCGGTAGGACTCTCCGGCGGACTCAGCGGAACACTCGACTCGCTGGCGTTCGAGAATCTCGAACTGCGTTATAACAACAAGACTTTTCTCCAAGGCAACATAGCGGCCGTCGGACTGCCCGATCTGTCGAACCCTTACCTGCGGGCTAACCTCACGGACTTCCATACCAATGCCGCACGTTTGCAGGATTTCATGTCCCAACTCTACGGCCGCCCCGTACGTCTTCCCCAAGCGGTACATCGTCTGGGCGATATGCACTATCGCGGTCTCGCAGAAGGACACCTGCACGACTTGACGTTGCATGGTGCGTTCCGTACTGCCTTGGGTGCCATCACTACCGATGGTACACTCCGTTCCGACTCGGCATTCGATCATATGGCTTTTGACGCACAAGTGGTGGCGCGGAACTTCCGTCTCGGACGCATGCTGGCGCAGGCTAAGTTAGGAACGATCACGCTCGATGTGAGCTCGCAGGGAAAGATCGACGATGGACAAGTACATGGCGACATCCAAGCGCACGTACGCAACCTGACCTACAACGGCTATACCTACAGCGACCTGAATATGAACGGACATTATGCGCCGAAGCATTATCATGGTCAGTGCGCGATCCACGACCCGCATTTCGATATGTCCTTCGATGGCGTAGTGGACTTGCATGAGAAGAATCCCGAGATCAATTGCAATCTTCTCTGTCGGCATTTTGACTCAGCACCTCTGGGCAATGAGTTCATCGGCGACAAACTGAAAACGAGTTTCTCGTTGGCGGTGGATATGAGTGGTGTACAAGCTGATCAGATGAGCGGTTACCTGACCATCGACTCGCTCTTCATGGCGACCTCGCGCGACTCTGTACTCATGAAGCAACTGATGCTCCTTGCCTCCGCCGATCCCGATGGCAATAAAACAATCACTCTCAACACGGACTACCTCCGCGCGCAAGCAGATGGTCATTTCCGTTATGGAGATATCGCACCGGCACTCCAGGCACTGATGCATTATTACCTGCCGACGGCAGTCGCTGAACCCAAACGTGCTTGGGAACCGGTTAATCTCTCGCTCCGTGCTGACGGCGATCGGTTACGTGACGTGCAGCGACTCTTCCAATCGTTCATCACGCTCAGTGACCACCCCAAACTAACGGCCGATCTGAAAGTGTCGCCTGGAATAGAACCCTCGGTGAACTTCCGTTTCTTCGCGCCCGGTATTCGTCTCAAAGATACGCCGGTACATGACCTGCTCGTCACGCTCCAGAACGAAGACTCGCTCTCCGGGTTGGCGTTCTCTATGTCGGCGGAAGCCATGGAGATGTACACCAAACTCACCTCGATCGCTTTCCGCGATACGCTCCTTACCGGCCTTTCTGTGCATAAACAAGCCCAACTATACGATGCCGATCAGTACGAGAGTCGCCGTCTGGCGCGCTTGGCTGCGCAACGTGCCGGTAGTTACGGCGGAGACCTGCAGTTCATCACCCATTTCGCGCAATACAACCGCAAACCGCTTATTGAAATGCATTTTATGCCGGGCACCCTCCTGCTTCGCGACTCCGTTTATACGCTTGGCGAGAGCCGCGTTACCTATTGTGCTGCGGATACGACGGTGGCCATAGAGAACTTCGCCTTCGAGGGTGGTGGACAGCATATATACGCCAACGGCCTCGCTTCCCGCCGTGCCACGGACACGCTGGCGGTTGATCTGCAGAAGATAGATGCCTCGTACGTGGTGCCCTTTATATTACCCCAACAGACCATTATGTTCAATGGCCTGCTTACCGGCCGTGCGAATATATCCTCGCTCTTCAAGCGCTTGCAGGTGGACACACAGATCCATATCGATTCGATGGGGCTGAACAACTGCTATTTCGGTGAGGCCGAAGTAGATCTGCATATCAAAGACTCCCTCGCTTTCCATGCCGATGTCTATCGACCAATCACTAATGACCAATCTCCAATCACCAATCGTACAGTCGTAGATCTGTACGGTAAGGCCCTCTTCGATGGCTCGGGTGTTTGGGAACTCGATATGACGACCGACTCCGTGCCGCTCGCATTTATCAACCACTGGACAAGTTCCGTTCTCCGAGATCTCGATGGCAACGGAACGGGTAGAGTGGTGGTCGGTGGACGCAAAGGACTCGTGTATGTGCTGCTCAACTGCGCTGCGCAGAATGCCTCGCTCACCCTCCCGTGGACAGGCGCGCGTTACACGATAGCCGAAGATACG
>CAMHQP010000092.1 GCA_946187555.1 uncultured Bacteroidales bacterium
AGACCATCTGGAAATCCTCGCCGTTGACGATACCCATGATGCGATGGCGGGTAGTTTGCGCCTTCGACGTGATGATCGAGAGGCGCTCCCCCACCAACGCATTCATGAGCGTCGATTTGCCGACGTTCGGATTACCAACAATGTTCACAAACCCACTTCTATGTACCATTTGTTCTTTACCTAAAGGTACGATTATTTCATTTACCATGTACCATTAGGCTTTTTACATGACAGCGTCATAGAGTTCTTGCTGACTGGAGTTGAAGAGTTTAGCCGGCGAGATCTTAGTGATCTTGCATCCTACCTTCTGCTGGATAGCCTTGAGGTCAATCTTCTTGGGATCTCCCATGAGGATAATGGTGACCGGTTTGCCTTGGATATTCTGCTTATAGAAGGTCTCGATATCTTCAAAGGTCAGTGCATCAATCTTGTCGGCATTAACTTTCGCAGGATCTTCCTTGTAGCCCAGTCGTTGCCAAGCCTCGAAGGTAGCCGCTTTGTTACGCATGGAAGGTTTAGCAGTCTGTGCGTTTTGCTTGAGCATCGCGCGCAACGCATCCATATTCTCTTTATCTACCGGCATGTTTTTAAGAATATCCGTATAAACGCTGATAGCATCTGCCACCTTGTCGCTCTGAGTACCTACATATCCGATAAAGAAGCAGTCTTTTCCCGGCAGTTCCGGCGTTGCATCGTAACCGTAGGCGGTATATGCCATGGAGCGTTTCACACGTATCTCATTCATTACGACACCGGTGAAACCGCCGGACATATACTGATTGAAGGCATCAGAAGTCACATCCGAAGCGATATCGTACGGGCGGCCGTTGATGTAGAAATACAAGTCCGCTTGCTGAACATTTCCGTTCGCCAGGAAGAGGACGGTCGGCTCGTTATAAGTCTGTCGGTCTTGTATGAATGGCGAGGTAGAAGGTTTCATGCCTTCTGTGAGCGGCAGTTCAGCAATCAGTTTCTCTTGAGGCAGGGTACCGCAGTAGAAGACGTCGAGGGCGTAGGTACGAGCCTGCGCTATGAGCGACTGGATATTCGGAACACCCAGACTCCAAATATCTTTAAACGGCACTTCGTCAAGATACGGCGATTTCTTGCCGTAGAGGGCATATTGAAGCAAAGCCGACTTCTGAGCAGCCGTACGTTTTGGACGGCTCAGACGGGAGAAGAACTCCGAACCCTTGACTGCATCCAGCTGTTTCTGCTCGAGGTACGGCATGAGGAGCTGGCGGTTGACGAGGTTCATGATCTTGTTCATATTCTCATCGTCACCGGAGATAGACACGGTGAAATACGAGTCGTCGCAACTATAGGACACTTCTGCGCCCAATTCCGCCATCTGCTGCTTGAAATCTTTACCTTCAATCTTCGGCAGGGTCTGAATACCGGCGTTATTCATCAGCGCTGTTGCGTAAGGCAACATCGGCAGTTCATGACGGCCTGCGCCGTAGCGGAGCGTGAGGGTGAAGATATCATTCTTCGTATTCGGCGTATAGTGCAGTGTTACGTTCTCGCCTAGCGTAGTGAGGGTCACATCATTGAAGTTATTGAACGTACGTTGGAGTTCGCCGTGAGGCAGTTGTCTGAACTCAGCTGCATAAGCCGTTTTGGCATCCTTGATCGGATCCAGCGGTTTGATATTCGGTTTCGGCAGCGTTTTTGCCTTCGGTTGGGTGGCCGGTTCGTCAAACGAGAGGGTCATGTAATCCGCATCGAAGTATTTCTTTGCCACACGTGAGATCTCTGCTTTCGTGAGCGCTTGGATACGTGCGTTAGTCGTGAAGATATCATCAATCGGTTTTCCGTACACGAAGGCATCCATAAGCCAGTTCATCTTCTGCGCAGGTGATTCTTCCGCAACTTTGTACATCTGCTCGTACATATGCTTTACGTTCGCAATCAGTTCATCAGGGATATCACCTGTTTTCAGGCGGTTGATTTCTTTCATGACGATGCGCTCGGTAGCCTTATCGGTCTCAAACATCTGCTGGTTGGCATCATAGTACGGTACGGCCTGCACGATGATACGTCCGTCATTACGGCGTGAATCGAGGAACACTCCTGCGAACTGGACATCTCCATCGATATTCACTTTGTCCAACAGGCCGGTCTGTCCGTTATACAGCACGCGGCAAACGAACTCCAGCACGTCTTGGTCAGGGTCGCCTTCTTTGACACCCTGATATGCCCATACAACCTGCGGGTTGTAGCCTAACTTATAATGCTTGGTACCGGTGAGTTGAACAGCAGGATAAGTAGCACGTTGCGGCAAAGCCTTCGGCTGCAGGCGCGAGAAAGTCTTCGCAATCATCGGTTTTGCTTCCTCCGTATTGAAGTTTCCTACCAGGATAAGGGCCATGTTGTTCGGCACATACCAGGTGTTGTAGAACTCAATCAGTTTCGACAGACGCGGGTTCTTGAGGTGCTCGGGAAGACCGATGACCTCGCGCTCGTAGGGCGAACCTTTGTAGATATCCGCCATCATCTGGTTTTGCACCTGCGACGAGGGTTCGTTGGCATACATATTGTACTCCTCAAACACATTCTCGAGCTCGGCTTGGAACGTACGGAAGACGGGGTTGATAAGACGATCGGAATAGATGGTCAACCAGCGAAGCATCTCATTCTGCGAAAACGAACCTACGTAGGCTGTGAGATCATAAGAGGTGAAGGCGTTCACGCCCTCGGTTCCGATGAGGTCGAGCATGTGAAAGAAATCTTCGGTGGAAGATACTTTGGCCTCACGCATGGAGCACTCGTTGATTTGTGTTGCGAGTTGCTCGCGCAGTTTCGGGTCCGTCGTCTCGCTATACTGGTCGTAGAGTGCGATGATTGAGTCGTAGATCGGTTTCTCTTTCTCCCAGTCGAGCGCGCCGATACGCTGCGTACCCTTGAAGAGCATGTGCTCGAGATAGTGGGCAAGACCCGTGTACTCCGCCGGTTCATCTACCGAACCCGCGCGAACTACTACGTAGCCCGTTACATCCGGCGCGTCATGGTCTTCCCACAACATGACGGTCAATCCATTGTCTAACTTGTACTCTGTCAGACCCTCACGGGATTGAGCAGAGAGAAATGCGGTGCCACAGATGAGCAGCAGAGCGCCAAGTAAAAATTTTCTCATTGTTGTTAATATTTGTTGATAATTATCGTAATTTCGTAATTACGGGATTACGGAATTGTTTTTTACCATTC
>CAMHQP010000093.1 GCA_946187555.1 uncultured Bacteroidales bacterium
GTGAACCAGTTGGCATTGAAGATCTTCTCCGGGCGCGGACAACCGATGGCATCCAGCAAGAGCACCTCGAACTCATAGTTCGACAGGCGGTACTCTTTGCCCGAACCGATGTTATAATAGTTACGCCAGAACTCTTTCGGTACATCCGGACGGCATACGCGCTCGAGCAGACGTCCGCTGTCTTCTACTGTCGCCCATTCCAACACGCCGCGAATCGGTACGTGGAACATGATGGGGTCGTAGTTCTTGAGGATCGCCGGATAGAGAATACCCGACTGACGCAGAGAAGCCCAGGTCTTGATACCCGAGTCGGTGATGATACGCTCCGCCTGCACTTTAGTCAAACCGTAGTGGTCATATGCCGACACGCATATCGGATCACCGGCACGCCCCCAATGAAGCGGTTCGCGACGGTCACCCATCTGGGCTACCGAACCGATATATACCACTTTCGGCTGCTGATCTTCCGGTTGTGCCAGCACAGCCTTGGTGATGTTCTCGGCGGCTGTGATATTCGTACGCAGCGTAGCTTTCGGACGGTAGTCCGCCTGCGGCGAGACCATACCGCCTACATGCAGCACTATATCCGCTCCGGACACACCTTTCAGTACATCCTCGTACTTGGTCAGATCGCCCCAGATAACGTGGAGCGATGAGTGATCATCGATTAGCGGGGCTAGTAACTCCTTGTTCTTCTTGCTCGGACGAGCCAGGATTCGTAACTCATACTGCTTCGGGTAGCGCAGGATCTCCATCATGCCTGCATAACCCATCGTACCGGTTGCGCCGGTGAGAAAGACGATAGTCTTTGACATTTTTGATTTGTTATTTGTTATTGGTTATTTATTTTTTCTTTCTTGTCCACGCAGTCATTTTCTCGACGCGTTTGCGCACTTTGGCTTTCATCTCTGCCCGCCACATAGCTTCCTCCTCCGCATCGTCAATCATATGCTGGTATGTCGCCTGTGCATCCTTATCGCTGATGACTAACAACTGGTCTCCCAACTCCAAGGTACTCGAACCCGTCGGCACGAAGAAATCTTCTCCTCTGCGCACCATGATGATCAGGGTCTTGGGCGGGATATTCAACTCGCGCAGCGTGTTACCGTTCGCCAAGGTCTTCGCCGTCACCTCCACCTCGCGGGTTGAGGACTGAATCTCATCCGGCAGGTCGATATCGAAATACTCCAGCGAGCGCTCTTTCTCTTGCGGCGTATCCAGATTGAGTTTCTTAGCCATCTGCGTCAGAGTCGTGCCTTGCACCAACAGCGACACGATCGTGCAGAGGAACACTACATTGAAGAGTATATCCGCATACGGCACGCCGTTCGCCTTGCACATGATAGCGAAGATGATCGGCACGGCTCCTTTGAGACCTACCCAACTGAGCATCAGTCGGTCACGCTGACGGAACTGACGGAAAGGCAGCATGCAAAGCCACACGGCTATCGGGCGGGAGATGAAGATCATCACAAAACTGATGATCAGGCACGGAACCCATACCTTATATTGAATGAGTGCCGACGGCTCCACCATCAGACCTAACATCAAGAACATTACCAACTGACTGAGCCATGCCAGGCCGTTAAAGAAAGACCGCGTCTGGCGCTTGCGGGTGAACTTGTTATTGCCGATAATCAAACCGCCCACATAGACGGCCAGATAGGTATTGCCCTCGAGATAATGGGTGATGGCGAAGATGAAGATACACGCCGTCAGGATCATGATCGGGTACAGCGACTCGTTGCCCAGTTTGACGCGGCGCATCAGAAGCACCAGCCCTTCGCCGAGAGCCAAGCCCAAGACCGTTCCCATCACGAGTTGAATAACAATCGTCTGGATGATCGGCAAGGCTTCCACTTTCTCCGTCAGCCCCGCTACTGTATGCACGTTGATGACAACGCCTATCAGCGTGGTGGTCAACACATACGCCATCGGGTCGTTCGCACCGGACTCCAACTCCAGCAACGGACGCAGGTTATGCTTCAGACCGATTCCGTTTGTACGGAGCACCGAGAACACACTCGCGCTGTCCGTACTCGACATCGTCGCCGCCATCAGAAGCGCCAACCAGATCGACATCGAAGTGACGGCATGGATCCAACCGAAGATGAAATAGATGATGACGCCCGTGATGACGCAAGTCAGCATCACGCCCAAGGTCGCCAACGTGATACCCGGCGCCAAGACCGATTTGATATCGCTCAGCCGCGTTTCCATACCACCGGTGAAGAGGATGATACACATCGCTAAAGTACTCAGCGCTTGCGCCGTACCGATCTCGATCTCCACGCCCCGCATGCCCAACAAGGCCGTCATGCCATGCGAACCGAAGAACATACCGACGGCTAAAAATAGCAGCAACGCCGGTACGCCGTACTTGTAACCGATCTTGTCCGCAAAAATACTGACGAAGAACAGAAGCGATAATATCAACAACCCGAACTCAACCTGCATCCCTTTTCATTCTTCATTTTTCATTTTTCAATAGAAAATCATTTATGATTTTCACAATCTCTTCCTTCGGATAGAGCCCTTTGAGCAGCATCGGTTTGCCCTCAACGGGGATGTATAGCACCTGCGGAATCGAATTGATACCGAACACGTACGCCAACTCGCGCTCGCGCTCTGTGTCAGCTTTGTAGAACACTACCTTATCGCAGTAGGTCTGACTCAGCTCCTCCATGATCGGCGCCAAGCGCTTGCAGGGACCGCACCAGGTGGTATAGAAATCAATCACGCATGGTTTTTTGCCTTTGTATTTCCAATCTTTCTCGGTCTTGTAATCGAAGATACGAGCCTTGAACTGCTCCGTGGTGATATACACGACGTCCTCTGCCATCAGCGGCAAAGTGAACAGGCCGAACAATAGTATTGCGAAGAATTTTCTCATTGTACCTTAAAATTTTGCGCAAAATTACAAAATAATTTTGACATGACAAAATTTTTGGGCTAAAAATGCATTTTAAATATTTTTCGGGGGATAAAAACAGCCGTGAGTGAAACGAACACCGCATAAAAAAAGAGCACCTCAATTGTAATGAACCCCAAAAGTTGAACAAAAAACTTTTG
>CAMHQP010000094.1 GCA_946187555.1 uncultured Bacteroidales bacterium
AACACCTATTCGGAGAAAGCCGACACGATTGATATTCTGTACTCAGACGGTACTGTGCGCGACATTGCGGACGCCAGTGAGATACTGGACCTCGAGGCACTGACGCGCAAGCCGATTAAACGATATTTATTCAAAATGCGATAATGGAATTTAGTGCACAACAAATAGCAGCCTTACTGGGCGGAGCATTGTATGGTAACTCGAATGCGATGGTGAGCGATGTAGCTCCGATTGAGTCGGCGCAAGCACATCACTTGTCGTTCATCACCGATGCCAAATACCTTCCCTGTCTGGAGACCACGAAGGCGGGTGTGATACTTCTTACGCGTAGCGTGGTAGAAGGCAAGATCCGTTTTCCGGAAAGAGAAGGCAAAGCCGTCGCAGCAGTTATCCTCGTAGAGAATGCCCGCGGGGCGATGGCACAGTTACTGCAGATTGTATCGAAGGCCATGCACCCAGCTAAACGAGGCCTCGAGCAGCCGAGTTTTGTAAGCGAAGGTGTGACCGTTCCCGAAGATGCGTATGTCGGTGCGTTCGCGTATATCGGCAAAAACGTGCAGTTGGGTAAGGGCGTACAGATATACCCGAACTGCTATATCGGCGACAACGTCATTCTTGGCAACCATACCGTACTTTATGCAGGAGTCCGCATCTATGCCAATTGCAAGGTGGGCGCCGATTGTATCTTGCATGCCGGCGTAGTGGTCGGTTCGGACGGTTTTGGCTTTGAACCCGATGCACAAGGTGTGAACCAGAAGATTCCACAGATAGGCAACGTGATCATCGAAGACGATGTGGAAATTGGAGCGAACACCACTATAGACCGCGCGATGATGGGGTCGACTATTATTCACCGCAACGTGAAGATTGATAACCTCGTGCAGATTGCACATAATGTCGAAGTAGGAGAGTCCACCTTCCTCTGCGCGCAGGTGGGCATCGCCGGAAGCAGTAAGATCGGCAAGCATTGTATCTTGACCGGTCAAGTGGGTGTAGCCGGACATATCGAGATAGCGGATAACTGTATCTTCGGTGCGCAGTCGGGTGTTCCGAATAGTGTACGCAAGCCGGGTATGTACCAAGGCTATCCGGCTATCGATGCCGGTAACTGGCGTCGAGCCGTAGTGGGATTCAAACAACTGCCGGATATTCTCAAACGGCTTAATGAATTAGAGAAGAAATGAAACAGCATACAATAAAAGAACCTTTTACCCTCAGTTCGGTAGGTTTGCACACGGGCTTGCATGTCACGGCGACTTTTAACCCCGCACCAGCGAACACCGGTGTATGCCTTCGCCGCGTAGACCTGCCCGGTCAGCCATGTCACCAAGCCTTAGCAGACTATGTGTCGGGTACAGAACGCGGCACGGTGCTTGAACGAGGAAAATGGAAAATTAGTACCGTTGAGCATGCACTGAGTGCATTGTACGCGATGGGCGTTGACAACTGCATCATTGATGTGGATGCCCCGGAGATGCCTATTTTGGACGGCAGTGCCCGCTTCTTTTGTCGCGAGATAGCACGTGTAGGAATTGAAGAACAAGATGCGGAACAGCAGGTGTATGTGGTTCGCGAACCGATCGAGTATATCTCCGAGCACGGTCACTCAATGCGTATTGAGCCGTGCGACCACTACGAGGTAGATGTGACGATTGCTTTTCAATCGAACCTGCTGCGCGAACAACATGCGACCCTCAAGAACCTCGCCGACTATCCCAAAGAGATAGCTGCCGCACGTACGTTCTGCTTCGTGCGCGAAATAGAACCGCTGTTGCGCGTCGGGCTCATCAAAGGCGGTGATTTGAAGAACGCTCTCGTGATTTACGAGACGGAAATGTCGCAGGAAGGTATGGATTATTTCTGCGATAAGATGGGCCAACCGCACATGGACGCCAAGAAACTCGGCTATCTCTCGCCATTGAACTATCTCAACGAACCTGCACGGCACAAACTGTTAGACGTCATCGGTGATTTATCCTTACTCGGACTTCGTCTGCAGGGTCGCATCGTAGCCTATAAACCCGGACACACGTTCAACACACAGTGCGTACGGAAACTCAGAAATATGATAATCTCGGAATAATATGATAAGTCCTTTAGCATATGTAAGCCCGAAAGCACAAATCGGGAACAACGTAACGATCGATGCTTTCGCGTATATTGATGATAATGTGATTCTTGGCGATAACTGCCATGTTTTCCCACACGCCGTGATTGGTTGTGTGCCGCAAGACTTGAAGTTCCGCGGCGAGGAGACATGGACGATCATCGGCGACAACTGCGTGCTGCGTGAGTTTGTGACCATCCATCGCGGTACCGCCAGCAAAGGAAAGACCGTCGTGGGTAACAACAACCTCATCATGGCTTATTGCCACGTTGCGCACGATTGTATATTGCACGACAACATCATTATGTCCAACGCTACGCAGTTAGCCGGAGAAGTGGAAGTTGATGATTTCGCCATCATTGGCGGTGGCACGCTCGTGCACCAGTTCAGCCATATCGGCGGCCATGTGATGATTCAAGGCGGTTCGAAAATCAACAAAGATATTCCGCCATTCGCTATCATCGCTCGCGATCCGATAGCATTCTGCGGCATCAATTCCGTGGGCCTCAATCGCCGCGGATTTACGCCGGAACAAATTCACACGATACAGGAGGTGTACCGCCTTCTTTACCAAAACGGCATGAATACGACTCAGGCACTCGACCATATCGAGGCAACGATGCCCGCAAGTAAGGAGAGAGACCTCATCGTCAATTTTGTCAGAGTTTCGACGAGAGGCATCGTAAGAGCATAACTCAGTATAATCAGATAAAAAACAGAATAATCAAAAATGGAACAAGAGGAAAAAAGTCTCAATTTTATTGAGCAAATTGTAGAGAAAGATTTAGCGGAAGGAGTGAATGACGGACGTATACAGACGCGTTTTCCGCCGGAGCCGAACGGTTACCTGCACATCGGTCACGTCAAGGCTATCTGCATGGACTTCGG
>CAMHQP010000095.1 GCA_946187555.1 uncultured Bacteroidales bacterium
AAATATTTTCTAAAGAAAATGCAAAAAATCTTCATTTTTTTTGATTTTGACATGTTCGGGTAGCAATTTCACTTGCCTATATCGTAAAAAAGGAGTACTTTTGCGTGTTTTTTGAATTAGAACTATACTATACATATGGATTCGTTTGTATTTTTGGGTTTTGGAATAGATGCTTGGATCACGATTGTGACGGTGTTTGCGATGTTCAGCGTGTTGCTGTTCACTCGCATGCGTTCGGACGTGGTGTTCCTATGCGCTGTCGGTATTCTGTACGTGACGGGTGTGCTGGACGCCAAGGAGACTTTATCGGGTATCAGCCAGACCTCAGTGGCGGTGGTTGGAGTGCTGTTTGTGGTGATTGCGGGTCTGATGCACACGGGTGTGCTGCAGTGGATCGTGAAGCACCTGTTGGGTACGCCGAAGAACTACTGGAAATCGGTACTACGGCTGATGTTGCCCGTGGCGGCACTGAGTTCGTTCCTGAGCAACACGACGGTAGTGGCGCTGTTTGTGAACATCGTAAAGATGTGGTCGAAGAAACTCGGCATCTCGCCATCGAAGCTGTTGATTCCGCTGAGTTACGCCTCGGGTATGGGTGGTGTATGTACGTTGATCGGTACGCCGCCGAACCTGATCATCAGCGGTCTGTACGAAGAGCAAACAGGCGAGGCGATGAATATTATGGCCACGACCATACCGGGTTTGTTCTGCTTGGCGGTGGGTGTGCTGAGTATCATTGCATTGCGTAAGTTATTACCGAACCGCAAGGCACCGGAGGAGGCTTTTGAGAGTACAGGCGATTACACGGTGGAGATGCTCGTTCCTTCGGACAACAAGCATATCGGCATGACGATCGGTGAGTTGGGACTGAACAGCGTACAGGGCGGCAGTCTGATCGAGATCCGCCATTTCGATGACGAGAAGATTGTTTCGCCGGTGCCGGAAGATGAACCGCTGATGGGTGGTGACCGATTGATCTATGCGGGTCAGATCGGAGATCTGTTAGAGCTGGAGATGTCGCACGGATTGGTGAACGCCGATCATCCTGTTTTCCATTACGAGGACGCGCCGAAGAGTTCGCATCATCTGCGTACGGCGTATATCAATTTCGGCAGTCCTCTGATCGATACAACCATGGGTACGAACGGTTTTGAGAAAGAGCATGGGGTGACGCTGGTAGCGGTGAGTCGCCGCGGTCAGCGTCTCGAAGAGTCACCGCGTGAGGTGGTGTTAAAAGCCGGTGATACGCTGCTATTGGAGAGCGTGAAGGAGTTCAAGACCGACACCCGGGCCATGAGTCGGGATCTGCATTTCTTCGAGTCCGAAGATATACCGAACATCAGTTGGCGTACGTTCGCATCGAGTGCTGTGATGATTGCGATGGTAGCGCTGTCGGCGTTCAATGTGCTGCCGTTGTTGGAATGCGCTGTCCTGGCGGTGTTTGCGATGCTTATCTTGCGTTGCTGCACACCGGAACAGGCAATGCGCTCGGTCAACTGGGACATATTGATGATTTTCGCATGTAGCGCGGTATTGGGCATCGCGATTCAGAAGACGGGTATCGCCGAACGCATGGCGACCGGCATTTTGGACATATGCGGCACGAATCCGATTGTGGTGATGACGGCTATCTGTCTGGCGGGTACGTTCATCACGGAGTTTATCTCGAACACGGCGGCGGGGGCTATGTTCTTCCCGATCATGTACGAGGCGGCGCTCAAATTAGGCTACGAACCCTACCCTTTCCTGATTGCGTTGATGATTGCGGTGAGCAGCAGTTTTGCCACGCCTATCGGTTCACCGACCCACATGCTGGTCTATGGCCCGGGCGGGTATCGGTTTAGCGACTTCCTGAAGATCGGTCTGCTAATGAATCTGATTATCTTGGCAGCGAATATACTGATTGTCAATATAGTGTACCCGTTGACGCCGTTGCCTTGATTAATCCTTCTTTCCTTCTTTATTTGAATTGGTAGCATTTTTTGTGGGAAAGTTTGCGTATGTCATTTTTTTGTTGTAATTTTGCAGCCGCAAAATTGTGAGAAAAGCTAATTGCCGCACTCGTCTTGTATTTCATCAATCCATCTAAGGACGTGAGAGGCAAAACAAAAACAACTATAATATATGAAAGATATCTTTGATTTGAAGGGCCGTGTGGCACTCGTCACAGGCTGCAGTGGAGGTCTGGGCGTGCAGATGGCGAACGCTTTGGCGGCAAAAGGTGCTGACCTCGTCATCATCGCCCGTCGGTATGAGAAACTGCTCGAAGTGAAAGCTGCTATTGAGGCTGAGTTTGGTGTGCGGGTGTTGCCGCTCAAGTGCGACATCACCGATACGGTAGCGGTAGATACGATGGTGGATGAAGCCGTTAAGCATTTCGGACGTATTGACATCGTGGTCAACAATGCCGGTACAGGCGCAGTAGCTCCGGCAGAGGATATCACCGATGCGCAGTTCGAGAACGAGATGCAGATTGATCTCTTCGGCACCTTCCGTGTGGCACGTGCGGTAGCCAAGAAGTCGATGATTCCGAACCGCTACGGTCGTGTGATTAACATCGCGTCGATGTACGGTCTGGTAGGCAATAAGATCGCTCCGGCATCGCCGTATCATGCTGCCAAGGGTGGCGTTGTTAACCTCACCCGTGCGCTCGCAGCCGAATGGGGCAAACACGGTATCACGGTCAACACCATCTGTCCGGGCTATTTCATCACGCCGCTGACCAAAGAGACGCTGGAGTCGGACTATTTCGCGCAGTACGCGAAGACCGTCATCCCGTTGGAGCGTTACGGGCACGAAGGCGAATTGGACTCGGCGGTTGTCTTCCTCGCTTCCGACGCTTCGACCTATGTCACCGGTGTCGCCCTGCCCGTTGATGGCGGTTACACCTGCGTGTAGCTCCGCAACATCACACCCAACCAACCCCTAC
>CAMHQP010000096.1 GCA_946187555.1 uncultured Bacteroidales bacterium
CAACGAACCATAACGACATCCTTGTGGATCATCGCAAAGTGTCCGGCTGGGCGTGTTACACCTGTCCTACGGGTACGATCGTCCACGGCACGATGTTATACGATGTCAACCTGGAGGCGCTGACCAAGGCAATCACACCGACCGCCGAGAAACTCGCCAAACACGGTGTCGCATCCGTTCGACAACGGGTAGCTAACATCAAAGAATTAACGAACGCGTTCGCGGATATACACGCGCTGCGCGCATATATAGAACAATATGGAGATAAGTTTACGGGCGCAATCAATGCCTGAAAGCCCGATTCGAAAACTGGCAAAGTACGCTGACGAGGCCAAACTCGCCGGTGTACATGTGTACCACCTTAATATCGGTCAACCGGATATCAAGACCCCGCCGCAAGCACTCGAAGCGGTGCGTAATTTCAACACCGATATCCTCGAGTACTCGCCCTCGCAGGGACTCAAATCGCTGCGCACGAAGATGGTGAGTTACTATGCCGAGTACGGTATAGATCTCTCGCCGGACGAGATCATCATCACCGCCGGTGGTTCTGAGGCGATTATGTTTGCATACATGTCGTGCCTCAATCCGGGCGATGAGATCATCGTCACCGATCCTTCCTACGCCAACTATATGGCGTTCGCTATCTCGGCAGGTGCGGTAGTCAAGTCCGTCAAGACCGATATCAAGAACGGCTTTAAGTTGCCACCGGTGGAGGAGTTCGAGAAGCAGATCACGCCCAAGACACGCGCCATCCTCATCTGTAACCCCAACAACCCGACGGGTTACCTCTATACCAAGCAGGAGATGCGCCAGATACGTGACCTGGTCAAGAAATACGACCTCTACCTCATCTCAGATGAGGTGTACCGCGAGTTCATCTACACCAAGTCGCCCTATATATCGGCTTGTCACCTCGAGGGCATCGAGCAGAACGTGGTGCTCGTGGATAGCGTCTCCAAGCGTTACTCCGAGTGCGGAATCCGTATTGGCGCACTCATCACGAAGAACAAAGCCGTGCGCGAGTCCGTTATGAAGTTCTGCCAGGCACGTCTCTCGCCCCCTCTCTTCGGTCAGGTCGTTGCCGAAGCATCGCTTTCCACACCGGAAGAGTACATGCAAGAGGTGTATGACGAGTATCTGGGCAGACGTAATTTCCTCATCGACCAACTCAACCAGATTCCGGGTGTCTTTGCCCCCGCACCGACCGGCGCGTTCTACGTCATGGTAGAGCTGCCCGTGGACGATGTGGAGAAATTCTGCAAGTGGTGTCTGACGGACTTCCAGTACGAAGGCGCAACCGTTATGATGGCGCCGGGAACCGGTTTCTACACCAACCCCGAAGACGGCCGTCATCAAGTCCGCATGGCCTACGTCCTCAACAAAGAAGATCTTGCGAAAGCCATGCTTGTTTTGCGCAAAGCTTTGGAAGCATATAAGGGATAATACAATTAAAATATGGATATTTCAATTATAGTGCCTCTCTTTAATGAGGCGGAGTCGCTGCCGAAACTCTATGAGTGGATAGCACGCGTGATGAAGGAGAACAAATTCTCCTACGAGGTTATTTTCGTGAACGATGGCAGCACGGATGAGTCATGGGACGTGATCCGTGAGTTACAAGCCAAGAACAAAGAGGTTCGTGGTATCTGTTTCCGTCGTAACTACGGTAAGTCGGCCGCGTTGTACTGCGGTTTCAAGGCGGCGCAGGGCGATGTGGTCATCACCATGGACGCCGACCTGCAGGACTCGCCGGACGAGATCCCCGAACTCTATGACATGATCACTAAGGAAGGGTACGACCTCGTGAGCGGATGGAAGCAGAAACGCTTTGATAATAAACTGACCAAGAACCTGCCGTCCAAGCTCTTCAATGCCACGGCGCGTAAGGTGACGGGTATTCAGTTGCACGATATGAACTGCGGTCTGAAGGCCTATCGCAAGGAGGTGGTGAAGAACATAGAGGTCTTCTCCGAGATGCACCGTTATATCCCGTACCTGGCGAAGAATGCCGGCTTCACAAAGATAGGCGAGAAAGTGGTACAGCATCGCAAACGTGAGTTCGGAACCTCCAAATTCGGAATCAACCGCTTCGTGAACGGCTACCTCGACCTGATGACCTTGTGGTTCCTCAATAAGTTCGGCAAACAACCGATGCACTTCTTCGGTCTCGTGGGCAGTCTGATGTTCTTCATCGGTTTCATCGCGGTCATCGTGGTAGGCGGTATGAAGCTCTATGCATTGTCGAGTCATGTGCCGGCAATGCTCGTGGGCGTCAACCCGTATTTCCACATCGCGATCTTGATGATGATCCTGGGTTGTATGCTGTTCTTGGCGGGATTCCTGGCTGAACTCGTCATCCGCAACAGCCCGAGTCGCAACGATTACCTGATCAAAGAAGAAATCTGATGGCACAGAGTCTGGAAGAACAAGTAGCGGTTGTTGAGCGCGCGTTAGGCGAATGTATGATCGACACGGCGCTGGTCGTGGTGCGGTCATGGCTCAATGAGATAGGAGAGAACAACCCCTATGAGGAGGCGTATACCTCGCTGCAGACGCGATACCGCGACTTGTTCAGCCAGTGGCTCAATATAGACGACCCCAACGCGGACGAAGAACTGAGCAAGATGACCGGCGACGCCTATCAACTGGTGGACGCGGTCTATGCGGATATACGTCTCAAACGGGGTTTGTCACCACAGATGCACGGCTTCAACGGAGACTCGCCGCAGTCGGTCATGCACTATTTTGAGAACTGCGTGCGCTTGCGACCGGAAGACTACCAGTGGTTACATGATGTGATGAACGACCCGAATCGTACGGAGATAGCTTTGATCGCTATCACAGGTTTAGCCTTCAATCTCCGCACCTGTTTCTCTATCGACTCCTTCCTGGCGCTCATCGACGGCATCAACTCCGAGA
>CAMHQP010000097.1 GCA_946187555.1 uncultured Bacteroidales bacterium
ATCCGCGAACTGACGCTCCGCATAGAGAGCACCGCCAATATCGCGGAAGCGAAGCGAAGACTCAAAGAGGGAATAGAGCATATATTCTCGATTCCATCGAATAAAAACACGAAACTAATCATAGATATAGATCCGTTATGATAGACGAAGCAAAACGCCGAGTGGCGTACATCAATGAGATGATTGAGTCCGGTCATGCCAATGAACTGGTGATGGAGGGTGAAAAGTACCATGCCGATCAGTTAACCCGCATTGCCCAAGAGATAGTAGCGCGTGGTGCGCGTGTGATTTTGATTGCGGGACCGAGTTCGAGCGGTAAGACCAGTACCAGCCATAAACTGTGTCTGGAATTGTTGGCGCAAGGAAAACAGCCCGTGGCCTTGTCGTTGGATAACTGGTATCTGAATGGAGATCTTACACCGCTTAAAGTCGACGGAACGAAGGATTATGAATCGGTCTATGCCATTGATCTGGAGCAATTAGAGGATGATCTTAAAGCGCTGGTGGCCGGTAAGGAGATAGCGCTTCCGACGTTTAATTTCGCAGAGGAGAAACGCGAGTATCCGGGTGAGACGCTAAGCTTGGAGAATGAGGCGGTTTTGGTAGTGGAAGGTATCCATGCCCTCAATCCGATCTTAACCCGTCATCTGAAAGATTCGGATAAGTACAAGATTTTCGCTTCACCGATGAGCCCGGTTTCCTTGGACGGAGAGACGTGGATTCCCACCTATGTGCATCGTTTGCTGCGCCGTATGAGTAGGGATTATCGCACGCGCGGGAAGAGTCCTCAGCAGACCATTGCCGGATGGGACGATGTTCGCGAAGGTGAAGTAAAATGGATTGAGCCTTTCCGCGATCAGGCAGATGTGGAGTTTGATACTTCCATGCTGTATGAGTTGCCGGCTATCCGCTACGCTGTAGAGACGGCCTTGCAGACGGTACCTGCTTCCACCAAGGAATATGAGGTGGCCAAGCACCTGCTCTTTTATCTGAGTTTCTTCGAGGGACTCGAAGCATCGTATATCCCCCGCACCTCTATTCTGCGTGAATTCATCGGCGGAAGTCAATTTAATGTAGGCTAAAACAAGGAAAGATATGAAAACCACATCGTCCTATAAAGAAAAAACCACCTCACAAGGGTGGTTTTTTGTAGCGGGACCCAGGATTGAACTGGGGACCTCATGATTATGAATCATGCGCTCTAACCAGCTGAGCTATCCCGCCATCAGTCAAAAGCGGGTGCAAAAGTACTGCTTTTTTTTGACATGACCAAATTTTTTTGCATTTTTTTGTCAAAAAAAGTATTTTAGCCCACTTTGACGCCGTTCTTAACCGGAGCAGAGACGGTGGTGACTACCAGTTTGCCGTCTGCATCGACTGCAGAGAGAATCATACCCTGGCTTTCGATGCCCATCATCTTGCGGGGCGGGAAGTTGGCGATGAACAGCACTTGTTTGCCCACGAGCACCGACGGATCGGGATAAGACTGCGCAATACCGCTCAGGATGGTACGACCACCCATGCCGTCGTCCAGCTTGAATTGCAGCAGACGGTCGGATTTCTTGACGTTCGTGCACTCGAGCACGGTCGCCACGCGGATGTCATTCTTGTCGAATTCATCGATAGTAGTTGCCTCTTTGATCGGTTCCGGACGCCAGTTCTTGAGTGCTTCGGCTTTGGCTGCCTCTTCGTTCTCTTTCTTGATACGCTCCAGACGGTCCAACTGACCTTGAATAGCGGCATCCTCGATCTTCTCGAACAGCAGGCTCACTTCGCCGAGTGCCTGACCTTCCCGGAGCATATCGATGCGACCGAGGTCTTCCCAACCGAAGGTTTGGTCGAGTTGCAGCATCGTGCGTAATTTCTCCGATGAAAACGGCAGGAATGGTTCAAAAGCGATTGCCAGATTAGCGGCAATCTGCAGTGCCAGATGGAGGACTGTAGCTGTACGCTCCATATCAGTCTTGGCGAGTTTCCAAGGCTCAGTGTCGGCGAGGTACTTATTACCAATGCGGGCGAGGTTCATTGCCTCTTTCTGTGCATCGCGGAAACGGAAGTTCTCCAAGAGCTGCTCCAGCGTCGCTTTCACGTTCTTGAATTCCTCAATCGTCTGCTTGTCATAGTCGGTCAGTTCGCCGCAAGCCGGCACTTTACCCTCGAAATACTTGTTCGTGAGCACGAGTGCACGGTTGACAAAGTTGCCGTAGATAGCGACTAACTCATTGTTATTACGCGCCTGAAAATCAGCCCAAGTGAAGTCATTATCCTTAGTCTCCGGTGCATTAGCAGTCAGCACATAGCGCAGCACGTCTTGCTTGCCGGGGAAATCATCGAGGTACTCGTTCAACCATACTGCCCAGTTGCGGCTCGTGGAGATCTTATCGCCCTCGAGGTTAAGGAACTCATTGCTCGGTACATTATCCGGCAGGTTGTAGCCCTGCGCTTTGAGCATGGCGGGGAAGACGATGCAGTGGAAAACGATGTTATCCTTTCCGATGAAATGGATCATTCTTGTATCTTCCTGCTTCCACCATTTCTGCCAGTCGCCGTATTTGGCCGGTTCTTTCTCGCAGAGCTCAATCGTATTGGAAATATAGCCGATCGGTGCATCGAACCATACGTAGAGCACTTTGCCTTCTGCGCCCTCTACCGGTACGGGGATACCCCACTCGAGGTCACGCGTCACGGCACGCGGTTTGAGGCCGCTATCGAGCCAGGACTTACACTGACCATAGACGTTCGAGCGCCATTCTTTATGGTTATTGAGAATCCAGTCCTCGAGCCATGCCTGATACTTATCGAGCGGCAGATACCAGTGCTTGGTCTCTTTCTTGGCCAGCGC
>CAMHQP010000098.1 GCA_946187555.1 uncultured Bacteroidales bacterium
GAACGGGTAAGACCGTGCTCCAGCACGCTATCTCCAAACAAGCGGAGGCAGACATTGTGATCATCGCTGCCTGCGGTGAGCGTGCTAACGAGGTCGTAGAGACCTTCACCGAGTTCCCGGAACTCGATGACCCGCACACGGGACGTAAGCTCATGGAGCGTACAATCATCATCGCCAACACCTCGAACATGCCTGTCGCATCCCGTGAGGCATCTGTCTATACGTCCATGACCATCGCAGAGTACTACCGTTCGATGGGGCTGCGTGTGCTGCTGATGGCCGACTCGACCTCTCGTTGGGCACAGGCGCTGCGTGAGATGTCCAACCGTCTGGAGGAGCTGCCGGGTCAGGATGCCTTCCCGATGGACCTCTCCGCTATCATCGGTGCTTTCTACGCACGTGCAGGATACGTGTACCTCAATAATGGTGCAACCGGATCGGTAACGTTCCTCGGAACCGTTTCGCCTGCCGGTGGTAACTTGAAGGAGCCGGTGACTGAAGGAACGAAGAAAGTGGCACGTTGTTTCTATGCACTCGAGCAGGCTCGTGCCGACCGTAAGCGTTACCCGGCTGTGAACCCGATTGATTCCTACTCCAAATACGTGGAATATCCGGAGTTTGCCGACTATATCAGCCAACTGATCGACAAAGACTGGCTGCCGATGGTCAACGACATGAAGACCTATCTGCAGCGCGGTAAGGAGATTCAGGAGCAGATCAACATCCTCGGTGACGATGGTGTACCGGTTGACTACCACGAGGCGTTCTGGAAGGCCGAAGTGATTGACTTCGTGATCCTGCAGCAAGACGCGTTCGATAAGATCGATGCCGTGTGTCCGCTGGAGCGTCAGCAGTACATGCTGCGTCTGGTGATGGACATCTGCAAGCACGATTATGACTTCGATAACTTCCTCGATGTAACCGATTACTTCAAGCGCGTGATCAACTACTGCAAGCAGATGAACTACTGCGAGTTCCATTCGCTTGAGTTCGAGGATTATAAGAAGAAACTCGATGAACTGTTGGCAGAAAAACAAATTAAAGATTAAGTACTATGGCAAAGGCTTTTCAAAAAATATATACGCAGATTACTGCAATTACGAAAGCGACTTGTTCGCTTAAGGCCGAAGGAGTAGGTAACGACGAGTTGGCTACCGTGAACGGTAAGTTGGCGCAGGTAGTGAAGATCATCGGTGACGAGGTGACGCTGCAGGTGTTCCAAGGTACCGAAGGTATCCCGACCAACGCCGAAGTGGTGTTCCTCGGCAAGGCTCCGTCCCTCAAAGTGAGTGACCAACTGGCCGGCCGTTTCTTCAACGCCTACGGCGATCCGATCGATGGCGGTCCTGCTATCGAAGGAAAAGATGTCGAGATCGGTGGTCCTTCTGTGAACCCCGTTCGTCGTAAACAACCATCTGAGTTGATTGCTACCGGTATCGCCGGTATTGACTTGAACAACACGCTGGTATCCGGTCAGAAGATCCCGTTCTTTGCGGATCCGGATCAACCGTACAACCAGGTGATGGCCAATGTGGCGCTGCGTGCACAAGCTGATAAGATCATCCTCGGTGGTATGGGTCTGACCAACGATGACTACCTCTATTTCAAGAACGTGTTCACCAATGCGGGTGTGCTCGACCACATCATCTCGTTCGTCAACACGACCGAGAACCCGCCGGTAGAGCGTCTGCTTATTCCGGATATGGCATTGACAGCGGCTGAGTATTTCGCGGTGGAGAAACACGAGAAAGTGCTGGTTCTGCTTACCGATATGACGCTGTACGCAGATGCACTCGCTATCGTGTCCAACCGTATGGATCAGATTCCGTCGAAAGACTCTATGCCGGGTTCGCTCTATTCGGATCTCGCAAAGATCTACGAGAAGGCCGTTCAGTTCCCGGAGCAGGCAGGTGGCGGTTCGATCACCATCATCGCTGTGACAACCCTGTCCGGTGGTGACATCACGCACGCTATCCCGGATAACACGGGTTATATCACCGAGGGTCAGTTGTACCTGCGTCGTGACTCCGAGATCGGTAAAGTCATCGTCGATCCGTTCCGTTCGTTGTCTCGTCTGAAACAATTGGTTGCCGGCAAGAAGACCCGCGAAGATCATCCGCAGGTGATGAACGCGGCTGTTCGTCTGTACGCCGATGCGGCTAACGCTAAGACCAAGAAAGAGAATGGTTTCGATCTGACGGACTACGATTTGCGTTGTCTTGATTTCGCACGCGACTACAGCCGCGAGATCTTGGCAATCGACGTGAATATCAACACCGTTCAGATGCTCGATATCGCATGGCAACTCTTCGGTAAGTACTTCAAACCGGAAGAGGTAAACATCAAACAAGCATTAGTAGAGAAATATTGGCCAAAAGCATAAGTTATGGCTATTACGTATCAATTTAATAAAACATCGTTGCAGAGTCTGGAGAAGGACTTGAAAATGCGGCAACGAACCTTGCCCACATTGCAGAGCAAGGAAACGGCACTTCGTTTGGAGGTCAAGAAAGCCAAGAAAGAACTGGCTGACCTCGATGAGGAAGTGAACCGCCGCATCAAGGACTACGATCAGATGATTGCGCTTTGGGGAGAGTTTGACACCAGCCTCATCCACGTGGACGACGTACGCATGTCTATTAAAAAGATTGCGGGCGTGCGCGTGCCTGTGCTCGATGAAGTCGTCTATTCCACCAAAGAGTTCTCACTGTTCTCCAGCCCGAAATGGTTTGCAGATGGTTTTGAGCAACTCAAAGCTATCG
>CAMHQP010000099.1 GCA_946187555.1 uncultured Bacteroidales bacterium
GCTAGAATTGATTATAGACAACGTGACGCACGCTCCGCAAGCCAGAATCGGCCGCTCGTGGAGAGCGACCGGCGATGGACTAACCTGCCTATGTCCGAGCCACACAACAGCAAAGGGAAAAGGAAAAAGACGGAGAGAGGACACAGCAAGCTGCTACAGCAAAGGAAACAAGGGAAAAAGAATAGAAGAAAAAAGAAAAAATCCCCCCAAGAAGAAATCCCCAAGAAAAAAATCCCCAAGAAAAATTTGCATATCCAAAAAAAATGTAGTACCTTTGCAGCGGAATTGTAAAAGTTTGCTATGCAATATTCGATAAAAGAGGTTTTTTCGCCGAAGTTATTTCAGACCATACGAAACTATAACGGCAAGGCATTGGCGCAGGATTCGCTGGCGGGTATCATCGTTGGCATCGTGGCGATACCCTTGGCGATCGCTTTCGGTATATCGTCTGGTGTAGGTCCGACGGAGGGTCTGGTGACGGCTATCATCGCGGGCTTGCTGATATCGGTATTCGGTGGAAGCAAAGTGCAGATTGGTGGTCCGACCGGAGCGTTCATCGTGATCATCTACGGCATCATTCAGCAGTTCGGTTTGACGGGCTTGATGATCGCGACGGTGATGGCAGGAATCTTGCTGATCGCGATGGGTTTTGCGCGGTTGGGCTCGGTGATCAAGTTCGTGCCGTACCCTGTGATCGTGGGCTTCACGGCGGGTATCGCGCTGACGATATTTAGCACGCAGATGAATGATTTCTTCGGGTTGGGGCTGACGAACGTGCCGGCTAACTTCGTAGATAAATGGATCTTCTATGCGCAACATTTCAGCGTCAACTGGTGGGCACTCGCGATAGGTGTTTTCTCGCTCTTGGTATGTATCTTCATGCCGAAGCTGACAAAGCGTATTCCTGGCAGTTTGGCGGCAATTATCTTCGCGACCTTGGTCGTTTGGCTGCTGAAGGAGTTTGCTCCTGCGGCATGGGGCGTAGCGTCGATCCAGACGATCGGCGACCTCTATGCCTTACCGCACGGCATCCCGGCGCCGCACGTGCCGAGTATTGAGTTGGCGGATGGACAGACGATGTTGTCGCTGATACGCGAACTCTTCCCCTCGGCGTTCACGATCGCGATGCTCGGAGCCATCGAGTCGTTGCTGAGCGCGATGGTGGCGGATGGTGTGATCGGCGATCGGCATAACTCGAACACGGAGTTGATTGCGCAAGGTGTAGCGAACGTAGTAGTGCCTTTCTTCGGTGGTATCCCGGCGACAGGTGCTATCGCGCGTACGATGACGAACATCAATAACGGCGGCCGTACACCGGTGGCAGGAATCGTGCATGTGGTGGTGCTGCTGCTCGTGCTGCTGTTCTTAGGACAACTGGTAGGTATGATCCCGATGAGCTGTCTGGCGGCAGTACTGATCATGGTAGCGTACTCGATGAGTGGCTGGAAGACGATTGTAGGTTTGTTCAAGCATAGAAACCGCGATTTCTGGGTGCTGGTGATTACGTTCCTGCTAACGGTGATCTTCGATCTGACGATCGCTATCGAAGTGGGCTTGCTGCTGGCGATGGTGCTGTTCCTGATGCGTACGAACGAGCAGACACATATACGGACACTGCATAAAGAGATAGATCCGAACGAGGATAGCGAGAGCAACCTCAACCTCGAGCACCTGACCATTCCTGAGGGCGTGGAGGTATATGAGATCGACGGCCCGTATTTCTTCGGTATCGCGAACCGCTTCGACGAGATCATGCTGCACGTGAGCGGTAAGGAGTATCCGGTGCGTATCATCCGAATGAGGAAGGTTCCGTTCGTGGATTCGACGGCGATGCATAACCTGAGTATGCTGATTCAGCGCTCGCATAACGAGGGCATCACAATCATCCTCTCGGGCGTGAATGACCACGTGCATAAACAGTTGATGCAAGGCGGTATAGAGCAGCAGATGGATCCGCATAATATCTGCGCGAATATACATTTTGCGCTGCGTCGCGCTAGTGATATCTTAGAAAAAGAAAAAAATATGTAACTTTTTATATTAACCCTTAAAAAAATTAACACTATGGTAAAGAAATTTATCTGCCCGATTTGTGGTTATGTACACGAGGGCACAGAGGCACCGGAGCGTTGTCCGCAATGCAAACAGATCGTTGAGTGGAAGGTAGCTTCCGACGACAAGTTGAACTTCGCATGCGAGCATGTACTGGGCGTAGCAAAGAACGAGATGGATCCGATCATCCACGATGGTCTGCGCGCACACTTCATCGGTGAGTGCACCGAGGTAGGTCAGTACCTGGCTATGGCTCGTCAAGCTGATCGCGAGGGCTATCCGGAGGTAGCAGAGGCTTTCCGTCGTTATGCATACGAAGAGGCAGATCATGCTTCGCGTTTTGCTGAACTGCTCGGTGAGATCGTTTGGGATACCAAGACGAACTTGGAGAAACGTATGTTGGCAGAGTCGGGTGCTTGCGAAGATAAACTCAATATCGCTAAACGTGCGAAAGAGTTGAACCTTGACCCGATCCACGACACGGTACACGAGATGGCACGCGACGAGGCTCGTCACGGTAAAGGCTTTGAAGGTCTGTATAAGCGTTATTTCGGGAAATAACTAGGAACCTAGGATCCTAGGAACCTAGGAGCCTAGGATGATGCCTCCGCCGACAACGAGATCGTCGTCGTAGATAACGACTGATTGGCCGGGGGTGATACCCCAGACGGGAGTTGCAAATGAGATGCAATTCCCGTCTATCTTTTT
>CAMHQP010000100.1 GCA_946187555.1 uncultured Bacteroidales bacterium
AAGCAGAACAAACAATACAAGGCTGTCATCAGCGACCTGCCGAAATATCCGGAAGTGAAGCGTGACTTCGCGCTGCTCGTGGATAAGAACGTCGAGTTTGCTGATTTGGCTCGTGCCGCTTTCGGCGCAGAGAAAAAACTGCTTAAGAACGTGTTCCTGTTCGATGTCTATGAAGGCAAGAACCTCGAGGAAGGTAAGAAATCCTATGCCTTGAGTTTCATCCTCCAAGATGCCGAGAACACGCTGAAGGATACGCAGATAGAGAATGTCATGAACCGCCTGAAGAAGGCCTTTGAAGACCAGTTCCATGCTACCCTCCGCTGATCAGAACGAAATACTCAGACGCCGCACGTTTGCGATCATCTCGCACCCGGATGCCGGTAAGACAACCCTCACGGAGAAACTCCTTCTCTACGGAGGCGCTATCCACGTAGCGGGCGCGGTGAAGAGCAATAAGATCCGTAAGACGGCTACCTCCGACTGGATGGAGATCGAGAAGCAGCGTGGTATATCCGTGGCGACGTCCGTCATGGGCTTCGACTATTCGGGCTACCACATCAATATCCTCGACACCCCGGGTCACCAGGACTTTGCGGAAGATACGTTCCGTACTCTTACGGCTGTCGATTCGGCCATCGTGGTCATCGACTCCGCCAAAGGTGTGGAGACCCAGACACGTCGTCTGATGGAAGTATGCCGCATGCGCAAAACACCCGTCATGGTGTTCATGAACAAGATGGATCGTGAGGGTAAGGATCCCTTCGATCTGATGGACGAGGTGGAGCGTGAGTTGCAAATTCGAGTAACACCTGTCACGTGGGCGAACGGACAAGGCATAAAATTCGAATCTGTCTTCGCACTTAACCAACGTCCAAAGGACGTTAGCGGCAAGTTAGCCGAAGACCTCGAGATGGTAGATGGTGTCTATCCGGAATTCGATAAAGAAGCGTACTTACGGGGCGAGTTGGCACCGGTATTCTTCGGTTCTGCCTATAAGACCGTGGGTGTGCAGGAGTTGTTGGACTTCCTGGTAGCGAATGCTCCCTCCCCGCTTGCGGTAAGTGCCGAGGAGCGCGTGGTGGAACCGATGGAAGACAAGTTCACGGCGTTCTGCTTTAAGATTCATGCGAACATGGATCCGAACCACCGCTCTTGTATCGCGTTCTTTAAGATTTGCTCGGGTAAATTCCTGCGCAACACCTATTATTATCATGTACGCAAAGACCAGCAGATGCGTTTTGCGGCACCGACATGCTTCATGGCGCAGAAGAAAGAGACGGTTGATGAGGCGTTTGCAGGTGATGTAGTGGGTCTGCCAGATACCGGAAACTTCAAGATCGGTGATACACTAACGGCAGGCGAGCACCTGCATTTCAAAGGCCTACCCTCTTTCTCGCCGGAGATGTTCAAGTATATCGACAATGCCGACCCGATGAAGCAAAAACAGCTTGAGAAAGGTGTTAACCAACTGATGGACGAGGGCGTGGCACAGTTGTTTGTGAGCCAACTCAACGGACGTAAGATCATCGGAACGGTAGGACAACTGCAGTTTGAGGTGATCCAATATCGTCTGGAGCACGAGTATCAGGCCAAGTGCAAATGGCAACCGCTGCAGATGTACAAAGCCTGCTGGATCGAGTCCGACGACGATGCTGAACTGGACATGTTCAAGAAACGCAAAGCGCAGTACATGGCGTACGACAAAGAAGGACGGGACGTGTTCATGGCCGACAGCGCGTACGTCCTCTCCATGGCGCAGCAGGACTACAAACATATCAAATTCCACTTTACATCGGAGTTTTAGTCGTCATAACGTCATATCGACATAACGTAAAAAATTAAATCATATGAAAAACAAATCGCTTCAATTACGCCTCATCGTGATGAACTTTTTGGAGTTCGCCGTTTGGGGTTCGTATCTGATCTGTATGGGTCGTTACCTGGCTGAGCATGGCATGGGTACGCACATCGGTATTTTCTACTCTATTCAGGGTATCGTGTCCATTTTCATGCCCGCGCTGATGGGTATCGTAGCCGACCGCTGGATTCCGGCACAGAAGACCTTGAGTCTCTGTCATTTGATGGCCGGTCTGTTCATGGGCGCTGCCGGTCTCTATGCGCTGGGAGCCGGTGATGCAGTTGAGTTTGGTCCCCTGTTCTCGCTCTATGCCATCTCGGTAGCGTTCTATATGCCGACGATTGCGCTGACCAACTCGGTGGCTTTCAATGCCCTTGTCAAAGCCGGTATGGACACCGTGAAGGACTTCCCGCCGATCCGTGTGTTCGGTACCGTAGGTTTCATCGCTATGGAATGGTGTATCGACCTGATGGGTTTCCAATCGACGGCTCACCAGTTCGTTATCAGTGGAGGTCTGAGCCTCTTGCTCGCCGCTTACTCGCTGACCTTGCCCAACTGCGAGATCTCGAAGAAAGAAGGTAAAGTGGATCTGGTAGAAGCATTAGGTCTGAAAGCCTTTACGCTCTTCAAAGAGAAGAAAATGGCGTTGTTCTTTATCTTCTGTATGTGTCTGGGCGTCAGCCTGCAGATTACCAACGGTTTTGCGACTCCGTTCTTGGGTAGCTTTGCAGCCGCTCCGGAGTTCGCGGAAGCTTTTGCCGTTAAACACAGTACAATGCTCGTTTCCATCAGCCAGATATGTGAAGCTGTTTGTATTCTGTTGATCCCGTTCTTCCTCAAGAAATTCGGTATCAAGAACGTGATGCTGCTCG